>DATARX010000417.1:0-10983 GCA_036263955.1 Rhodopila sp.
CCAGGCCCGATACCAGCCTGTCGAACTGGCCGGATATACCGAGGAACTGGCGAGCAATTTCCGGTCGGCCTGCGATCGGGCCGGTCTGCGGCTGAGCACCGATTGCACGCGGCTGGATCGGCCCGTTTATGTCGATGCGGAGATGTGGGAGCGCATCGTCCTTAATCTGGTCTCGAATGCTTTCAAATATACGCTGGCGGGCGGCATTACCGTCGGGCTGCAAGCTGCGCCGGACGCGACGATGGTGGAGCTGACGGTGCGAGACACCGGCATCGGCATTCCCGAGGCGGAACTGCCGCATATCTTCGACCGGTTTCATCGTATCGAGGGCCAGCGCGGCCGCACCCTGGAAGGCACCGGCATCGGGCTGGCGCTGGTCCATGAACTGGTGCGCCTCCACGGCGGCACGATCGCGGTGGAAAGCCGGGTCGACAGCGGCACGACCGTCACGGTGCGCATCCCCCTCGGGCGTGCGCATCTGCCGGTCGATCGGGTGACCGAAACCGCGGGCCCGAGCGTGCCGGAGGGGGGCGCCGCCGCCACGTTCGTGGAGGAGGCCCTGCGCTGGCTGCCCGCGGATGATGGCGCGCGGAATCCGGCCATGCTGGATACGCCGAACGTGCTGGCGTCACTGGGGGCGGACAATGTCGGCAGTGACGCCGAACGGCGGCGCATCCTGCTCGCCGATGACAATGCCGACATGCGCGATTACGTCGTGCGGCTGCTGCGGCCGGGCTATGAGGTCGAGGCCGTCGGCGATGGGCAGGCTGCCCTGCTGGCGGCGCAAGCGAACCCACCGGACCTGATCCTGTCGGATGTGATGATGCCGCGCATGGACGGATTTGGCCTATTGGCCGGGATTCGTGCCGATGCCGCCTTGCGGGACTTGCCGGTGGTGCTGCTGTCCGCTCGCGCCGGTGAGGAGGCGCGCGTGGAAGGGCTGGAAGCCGGTGCCGACGATTACCTGGTCAAGCCGTTCTCGGCACGCGAACTGCTTGCCCGCGTCCGTTCCAACCTGGAACTCGCGCGTCTGCGCCAGGCCGCCCGGGACGCGCTGCGGCACGCCAACGACAAGCTGGAACAACGTGTCGCGGAGGAAATGGCGCAACGGGCGAAGGCCGAGGAAACGTTGCGCCAATCCCAGAAGATGGAGGCGATCGGCCACCTCACCGGCGGGGTCGCGCATGACTTCAATAATTTGCTGACGGTGATCAGCGGCGGTGTCGAAACATTGCAACGCGTGCTGGCGACGGCCTCCCTTGGCGGCGACGAGGCCAGGGTCAAGCGCGCGCTTGGGATGATCGGCCAGGGTGCGGACCGGGCGGCCACCCTGACCCATCGCCTGCTGGCGTTCGCCCGGCGGCAGACGCTGGACCCGCGGCCGCTGGATGCGAACAAGCTGGTCGCCGGGATGTCGGAACTGCTGCGTCGCACACTGGGGGAGGCCGTGGCGCTGGAGACCGTGCTGGCCGGAGGGCTTTGGCGGACCGCGGCCGACGCCAACCAGTTGGAGAATGCGCTGCTGAACCTCGCGGTGAATGCCCGCGACGCGATGCCCGAGGGCGGCAGGCTGACGATCGAAACCGCCAATACGCATCTGGACGACGCCTATGCCGACGAACACGAAGATGTCGTCGCCGGGCAATACGTGATGATCGCGGTAAGCGATACCGGCACCGGCATGGATCAGGACACCTTGGCGCGGGTGTTCGAGCCGTTCTTTACTACAAAGGATATCGGCCAGGGCACGGGGCTCGGGCTGAGCCAGGTCTATGGCTTCATCAAGCAGTCCAACGGTCATGTGAAGCTGTACAGTCAGGAAGGGCAGGGAACCGCGGTCAAACTGTATCTGCCGCGCTTGCTGTCGGACCGGCCGGACAGCAAGCCCAGGTCCGAGGATACCATTCTCCCGCCAGGGCGCGGCGAAACCATCCTGGTGGTGGAGGATGAACCGGCGGTGCGCGAGCACTCGGTTACGTCTTTGCGCGACCTGGGCTATCGCGTGCTGTACGCCGCGGACGGCCACGCGGCGCTGCGGGTGTTGGCGCGGGAGGCCGGGATCGAGGTGCTGTTCACCGATGTCGGCCTGCCAGGCGGCATGACCGGACGCCAGTTGGCGGAGGCGGCGCGGGTGCTGCGTCCTGGACTGAAGGTCGTCTACACGACGGGCTACGCGCGCAACGCCATCGTGCATGGCGGGCTGCTGGATCCGGGGACCGAACTGTTGCCGAAACCTTTCAGCTTCGCCGCGCTGGCGGTCAAGATCAGGACGGTGATCGAGGGTTGAAACGATCTGGCATGTCGGGGTGACTTGGGCGGCCGCTCGCTCGCGCAGTCGTCATCGGGCCGTGATGTTGGGGTGAGGCGTCAAGAGGAATCGCCAGCCTCCGGGCGCAGAGAAGCGTGAGTCGCGAAGCGACCACGATCCGCCGTGTGAACGGGATACTTCAAACCAAAAAGCGACGTACCGCGCCTGTCTGACGTACCGCGTCTGTCTGACGCGCGATACTAGCGCAGGCGTGACCGCGCGCAGGGTAGCGCTCGGTCGTGCGTACCTTAACGTAGGCTGCGCAGCGATTTGAGGACAATTGCATGCGTGTTCGGCCGGACGGGCCCCCAGCGTTTCTGGGCGGTCAACAATCCCTTCGCCTGTGGGGCGCCCGAGCCATCAGTCGAGTTCTACTGATTGCGCCTATCTTCCTGACGGCCTGCCAACCGGCGATTCTGGATCCGCAAGGCCCGATCGGGCTGGCAGACAGGACGATCCTGATCGATTCGCTGGCGATCATGCTGGCTATTGTTATTCCGACGATCGCCGCGACTTTCGGCTTCGCCTGGTGGTTTCGTGCGTCCAACACGCGGGCGACCTACTTGCCGGATTTCGAGTATTCCGGCCGCCTGGAACTGATTGTCTGGGCGATCCCGCTGCTGGTGATCATTTTGCTGGGTGGGGTGGCGTGGATCGGCGCGCATGCACTGGATCCGGCGGAGCCGCTGGCATCGAAGGAACCGCCGCTCGACGTGCAGGTCGTTTCATTGGATTGGAAGTGGCTGTTTATCTACCCGAAGCAGGGTATCGCGAGCGTGAACCAGCTTGAGATTCCCGCCGGCGTCCCGGTTCACTTTTCGCTGACCTCGGCGAGCGTGATGAATGCGTTCTTCATCCCGCAACTGGGCAGCATGATCTACACGATGAACGGCATGACCACGCGGCTGAACCTGCAGGCGGACAATCCGGGCACGTTCCATGGGCTGTCGAGCCATTACAGCGGCGACGGGTTCTCCGATATGCATTTCGACGTGCGGTCGGTGCCGGCGGATCAGTTTGAGGCCTGGGTGGCGGATGCACGCAAGGCCGGATCGACCTTGGATCCGGCGAGCTACGCCTCGCTGGCCAGACAAAGCATCGGCATGGCTCCCTTCACCTATCGCGGGGTGGAGGCCGGACTGTTTCAGCAGATCGTGACGCAGAAACTGCCGCCTGGGCCTGGGCCGCAAGCCGGTCGGCCGGATCGTACGGTATCCCCGCGGACGGAGAAGTAACCATGCTGGGCAAACTGAGCTGGGAGGCCATCCCGTTCGATCAGCCGATTCCGATGGCCGCGTCCGCCGTTGTTGCAGTGGTCATTCTGGGTGTCCTCGCCTGGATCACGCTGAAGGGATGGCTGCCTTATCTCTGGCGGGAATGGATCACCAGCGTCGACCACAAGCGGATCGGCGTGATGTATGTTTTTCTGGCGATGGTGATGCTGCTGCGCGGCTTCTCCGACGCGATCATGATGCGATCGCAACAGGCGCTGGCATTCGACTCGCAGGGCTATCTGCCGCCGGAGCACTACGACCAGATTTTTTCCGCGCATGGCACGCTGATGATCTTCTTCGTGGCGATGCCGTTCGTGATCGGACTGATGAATTTCGTCGTTCCACTGCAACTGGGCGTGCGTGACGTTGCTTTCCCGACACTGAATTCGGTCGGGTTCTGGCTGACCGCCACGGGGGCGTTGCTGGTGAACATCTCGCTGGTCGTGGGGGAGTTCGCCCGCACCGGCTGGCTGCCGTATCCGCCGCTGTCCGAACTGGCTTACTCGCCGGGGGTGGGGGTGGACTACTATCTCTGGTCGCTGGAAATTTCCGGTGTCGGAACGCTGGTGGCCGGCGTCAACCTGGTCACCACGGTGCTGAAAATGCACGCGCCGGGCATGACGTATATGCGGATGCCGATGTTCTGCTGGACCACGCTGGCATCGAATCTGCTGATCGTGGCTGCGTTCCCGATCCTGACCGCGACATTGGCGATGCTGCTGCTGGACCGCTACTTCGGGTTTCATTTTTTTACCAACGAAGCCGGCGGCAACATGATGATGTTCATGAACCTGATCTGGGCGTGGGGACATCCGGAGGTCTACATCCTGATCCTGCCGGCGTTCGGGGTCTTTTCCGAGGTGATCTCGACGTTCTCGGGCAAGCCGCTGTTCGGCTACCGCTCCATGGTGCTGGCGACGATGGCGATCTGCGTGCTGTCGTTCATGGTGTGGCTGCACCACTTCTTCACCATGGGCGCGGGCGGCGATGTCAACGCGATCTTCGGCATCGCGACGATGATCATCGCGGTGCCGACGGGGGTGAAGGTGTTCAACTGGCTGTTCACGATGTATGGCGGCCGGATTGTCTTTGCGCCGCCGATCCTGTGGTCGATCGGGTTCATGGTGACCTTCGTGATTGGCGGCATGACGGGCGTGCTGCTGGCGGTGCCGCCGGCGGACTTTATGCTGCACAACAGCCTTTTCCTGGTCGCGCACTTTCATAACGTCATCATCGGCGGCGTGCTGTTCGGTGCCTTCGCAGGCTATAACTACTGGTTTCCGAAAGCATTCGGTTTCCGGCTGCACGACGGGTTGGGCAAGGCGGCGTTCTGGTGCTGGATCATCGGCTTCTACCTCGCCTTCATGCCGCTTTATGTTCTTGGCCTGATGGGCATGACGCGGCGCATGCAGCACTACGATGTGCCGGAATGGCGTCCGTGGCTGTTGATCGCGGCCGCCGGCGCGGCCGTCATCCTGGCCGGGATCGTCCTGCAGATCGCGCAACTGGTTGTCAGCATCCGCCGGCGGGAGGAATTGCGCGACGTCACCGGCGATCCGTGGAACGGACGGTCGCTGGAGTGGTCGATGGCATCGCCGCCGCCGGCATTCAACTTCGCGGTGGAGCCGCATATCGAAGGCGAGGAGTCGTACTGGGTGATGAAGCAGCGGGCGCGCCAGCGGGCGACGCCGGACGAGGAGCCGGCATATGCGGATATCGGCATGCCGCGGAACAGCGCGACCGGTTTCATATGCGCATTCTTCGCCACGATCATGGGCTTCTCCTTGATCTGGCACATCTGGTGGCTGGTGGGGGTGGCCGCGGTCGGGGCGTTCGCCACCTTCGTCGTGTTCGCCTGGCGGGATAAGGATGAATACGTCATTCCGGCGAGTGAGGTAGCGCTCATCGACCGACCCAACCGACAGGCACGCAGTGAGGCCTTGGCCCGCATGCGGGTGATGGCGCGATGAGCGGCGCACAGCTTGCCGCCGGCGGGCATGGCGGCCATGGCGGATTAATGTTCAAGCGCATCGTCACCGGCTATGGCTTCTGGATTTTCCTGCTCAGCGACATCATCATGTTCTCCGCCTTCTTCGCGGCCTACGCGGTGCTGGTGGACCAGACGGCGGGCGGCCCCAGCGGACGGGACCTGTTCGATCTGCGGAGTGTCGGGCTGGAGACTTCATGCCTGCTGCTGTCGAGCTTCACCTGCGGCATCGCCAGCATTGGTGCGCAGACCGGACGGAATACCTGGTTCTATCCGGCGATGGTGGTGACGTTCCTGCTGGGCTGCGGGTTCCTCGGGCTGGAACTGCGGGAGTTCGCGGGCATGATCGCGCGCGGCGCAGGCCCGTCGCGGAGTGCGTTCCTGTCGGCGTTTTTTAGCCTGGTCGGCTGCCACGGAATGCACGTGACAGCCGGGCTGTTGTGGCTGCTGACGATGATGGCGCAGGTGTACGCAAAGGGTTACCGGCCGGATATCCTGCGGCGCATGCTGTGTTTCAGCCTGTTCTGGCATGCGCTCGATATCATCTGGGTCGCGCTGTTCACCGTGGTGTATCTGATGGGGGTCTGGCAATGAGCGAAGTTGAAGCGAACCAGGACGTTGCCCCGGGCGTGGAGGCCTCGGAAGGGATATCCGGCTACGTGGTCGGCCTTGGGCTGGCAACGTTGCTTACGATCGGATCGTTTTTCATTTCGCAAACAACGCTGGTCTGGGCGCCGAGTATACCGGTGGCCCTGATTGTCCTGGCGATCGCGCAGATGGGGGTTCATCTGGTCTTCTTCCTGCACATCACGACCGGCCCCGACAACGTCAACAACGTCATGGCATTGGCGTTCGGCGTGCTGATCGTCCTGTTGTTGCTGGCGGGGTCGCTGTGGATCATGTCGCACCTGAACCACAACATGATGCCGATGGATCAGATCATGAATATGCAGCGGTGAGAGCGTTCGTTTAGGTCGCCGGGGCAGGCGCCTCGCGCCCGAGTCGCCGGTCCTTGGTCCCCGGTCCCCGGTCCTTGGTCCCTGGTCCCTGGCACGACGGGACATAGATAACACCCCTCGATTCAAACCGGCTTACCATCGGCGTGTCTCGCCGCGCCCGTAGCGGCGTCTTTCACCCTGCGCCAGGTTCCGTTGAACGGACGCGCGGCAGGGTTGAGTTCAGCGCGATAGTGAAAAATGTTGCATCGCGGTAGGAATGGTGAAGCGTTTTTTTCATGACGCGGCCACGCTGGAGTAAGGACGGCTTTGAAGATGCAGGCAGACGCTGACACTCCGTCGCGGTTTTCCCATCAGCAGATTCTTCGCGTGCTAAGCGGCATCCTGCTCTGCATTTTCCTGGCGGCAATCGATCAGACCGTGGTCATCCCGGCCGTCCCGGCGATGGCGGCCGATCTCAACGGTTTCGGCCATCTGGCCTGGATCGTGTCGGCCTATCTGCTGACCTCGACGGCGATGACGCCGATCTACGGCAAGCTGTCGGATATCTACGGCAGGCGAAAACTGCTGCTGGTCGGACTGGCGGTGTTCGCGGTCGCCTCGGCGTTCTGTGCCATGGCGGCAACCCTTGGCCAGCTTGTCATCGCCCGCGGCCTGCAGGGCATTGGCGGCGCCGGGCTGATGGCGATGGCCCAGGCGGCGATCGCCGACGTGGTTAGCCCGCGGGAGCGGGGCCGCTACCAGGGATATATGGCCTCGACCTGGGGGATTGCGTCGGTCGCCGGGCCGATCATCGGCGGCTGGGTCACCGATGCGTTGTCGTGGCGATGGATCTTCTGGGTCAACCTGCCGATCGCGCTGATCGCCATGCTGCTGTGCGACCGAGCCTTGCGGGTGCTCCCGGTCCGCGCGCGGAAGACCCGGATCGACTGGGCGGGCGCGGCCCTGCTGACCGCCGCGGTCAGCGCGTGGCTGCTGGTGTTGAGCTGGGGCGGGGTGGAGATGCCCTGGACATCGCCCGTTCTCCTGGCGCTTGGTGCCGCCGGGCTGGTCATGATCGCATTGCTGGCCGTGCAGGAACGGCATTTCCCTGACCCGCTGCTGCCGCCGCGGTTGTTCGCCAACGCGGTGTTCGTGCGCGGGGTCGGGATCGCGTTTTGCGGCGCCCTGGCGCTGTTCGGCGGCAGTTTCCTGCTGCCGCTGTTTTTCCAGCTGGTGGGCGGTGATAATGCCGCGGCCTCGGGCGCGCTGGTGGTGCCGTTTCTTGGCGCCAACTGCGTCGGTGCGATCGTCGCCGGGTGGCTCGCGCGCCGGCACGGCAAGATGAAGGCGATCATGATCGCCGGGCTGATTGGCTGCCTGCTCGGCTTTGTGCTGCTCGCGATGATAGACGGAACGACCCCTCGGTTCCTGCTCGTGACCTACCAGCTCGTTCTCGGTTTCGGCATCGGGATGGTGATGCCGAGTAGCCTGGTGTGTGTGCAGAACGCGGCCGATCGAGGCGATATTGGGGCTGCGACCGGCTGCCTGCTGTTCCTGCGATCGATGGGGGGCGCGTTCGGCAGCACGCTGGTCGGCGCCTTGCTGGCGGAGGACTTCGCAACGCGCCTGGCCGGGTTCGGTATCACCGCGCAGATCGATCTTGGCGAGGTGCGGCAGCACGGCGGGGCCATCCAGGGCGTCGCGGCGGCGATGATGCCGCACGTGCACACGGCGCTGGCCGGTGCGTTCCACATTGCGTTTCTGGCCTGCGCCGTTGCCATGGTTCCGGCGGTGCTGGTTGCCATCGGGATGCGCGATCTGCCATTGCGCACGACCTCGGCGAACGAGCCGGCGGAGCCCGCGGTTCTGGCGCACTGAGCCTGCGTGGACCTGGACTGGCGGGGCGGGGGTGGCTCTTCGCTGTTTCGCCGTGCATAGTTTTTCGGGAGAATAAGCGGCCACCTGCTGTTCAGTGATCACGACAGCCGGGGCCGCAGGGGTAGGTCGACGGCGGCTGGGGTGTCTCCCGCGCATTGCGCACCACGGCGGCGCCCGCCGGCGACACGAAGATCCGGCGACACGAAGATTAGGTTCGGCCGGAAACCGCCGCCAGTTGCTTCAATCGCTGTCGGCCTGTAACCCCGATCTGCAATGATCGAATGCTTGCCCGCGCCTGCTTCACTACCGTTCGGCCGCCGCATCTACGCGATCGGTGATATTCACGGCTGCGCCCGCCAGCTTGCCAGTCTGCACGCCACTATTGCCGAGGACCTGGGGGAACGGCCGGTCGCTTCGGCGCTGTTGCTGCATATTGGCGATTACGTGGACCGGGGGGCCGACAGCGCGGGTGTGATCGAGCGCCTTCGCCACGGCTGCCCGATCCCGCGCATGGAGACGATCAACCTGATGGGCAACCACGAAAGCACGATGCTGGACGCGCTGTCGGGGGAACGAGCGGCCGGGACCGACTGGCTGTTCGCCGGCGGCAGGGCGGCGCTGGAGAGCTATGGTATCGACCCCGAGGGGCCGAGGGAGCACTGGGCGGCGCGGATCCCACGCTCTCACCAGGACTTCCTGCGGGGCCTGACGCTGATGCACCGGGAAGGCGGCTATGCCTTCGTGCATGCCGGGGTCCGCCCGGGCATCGCGCTGCAGGACCAGACACGCGACGACCTGCTTCGCTCCCGCCAGCCATTCCTCTATTCGGACGCCGACTTCGGCGCGGTTGTGGTTCACGGTCATACCCCGGTCACGGCGCCTGTGGTCCGGCACAACCGTATTGCGATCGACACCGGCGCGGTATTCGGCGGAAAACTGACCTGCCTGGTACTGGAGGCCGACACGCTGGGCTTCCTGACCGCCGACCCTGCGGACAAGCCGGTGTCGATTGCCCATCAATAGGGGGGTGCCCGGGTGCTCATCACTAGGGGGTGCTCATCAGCAGGGGGGCGCATCAATAGCGGGATGCCCATCAATATCCTCGCCCGCGTAACGCGACAGGTTTCCCCGGCGCCTGCTTCCTGCTAGCAAGCGGCCCCTGGAGACGTACACACACCCATGTTCGATTTCGCCTGGTCGGAGTTACTTTTGATTGGAGCCGTCGCGCTGATTGCGATCGGCCCGAAGGATATGCCCGCCGCCATCCGCACCATCTCCGGCATGGTGAAGAAGGCGCGCCGCATGGCTGCGGAATTCCAGACCCATGTCGATGAGATGGTGCGTGAGGCCGATCTGGGCGACGTGAAGAAGGCGTTTCAGGATATCCGCAACCTGGATATCGCCGGTGCGCTGGAAAAGCACGTGGATCCGGACCATTCGATTCGCGACAGCTTCGCGGAAAATCCGTTCGAACGGACATATCCCAGCGCCAGCCCGACCGCCGGTGAGGTCTCGACGCTGGAAGAGATCACCGTCAGCGCCCCGCCGGCCGTCGAAGCGCATCCCGAACCCGAGCCGCTGGTTCAGCCGGAAAAGCCCCTTGCCCCGGCGTTCATCCCGCCGGGCCTGGTTCCGCCGCCGGTGTCGCAGGCCGCCACGCCCTCGGCCGAGGCACCTGCTTTCATTCCCCCCGAAGCCGTGCTGCAACGCCAGTCCAAGGCGTAGAAGCCGCATTTCACCATCGGAAAGCCGAACGTGGCCACATCTGACGAAGACCCGATTGACGACAAGCCGATGCCGCTGCTTGAGCATCTGGTCGAGTTGCGCCGACGGCTGATCTGGTCGGCCGCCACCTTCCTGGTCTGCTTCGGCATCGCCTACTACTTCGCCAGCAGTATCTACTTCTTCCTGGCCGAACCGTTGGCCACCGTGTTGCGCGAGCAAGGCAATCCGGACCCGCATCTGATCTACACGCAGCTTTACGAAGCGTTTTTCACCAAGATCAAGGTGGCGTTCTTCGGGGGCGGCTTCGTCGCCTTTCCGATGATCGCGGTGCAGATCTGGCTGTTCGTCGCCCCGGGCCTGTATCGCAGCGAAAAGCGCGCGCTCCTGCCATTCCTCGCCGCCACCCCGATCCTTTTTGTGCTCGGTGCGGCGCTGGCGTACTACTTCGTGTTTCCGTTTGCCTGGAAATTCTTCGCCAGCTTCCAGGACCCGCATGGCGGCGGCGGCGTGCCGATCGAGCTGTTGCCCAGGGTCAGCGAATACCTCGATCTGGTGATGAAGCTGATCTTCGCCTTCGGCATCACCTTTCAGTTGCCGGTGGCGCTGACGTTGCTGGCCAAGGTTGGCATCGTCAATTCGTTGCAACTGCGAAAATTCCGGCGCTACGCCTATGTCGGCATGTTCGTGATTGCCGCCGTGCTGGCGCCGCCGGACGTCATTACCCAGACCGGTCTCGCCTTGCCGCTGATCGCGTTGTACGAGATCTCCATCCTGAGTGCCCGTTGGGTCGAACCGAAGCCAGTCGAGGTCTGAGTCCATGCACGATATCCGTGCCATTCGCACCGATCCGGCTGCGTTCGATTCCGCTATGGC
>DATARX010000433.1:0-5100 GCA_036263955.1 Rhodopila sp.
AGCCGGGTCACGCACAGCGCGTGCCCGGCCAGAACGTGCCCGGCCAGAACGTGCCCGGCCAGAACGGGCCCGGCTAGAGCATGATCGCCTGAGGCTGACACAGTCAGAAGGCGTGAATCACGCGATCAAACAAACAGTTAGACCATGCTCGAACGCCGAAGGACGGGTCAACCTCAAACGATCGTGGTCTAGGGACGCAGCAGCACATCGGCGGAGACGCTCGCTGTCACGTCCTCCGGCGCGGCCGTCGCCTGGGGTGGCGCGGCGGCGCCCGCGGTTCTTGCCATCAACGCGAACGCCGGCCGCGGCTGGTAGAGCGGGCTGTCCAGCCGGACATCCGTGGCGTGGTCGACGTGCAGGCCCAGCGTCGCCGCCGCCGCGGCCGCGCGAGCCTGCATTTCCTTGAGCGCGGCAGCCGTCGCCGCGTCGTGCGCCCGGCGGAACGTCGCCGGCGACAACTGCCAGTCCAGCGCCGCCGCCGCCAGTCCGCGTTCCTGCAGTTTGCCGGTCAGGTCGAGCACGGCCTGTCCATCCGATCCGCGCAGTTCCAGGGTCTGTTGGGCCACCCAGGCAGTGTGCTTCTCATCGCTGGGGCCAACCGCGTAGCCGACCGCGCGCGCCTCTACGCCGGCCACCCCGTGCGCGGCCTGCATGCCCTGGGCGATCAACGCATTCACCGCGCGTTGCGCCGCGGCAGCGGAAGGCGCCGTGTTCTGCGCCAGCAGACTGGCCACCAGCAGGTCCGGCGACGCCGGCACCGATGCCGAAACCGACAGATGCAGCATCGTCGTGCCCTCGGGCTGTGCCGGCTGTGCGTTGGCGTCGCCGTGGCCAATCAGGAACGCGCCGACCGCCCCGGCCATCACTGTCCTGGCCATTGTGCCGGCCATCACTGTCCTGGCCATTGTACTGACGACGGGGCTGATGCCGACCGATCTGGCCCGCGCTGACCGGTTTCCCGATCGCTTGATTCCCGACATGAGCGTTTCCCTCCGATCGCTGGCGCTGAAGACGCGTCCAATCCATGGCTTGGCACGATCACGCCACCCTGGGCCAGGATTAGCCGTGCCGGGCTTCGACAGTGAAACTCTGGCCGGCGGATCGGCTTCAACCATGCGTGCCGGCCTGTATCTCGGCGGACGGGCGGGGCGGGCGGGCGGGGCGGGCAAGCGGGCGGGCGGAGACGCCGAACGTGGCTGCCGGAAAGGCGATTCAACGACGAGAACAGGCCGCCGGGGCCGCTGTGCCGGGCACCCGCGACCCCGTATCGAACGCACCCGTCAGATCGTAATCCGGACCCCCAGCTCGACCACCCGGTCGCTCGGGATCCGGAAGAACTCTGTCGCCGGCACGGCGTTGCGGGCCATCACCAGGAACAGCGCCCGCCGCCACCAGGACAGTTTCGGCGCCATGCCCGGAACCAGAACCTCGCGGCCGAGGAAATAGCTCGCCTGCGACACCCGGCAATCCAGCTGGTCGGTCAGCTCCTCCAGCGCCTTCGGAATGTTCGGGCTTTCCATGAAGCCGTAGCGCAGCACCACCCGGTGAATGCCCGGCGCCAGCTGTGCCACCTCGGCGCGGCGGCGCTGCGAGACCTCCGGCACGTCCTCGTTCTGCACCGTCACGAACAGGACGTTCTCATGCAGCACCTTGTTGTGCTTCAGGTTGTGCAGCAACGACGTCGGCACATAGTCCGGGTTGCCGGTCATGAACACGGCCAATCCCGGGACCCGGATGATCCGCGACTGCGGCAACCGAGCCAGGAACGGGGCCAGCGGCATGCTGGACTGTTTCCAGCGCGACAGCAGCAGGTCGCGGCCCTGTTTCCACGACGTCATCATCCCGGTCAGCGCGATGCCCATGACCAGCGGCACCCATCCGCCCTCGATGATCTTCACCGAATTGGCGGAAAAGAACACGATATCCACCAGGAACAGCAGGCCGAACACCGACACCGCCGCCGCCCGGGACCAGTGGAACTGTCGGCGGAATACGATCATCGCCAGCACGGCCGTGCACAGGAACGTCCCGGTCACCGCGATCCCGTAGGCCGAGGCCAGGTTGTCCGAGGTCTTGAACGCCAGCACCAGCAGCACCACGCCCACCGCCAGCGCATTGTTCACCTGCGGCACGTAGATCTGGCCTTCCTCCATGGTGGAGGTGTGGCGCACCGTCATCCGCGGCAGGAACCCAAGCTGCATACATTGGCGTGCCATGGAAAACGCGCCGGAGATCACCGCCTGGCTGGCGATCACCGTCGCCACCGTCGCCAGCAGCACCATCGGCAGCCGCAGCCACTCCGGCCCGAGCAGGAAGAACGGGTTCTCGATCGCCGAGGGGTCGCCGATCATCAGCGCGCCCTGGCCGAAATAATTCAGGATCAGGCAGGGCAGGACGAACGTCATCCAGGTGAGGCGGATCGACTTGGCGCCGAAATGCCCCATATCGGCGTACAAGGCCTCGGCCCCGGTGACGCACAGCACCACGGCGCCAAGCACGAAAAACGCCATCCCCTTATACTGGATGCACAGCTCGACCGCGTAGCTGGGGGACACCGCCAACAGCACGAACGGATGCCGGACGATTTCCACCAGGCCGGTCAGGCCGATGATGAAGAACCAGGCCACCATGACCGGCCCGAACACGCGGCCGACCTTGCCGGTGCCCTTATATTGCATGGCGAACAGCGCCACGATCACCGTGATGCTGATCGGCAGCACGTAGAATTTCAGCTGCGGCGCCGAAACCTCCAGCCCTTCGACCGCCGACAGGACGGAGATCGCCGGGGTGATCACGCCGTCACCGAAGAACAGGCAGGCGCCGGCGATGCCGACCAGGGCGATCGCGTTCTTGACGCCGCGGCCGACCGAGACCCGCTGCGCCAGCGCCATCAGCGCCAGGATGCCGCCCTCTCCGCGATTGTCAGCGCGCATCACCAGCACGACGTATTTCAGCGTCACGATGATGATCAGCGACCAGAAGATCAGCGACAGCACGCCCATGATCTCCACCGAGGTGGTCGCGGCGGCGTCGAACAACTGCAGGCTGGCCTTGAAGGCATAGAGCGGGCTGGTGCCGATATCGCCGTAGACGATTCCCAGCACCGCCATCAGCATACCGAATGTAGGTTTACCGGTTCCGCGGTGCTCGGCGTCCCGTTCCTGGCTCAAACAATTGACCTCATGGTGCGCGGTGCGACCCGTGGCTTCGCGGCGAAGCGTTCGTCCGGGGGCGGTATGAAACCGTCGTCCGGAACGTCGCGTCCCTTACCCCGATGCCCGGACTGGAGCAAGCAAGCGATGTTGGAACAAGCCAGCGATGATCGTGCCGGGCGCATGAGGAACGCGCGCGGGCGCGGGTCGATCGGCCGTGGGGTCGGCGATCTGCCACGAAATCCGCAGGACCGCGGCGATCCCGACACGCGCCGCGCGGCCGGAACGATCAAGCCTGCAACGATGGAGCCTGCAACGATGGAGCCGGGAACAATCCGGTGACGGCCACGACCGATCCGCCGCGGCCGTCCAATGTCCGGATTGCGTCCGTGGATGAGATCAGTGGATGATGATTTCGACGCGGCGGTTCTGCGGCTCCCGCACGCCGGGGCCGGTCGCCACCAGCAGGTGGGTCTCGCCGAAGCCCTGGATGCTGATCGCCGCCTTCGGCACCCCATCCTTGACCAGTTCCGCCGCGACCGCCTCGGCTCTGCGGATCGACAGCGCCTGGTTGTATTTCGGCGTGCCGGAGGTGTCGGTGTAGCCGTTGGTCTCGATCCGGGTGAACTGCACCTTGGTAGAGGCGGATGCCGCGTCGGCGATGATCTGGCGGGCGCGGTCGGTCAGCGTCGCCTTGTCCCAATCGAAGAACACCAGGTAGGAGCGGGCCGGTGCGGGTGCCGGAGGCTGTTCGGCCACGGGCGCGACAGGCGGCAGTGGCGTCGGCGCGGACCCGAAGGCGTAGCGCAAGCCAATCAGAATGGACTGGTCGGTTTCGAGGAAGCCGGTGTGCAACGAGCTGGACGGCAGGACGCCGTTGACCGTGCTCGTGGTGCTGACCCGGTCGATCGAAACGTCGGTTCGGGCCATGCCGAAGAAGCGGTATTCCAGGGTCGCCGAAAGGCCAGGAACGAAGGACAGCGGTATCGATGTGCCGACCATCGCCTGGTAGGCGAAGGCGCCGGCCGAACCAAAGCTGACGCGGTCCGGCGCGGAGACGGCATTGTTGCCGGGCACACCAAACGTGGCGAATCCGTTGCCGCTCGCGTTGCCGAGGTCGAGCCAGCCGTAACCAACGCCTGCGCCGACATAGGGCTGCAGCGGCAGGCCGAACGGATGGATCGGGATGTCATAATCGAGGTTAGCCATGACGGCGTAGGTGCGCGCGTCGCCGGTGGCATTGCTCAGCGGGCTAAGGGCGCCATTGCTGCGCCGGGTCGAAATGCCGCTGATGCTGTTGGAACGGTAGCTGCCCTCTACCTCGGCGCGGAAGCCATTTCCAAAACCCCATCCGAGATCGAGCAGCCCGACCGGTCCGACTGTCGTGTACAGCTTGGTGGTTTCCTGCGCGGACAACAGATTTCCGGCCAGGTTCGCCCCGGCGCCGAGACCGATGTAAAAGCCTTGCACTGGTTGCGCCGTCGCGACAGCCGGCAGCAGCGCGGCGCCGGCGAGCAGTGCGCCGGCAACCTGTGTCATTATTTTCACGGAAGGAACCTCTAATGCATTGATCGCCAACCCAAGCATAGTCCATATTGGTGGTCAATCAGCACAATAACGGTTACATTATGAATGACGCGGCTGCAACAGCGTCGCCGGCAAGACCTGCTGTATATCAAAGATGTGCGGCGGCGGGCGCCCATGCAGCGCAGGCCTGCCGGAGCGGTCAGTCCAGGATCTGCTGCGCGAACTCGGTCCATTCCCGGCGGTTCAGGCCGCTGGTTTCCTGGGTCACCGCCTCCCCGGCCAGCATCCGCCTTACCACCGCGACCATCTGCGCCGACAGCGTGACCGCACCCAACCGGTAGTCGCGGAAGGCGGCGGCGGCGACGGGGACCCAGGCCTCGGTCATGCGCAGCATCTCATCGGCGTAGACGCGGATTTCGTA
>DATARX010000436.1:0-2935 GCA_036263955.1 Rhodopila sp.
CGGCATCCGTTGGACCGATGGTGATGCGGTCGTGCCGGGGCCGCTTCTGGCTGGGTTCGAAGGGCCGTTTGAGATGGTGGTCTGCCTCGGCGGCAGCACGTTTTACCCGGCCGGTGCGGCGCCGCGCCGCGCCGCCTGATCATGGATCGTCTGACGCCGGGCGGCCGCGGAACCGCCGCAACGTCGGGCTTGTGAGAGGGGGCGGCGATTATGTGACTTGGGTGGAATGTCAACGCCGCGGCCGGGACGGTACTGCTGAAGAAGTGGCGTCCTTGGAGATCGGCCCATATCGATGGTAAGCGGCTGTATTCGATGGTCGTTCTTGCACGCCGTCGATGGAGGTCCGTATCGATGGCCGACCTGTCAGCATTTCCGATCACCAGGCGCTGGCCCGCCCGCCATCCCGACCGCCTGCAGTTCTATTCGTTGCCGACCGCGAACGGGGTGAAAGTCTCGATCATGCTGGAGGAGATCGGCCTTCCGTACGAACCGCACGCCGTCGATACGAGCAGGAACGAGACCTGGACAGCGGAATTTCTGTCGCTGAACCCGGATGGCAAGATCCCCGCGATCCTCGACCCGAACGGCCCGAACGGCAAGCCGCTGGCGCTTTCTGAATCAGGCGCGATCCTGCTCTACCTCGCCGAGAAGACCGGAAAGCTGCTGCCCGCCGACCCGAACCAGCGCATCGAAACGATCCAGTGGGTCTTCTTCCAGATGGCTTCGGTCGGCCCGATGTTCAGCCAGTTCGGCTTCTTCCACAAATTTGCCGGCAAAGACTACGCGGACAAGCGCCCGTTCGAGCGCTACCGAACCGAGTCCCAGCGTCTGTTCGGGGTGCTGGAGACGCGGCTGCAGGGCCGCTCATGGATCATGGGCGATGCCTATTCGATCGCCGATATCTCATTATTCAGCTGGGTGCGGCACTTCGTGGGCTTCTACGGCGCGGGGAAACTGGTGGACTATGCGGCTTTGAAGCACGTGCCGCCCTGGCTCGATCGGTGTTTCGCGCGTCCCGCCGTCGGGCGCGGCCTCGAGATCCCGGCACGGCCCGGGTGATTCGCCGGGCGGGACGCCGGGCGCGGCAAAGATCGTGCGCACGTTATTTGGATCGCGGCAGCAATACCCCTAAACTAACAGGCAAGTAAGCCGCAAAGGGGGACGTGTATTGATCGCCGAAGCCAAAGATCCCCCCCCGGCTTGCCGTGCGCGCGCGCTTTGTCTGCTGGTCGCGTTTCTGCTCGCATGCAGCGCATGTTCGCTGCCGACGCGCCTGCCCGGCGTACCGCGGAGCGAAACGACACTGGCGCAGATACCAGGTATCCCGAACGCCCGGTATTTCCCCGATACCCAGATCGATTTGATGGCGCAGGAAACCCTCGCGGCCCGGAACCGGGAGATCGCCTATCTCGCCCAGCAGGGGCACCGCGGTCCGCTGCCTGAAACGGACCTGCTGGCGGTATCGGGCGGTGGCGCCAACGGGGCGTTCGGTGCGGGTCTGCTCACCGGCTGGACCGAATCCGGAACGCGCCCGGTGTTTAAGCTGGTGACGGGTGTCAGCACCGGCGCGCTGACCGCGCCGTTCGCGTTTCTCGGGTCGGCCTGGGATTCGCAACTGACCGCTGTCTATACCCAGATCAAGCCAGCCGACGTGTTCGAACAGCGCGGTTTCACCGCGGCGATCTGGAACGACGCCATGTCGGATACAACCCCGCTTTGGCGACTGATCTCCCGCTTCGCGAACCAGGAGATGCTGGCCGCGATCGCCGGTGAATATGCCAAGGGCCGCCTGCTGCTGATCGGCACCACGGACCTCGACGCCCGACGCCCGGTGATGTGGAACATCGGGGCGATCGCCGCCAGCGGCCAGCCACGGGCATTGGATCTGTTTCGCAAGATCCTGTTGGCCTCGGCCGCCATCCCGGCGGTGTTTCCCCCGGTTCTGATCGATGTGGAGGTGGATGGCCATCGCTACCAGGAAATGCATGTCGATGGTGGGGCGATCGCCCAGATGTTTCTCTACCCGCCCGCCTTGGCCCAGGCGGAGATACTTCGCACCAGCACGCCACGCCGGGTCAGCGCCTGGTTGATCCGCAACAGCCGCCTGGATCCCGATTGGGCAACGGTCGAGCGCTCGACGATGAGCATCGCGGCAGACGCGATCACGACGATGATCCAGGCGAGCGGAATGAACGATGTGAACCGGATCTACTTTACGTCCGTGCGTGACCACGTGGACTACAATCTCGCCTATATTGGCCCGGACTTCACCCTCGAACCGAAAGAAGAGTTCGATCCCGTCTTCATGCGAGCCCTCTACGACTATGGGCGCGCCAAGGCTCGGGCCGGCGATCCCTGGGTCAAGCGCCCGCCGTGGATTCCGGTGGGCGAAACCATTTTCAGCGCGGCGCCCTTTCCCGGCGCCGCCAGACCAAGGGTTCCGTCCGACTGACCAGCCGCGGCCGCCATTCCATCCCCATCGCTCAGAGCGAAATCCGCAGGAACGCGCCCAACTCCCCAATGATCCCGCGGCGGAACGCCAGCACGCAGATCATGAAGATCACCCCCTGCGTCACCGTCACCCAGGCGCCGAACTGGGCCAGGTAGTTTTCCATCGACGTCACCACCAGCGCGCCCACCGCCGGGCCGAACACCGTGCCCAGGCCGCCCAGCAGCGTGGTCAGCACGACCTCGCCCGAGGTCGAGTAATGCACGTCGGTCAGCGTCGCGATGCCGAACACCAGCGCCTTGGTGCCGCCCGCCACGCCCGCCAGCGTGCAGGACAGCACGAACGCGATCAGCTTGTAATCGTCGGTGCGGTAGCCGAGGGACGTCGCCCGCGGCTCATTCTCCCGGATGCCCTTCAGCACCTGGCCGAACGGCGAGTGGATGATCCGGTGCACCAGCAGGAACCCGCCGATGAACACCGCCGCGG
>DATARX010000419.1:0-2770 GCA_036263955.1 Rhodopila sp.
CGCAACGTGTTCGCCCGGCTGAAATACGAATCCGGCGTGCATCGGGTGCAGCGGGTGCCGGCGACGGAGAGCCAGGGGCGGATCCATACCTCGACGGTGACGGTGGCGGTGCTGCCGGAGGCCGAGGAGGTCGATGTGCAGATCGATGAGAGCGACCTGCGCATCGATATCTATCGTGCCTCGGGTGCCGGCGGGCAGCACGTCAACAAGACGGACAGTGCGGTGCGGATCACGCATCTTCCCACCGGCATCGTGGTGGCGATGCAGGAAGAGCGCAGCCAGCACAAAAACCGGGCCAAGGCGATGAAGATCCTGCGGGCGCGGATGTATGAGCAGCAGCGGGCGTCGTTGCACGCGGCGCGATCCGCCGACCGGAAATCCCAGGTCGGCACAGGCGATCGCAGCGAGCGGATCCGGACCTATAATTTTCCGCAGGGCCGCGTATCGGACCATCGCATCAACCTGACACTGTACAAGATCGACCGGGTGATGCAGGGCGACCTGGACGAGTTCGTCGATGCGCTGACCGCGGAAGACCAGGCCGCTCGCCTGGCCGCGGAGGAATGAGCGGCACGGCCCGGACGGCCGCTTGCACCGTCGCGCAGGCGATTACCGACGGGGCCGGCCGGCTGGAGGGGATAGCGGACAACCCGCGCCAGGAAGCGCGGCTGCTGCTGGCGCATGCGCTGGGTCTGACGCGAAACGACCTGATCCGGGACCCGAACCGGCCGGTCGACACCGCTTGCTATGAGGATTTGCTGAACCGGCGAACCGGACACGAGCCGCTGGCGCTGATCGTCGGATGGCGGGAGTTCTGGAGCCTGTCGTTCGCGGTTTCCCCGGCCACGCTGGTTCCTCGGCCGGATACCGAAACCCTGGTCGAGGCGGCGCTGGCTCGGTTTGCGGGACGGCCGGCGCCGCGCAGGATCCTCGACCTCGGCACCGGCACGGGCTGCCTGTTGCTGGCGCTACTGACCGAGTTCCCATCGGCGTTCGGGATCGGGTTGGACGTGGCGCCGGATGCGGTTGCCCTCGCCAAGGCGAACGCGGCGCGGCTGGGGCTGGCGGATCGGTCCGCATTTGTCGCCGCCGATTGGACCGATCCGATTCTCGGCCGCTTCGACCTGATCGTCTCCAACCCCCCGTATATCCGCGAAGCCGATATCGCCGGCCTGATGCCGGAGGTCGCGGCGCATGAACCGCGTCGCGCGCTGGATGGCGGCCCGGATGGGTTCGACGCCTATCGCACGATCGTGCCGCGACTGGCGCGGCGCCTGGAACCGGATGGCGCGGCGGTGCTTGAACTGGGCGTGGGGCAGGCCAATTACGTAGCGGACCTGGCGCGGCGTGCCGGGATGTCGGTGTCACTTCGCCTCGATCTGGCGGAAATCCCTCGCGCGATGGTGCTAACCCGGCCGAATCCATGAAAAAATCGTTTGGCAGGGAAAGACGACGGGTGTACGGTGTTTAGGTGGCAGGGGCGCTGCATGGCGGTGCCCTAGGTCGCGAAGGTTGGATTTAGCAAGCCCTTCGCGTGCCATCATCAACGCCGATGGATCGTGGTTGGCCAAGGGAAGATCCCGGGGACGCCCATATTGGGTGCCCGACATCCCCGCAGGCCCACCGACAATGGGAAAGCACGACGGCAACAGTATGAACATGAAGCGCATGCGTGGCCGCAACCATCGCTCGGGCGGTGGGGGCGGCGGTGGAGGATCCGGCGGTGCGATCCGGCATCATTCGGGCGGCGGAGTTCCGCTCAATCGCAACCACGTTTTCGACAGCAACGGGCCCGAAATCCGCATCCGCGGCACTGCCCAGCAGCTTTTCGAGAAATACCTGCAGCTGGGCCGCGATGCGACCAGCGGTGGCGACCGGGTGACGGCGGAAGCGTTCTTCCAGCACGCGGAACATTACTTCCGCATCCTGAACGCCATGAACCAGGCGCAACAGCAGGGCCAGCAGAACGGCGGGGGCCAGCAGCAGCATCCGCAAGCCAACCAGCGCCGGAACTACCAGCAAAACGAAGGCTTCCAAAACAACGAGGACGGCCCAGGCCAGGGCGACTCCGAGGACGGCGAGCGCGCGCCCGGCATTGGCGATCAGCCGGAAGCCCGCGAAATCCCGATCGCCGCGGCGCCTCCCGAAGGCTGATTGCACGGACGGCCGGACCGGTGGCCGGCGTCGGGCCTGGCGTGTGAGCGCTTCCGGTCGAAGCTATCACACTTACGACAGCCGGCCACGCTTGCGACAGCCGGCCACGCTTATGACAGCCGGCGCTCGCGCTGACCGATGAAGCACAGATGGATCGGCACGCATCGCGCCTGCCCGTCCATGACGGCCTTCCGGGGCGGCATCAGTGGCGCTTGGATACCATCCAGCGGAAGGGCTGACCCTTCGGGACGCTGCCGGGCGGGCGGGCACGCGAGCGAGGGGCTGTCCCAGCGATGGCGGACGGAAAGCTTCGCCGTCGACGCTTGCTGGTATCGACCATGATCGTTTGAGGTTGCCCGTCTTTCGGTGTTCGATCGTGGTCTCACCTTTGTTTGATCGTTTGATTCACGCCTTCTGACTGTGTCAGCCCCAGGCGATCACGCTCTAATTGTAGAAGCTACGAAGGTTGTTCATCCGGGGCGTTGGGGTGAAGCTGTGGCTACCACACACGCAACCCCACACCCGGGAGCCCCGAATGAACGTCCACAAGAATGCGCGCCTGACGCCGCAAGGTCGAGCCTTGCTGGTGCAACGGATCCGCACTGATGGGTGGCGG
>DATARX010000457.1:0-19928 GCA_036263955.1 Rhodopila sp.
GGTCGCGTGGTCGGCCGCCACGACGGGATCGCCCGCTACACGGTGGGCCAGGGCAAGCGCCTGGGTGACGCGGCGATGCTGGAGGGGCAGCGACAGGTCGTGCTGGGCACGGAGCCGAACCGGCGGCGCGTGGTCGTGGGACCGCGTGGGACGGGGACCCGATCGGTGCGGCTGCGCGAGGTGAACTGGCTGATTTCACCGCCCACGACAGACCTGCGCTGTGCGGTGAAGCTGCGCGCGCGGGAGGAGCCGCGGGCCGCGACGGTTCGGGTCGAAGCAGGGGCGACAACGGTCGCGCTGGACGAGCCGGCGCTACCGGCGCCCGGGCAGGCGTGCGTATTCTACGCCGGGGACCGGGTTCTCGGCGGCGGTATCATGGTCCGTGGCGAGGCGGCGACGTAGGGGCAGCCGGTAACGCTTGACCGGTTGCGCGCGCGCGCGCACATCCCGCTCGCCAGACAGTTGGACGGCCGCTGCCGGCGGGGCAACCCCGCTGGTGGAGGAAAGTCCGGGCTCCACGGGAACACGGTGCCGGCTAACGGCCGGCGGGGGCGACCCCAGGGATAGTGCCACAGAAAACAAACCGCCCGTGCAAGGTGGGCATGCGCGAGCAGGCCAGCCCCGCGGGCAAGGGCGAAACGGTGCGGCAAGAGCGCACCGCGTCCCTGGTAACAGGGGCGGCACGGTAAACCCCACCGGGAGCAAGACCGAATAGGGGCGGCAGCAATATCACGGCAATATTCCGTGATAATTACAGGGACGTTCCCGTCCCGCCGCCCGGGTTGGTCGCGTGAGGCGCATCGTGAGATGCGTCCCAGAGGAATGGTCGTCCCGCTCGCAAGGGCGGACAGAACCCGGCTTACAGACTGTCTGGCGTTTTCCTCCCGTTCGGTGGCGCGTCACGCCCAACCGTCCCGCGTGCCGTCGCGCCCAACGGTCCCGCGCACCGTCCCACGCACGGTCCCGCGCACCATCTCGCGCACAGTCCCGCGCACCATCTCGCGCACAGTCCCTCGGGCGTGATGGGCGGGTCGAAGATGTCACGCCCGCGTTCCCGTTGGTCCTGGGGAAGAATCCTGTCCGAGGCAGGTTCAACCACAGACGATCACTCCGCCGAGAAACATTCCACAAAGTTTTCCACAAGAACGAAACACGAATATTTTCGTGATCTCGATTTGCCTTGGGATGACTCGGGATGTCGCGGGTAAGTGTCTGACGAAGCCGGGATTTTTTTTTCGAATCGATCCGTGAAGGGGCCAATTCCTTTGACCTCCCAGTCTGTCCCATGTTATCCCATGCCTGCCCACGGTGGACGGTCATCCACAGGGGCAACCGGCTGGATACGGTTCTCCGTCCCCAACCCCGTCGCCCGCCGGCATCGCGTCTGCGCCTCCCTCACCCCCTCGCTCACCCTCGGCAACATCTCACGGATCGAAAGGCACGCGGGTCCGAATGGCTCTCTTTATCGGCACCCACCAGAACAAGCTGGACGCCAAGGGGCGTGTGTCGATACCTGCGCAATTTCGTTCCGTTCTCAAAAAAATGAGCCACGCCGGAGAGAGTGCTGCGGTCGCAACGGTCTACCTGCGTCCATCGCATCAGAACGCCTGCATCGAAGGCTGGACCGAACTCGGTTTCGAAGCGCTGAGCGCCCCGGTGGCGCAGGATTACAATCTGTTCAGCCAGGAACATGAGGATTTCGTGATGGCATTGTTCGGTGATGCCTGCCTGCTGGAATCCGACAAGGAAGGCCGCATCATGTTGCCGGACGCCTTGATCGCCCATGCCGGCATCACCGATCAGGTCACCTTCATCGGCACCCGCAACAACTTCCAGATCTGGGAGCCGGAAGCCGGCGCCAGGCGCCTTGCCGAAGCAAGGGAAAAAGCCAAGGCCGCCGGTTTCACCGTGCGGACACCGGTGCCGGCATGAGCGGCATCCATGTTCCCGTGATGCTGGATGAAGTCCTGGCCACGCTGGCGCCGCGCGACGGTGGCGTCTACCTCGACGGTACGTTCGGCGGCGGCGGCTATGCGCGTGCGATCCTGGAAAAAGCCAGTTGCACGCTTTGGGCGATCGACCGCGACCCGGAGGCGATCGGACGCGGCGCCAGCCTGGCGGCGCGCTTCCCCGGCCGGCTGCACCTGCTGCAGGGGGCATTCGGCGACATGGTGGCGCTGCTGGATCAGGAAGGCGTCACCCACTTGGATGGCGTGGTGCTGGACCTCGGTGTTTCCTCCTTCCAGCTGGACGATCCGGAGCGTGGCTTTTCGTTCCGGTTCGACGGCCCGCTCGACATGCGCATGGGAAAACATGGGACGAGCGCCGCCGATCTGGTAAATACACTACCCGAACGTGCCCTGGCCGATGTGCTGTACGAACTGGGGGAGGAGCGGGCGTCACGTCGCATCGCCCACGCCATCGTCGCCGCCCGCCAGGATGCGCCAATCGAAACCACCGGCAGGCTCGCCGAGATCATCCGTTCGGTGCTGCCGCCCGATCGATCAGGGAACCATCCGGCAACGCGCAGCTTTCAGGCCCTTCGGATCAAGGTGAACGACGAACTCCGGCAGATCGAGTCGGCGTTGGCGCAGGCGGTCAGTCTGCTGTCGCCGGGCGGACGCCTGGTGGTGGTGGCGTTTCACAGCCTGGAAGATCGGATTGTGAAACGGTTTATGACGGAAGCGGCCGGTCGCACCGGTTCACCGTCCCGCCATGATCCCGCCGGACTTAAAACGCGTGACGCACCCAATTTCAGTCTGCTAACCGCACGGGCGCTTCGCCCGACTTCCACTGAAACCGACCAGAACCCGCGTTCCCGCAGCGCTCGGCTGCGCGCCCTCGAACGTCTCGCCAAGGGCCGTGACACATGATCCGTCCTCTCACCATCGCCACTTTCCTGCTCGCCTGTGGTTCAGGCCTCTACCTCTACCAGTCGAAGCACGAGGTGCAGCTGCTGGACCGAACGATCGAGAAGACCGTTCGCGATACCGCCACGCTACGCGAGCAAAGCCGGGTGCTGGCGGCGGAATGGACCATGCTCAACGATCCCGAGCGGCTGCGGCAGTTCTCCGATACGTATCTCAATCTCAAGGCGATCGATCCGAAGCAATTCACCAGCCTCGCTGACCTGGACACACGTTTGCCGCCGCCGCAGGTGGAACTGCCGGTGGCGAGCGCGGATGAGGCGCCGGGGGGGACGGATGCCGACGCGCAGGCAGGGTCTGGAGCCGATCCAACGTCAGCAACGGCTGCGGCGACCGTTGCGGACGATGAAGACGCCCTGCCGGTGCCGCCGATTCCCGCCACGCGCGCAGCCCAGGCGGTCGTGCCGGTGGCACGCGCTGAAACCGTCGTGCCGGTGGCACGCGCTGAGACTGTCGTGCCGGTGGCACGCGCTGAAACCGTCGTGCCGGTGGCACGCGCTGAGGCCGTCCCGTCTACCATCCGTCAGGCTGAGGCGGGGTCGCCGGCAGCACGTCCCGTGGAGTTCAAGGTGGCGGCTGCGCGGCCCGTTGCGACCGCCGATGCGAAGCCGGCCGACCAGCGCTCGACCGATCCACGCGGTTCCTCGCGTGTTGCCGAGTCGCGCTCCGATGTCCGGGTAGCCGCCGCGCCGCCGCGGCCGATCATCCTGGCGGCCCCGCGGCCGCAGCCAGTCTACGCACAGGCCAACAGCCAGCCGACCCGGTACCAGCCGACCCGGTACCAGCCGGCGCCGTACCAGCCCACGCCCTATCGGGCCCCGGCACCGGTTCCGGCGGCGTCGCCATATGGCGGATCGCTGCTGGGGATGGCGCATGGCTCGATGCCGCCGGCGCCGCGCCCGACCCCGGTGAATGCCACGTATAATTCCAACTGAGCTGGTCTCATGAGCGATCCGAACGATCCCGTTCCGCCGCCTGATTCCCCGCCCTTGAACGGCGGGCGGTTTGGCCGGCCGGCGCAGCGCCGTGGGGCCAGCCGGTCCGATGCCGTTCCGCGGATGGAAAACGTGCGTGTCACCGCGCCGGATCTGGCGCGCCGGGCCGCGTTGGAAAAGACCCGCTCCCGCCTGGTAATCGCCGCCGGCGGCTTTACCGTGCTGTTCTCGGCGGTGCTGGCGAAGCTGGCGCTGGCGACCATCATCTCCCCCATGGCGCCGCATCGCCTCGAACGGCCGGTGGCCGAAATCGTCGCGTCCGAACCGCGCCTGCCGGTGGAAGCGACGCTGCCCGGCCAGCGGGCGATGATTACCGATCGTAACGGCCAGCCGATGGCGATCTCCCTGAACACGGTGTCGCTGTTCGCCGATCCACGGCAAATCGGCGATGCCGACGATGCCGCTCGCAAGCTGAAGCAGGTATTGCCGCGGCTGGATCTGGCCGAGACTGCCGCGCGGCTGCACCGCGACAAGAAATTCGTCTACATCGCGCGTGAGATCACGCCGCGCGAGGAACTCGCGATCAACGACCTGGGCATTCCGGGCGTCGACTTCAGGCCAACCCAGCATCGGGAATACCCGTTAGGCCGCACCGCGGCGCAGGTGCTGGGCGGCGTCGACGTCGACGAGACCGGCTTCGCCGGCGTGGAAAAATACTTCGACCAGCGCCTGCGCACCAACACGGCCCCATTGCGCCTGTCGATCGACCTGCAGGTGCAGGCGGCGGTGCACGAGGAACTGCAGAAGGCGATGGATGAGTTCCAAGCGATCGGTGGCTGCGGCATCGTCATGGATGTCCACACCGGAGAAGTGCTGGCGATGGTCAGCCTGCCCGACTACGACGCCAATTTCGTGCGCACCGCTCCGGCCGACGACCGTTTCAACCGGGCGGTCGAGGGGACCTACGAACCGGGCAGCACGTTCAAGCTACAGACCGCGTCGATGGCGCTGGACAGCGGCATGGTTCACATCTGGGACGAGTTCGACGCTTCGCACAACATCACCGTCGGGCGCTTCACCATCACCGACTTCGAAGGCAAGCACCGCTGGCTTTATTTGCCGGAGGTCCTGGCCTATTCGTCCAACCTCGGCGCCGCCCACATCGCGGCGACCATCGGCGGCGATCGGCAGCGCGCATGGTTGAAGAGCATGGGCATGTTCGGCCGCACCGGCATCGAGCTGCCGGAGTCCGCGCGCCCGATCGTCCAGCCGGCGGCGAACTGGAAGGAACTCACAACCATGACCGTCGGCTTCGGTCATGGCATCTCGGTGACGCCGCTGCACGTGGTGCGCGGGACGGCGGCGGTGGCCAATGGCGGGATTTTGATCCGGCCGACGATCCTGGCGCGTGACCCGGACGCGCCGGAGCAAGGGGTGCGGGTGATGCAGACATCAACCTCCGACATCATGCGCAAGTTGATGCGGCTGGTGGTCACCGACGGGTTCGGCAAGGCGGCCGAGGTGCCCGGCTACTATCCCGGCGGCAAGACCGGCACGGCGGAGAAGGTCGCGGCCCACGGCGGCTACCGCAAGCACGCCAACGTCTCCGCGTTCATGAGCGTGTTCCCGATGAATGCGCCGCGCTACGCCGTCTATATGATGTTGGACGAGCCGCACGGGAACAAAAGCACGTTCGGCTACTCGACCGCGGGCTGGGTCGTGGCGCCGGCGGCGGGCAAGGTGATCGCGCGGGTGGCGCCGATGCTGGGCATGCTGCCGGATATCAAGGATGCTCCGGAAATCAACCAGGCGCTGGCGATCCCGTTGGAGCCGGGCCGTCCGCCGGGTGCTGTGGCCCGTGGGCCGGGAATGACGGTATTGCCGACCGACGCCGCGGCGAAATCGATCAGCGGAACCAGCCATCCGGACCTGACCGTGCCGGCGACCATGCTGCCACCGGCGATCAGCCGTCCGGCAAGGGATATCAGGCGCGAGACCAAGGCCGCGCCGCGGCCGGCGGACCACGCCCGTGTTCTGGCATCGTCGCCGCAAGCCGGCGCCAGGCCGGTGTCCCCGATTGCTTCCGTTTCGGTTTCCCCCGTCGCGGCCACCGCTGTTGCGGCTCGCTGAGATCATGCAGCGCATCGATCATAGTCCGAACGGTAGCCGGACGTGGGAGGCTTTGGCTCATCTCGACATCGCTGGTGTCACCGCCGACAGCCGCAACGTTGTGCCGGGCGACCTGTTCGCCGCACTGCCGGGTTCACGGATCGATGGGCGCAGTTTCATCGCCGATGCGGTGGAGCGAGGGGCGGTCGCGATCCTGGCGCCGCCGGGGACGCCGTGGCCGCCGGGCGTGCCGCCGCGTCCGATCATCTTCGACGCGGAGCCCAGGCAGTGCCTGGCGCGCATCGCCGCCGTCCTCGCCGGGCCGCAGCCGGAGACGGTGGTGGCGGTCACCGGGACGAACGGCAAGACCAGTTCGGTGGAATTTACCCGCCAGCTTTGGGCGTCCGCCGGCGTGAAAGCCGCCAGCCTGGGAACACTGGGCGTGAATGCCCCGGGCTTCGAACCGGGGCCAGGCCTGACCACGCCCGATCCGGTCAGTCTGGCCGAGACGTTGGCGGGCCTGAAGCGCCATGGCGTGACCAAGGCGGCGCTGGAGGCGTCCTCGCACGGCCTCGATCAGTTCCGCCTGGACGGCGTCAGGCTGGCCGCGGCGGCATTCACCAACCTGACGCGCGACCATCTGGATTATCATGGGACGCTGGACGCATACCGGCAGGCCAAGCTGCGGCTGTTCGAGGTGTTGCTGCCGCCGGGTGCGCCGGCGATCGCCCATGCCGACATGGACCCCGCGACGCTGGCGGCATTGCGCGCAATCGCGGTCCGCCGTGGGTTCGATCTGCGCACTGTCGGCGAGCAGGGCACCCGTTTCCGGCTGCTCGGCACCACGCCGCGTCCAGATGGCCAGGATCTGACCGTGCTGGCGAACGGCAGGCCGACGCAAGTCGTGCTCAATCTGCCGGGCCGGTTCCAGGCCGACAACGCGCTGGTCGCCGCCGCGCTGACCGAGGCGCTGGGGATGGCCGACGTGCTCGACCGGCTGCCGCTGCTGCGCGGCGTGCGCGGCCGGATGGAGTGCGCGGCGCGGCTGCCGAACGGCGCCGTGGCCTATGTCGATTACGCCCATACGCCTGATGCGCTGGAGCGGCTGCTGAGTGCGTTGCGTCCG
The DNA here is from genome assembly GCA_036263955.1 of Rhodopila sp. Lineage (GTDB taxonomy): Bacteria > Pseudomonadota > Alphaproteobacteria > Acetobacterales > Acetobacteraceae > Rhodopila. The sequence goes on from DATARX010000457.1 coordinate 7,098, forward strand.
CACACCACCGGGCGGTTGCACGTGGTATTCGGCGCCGGCGGCGACCGGGACCGCGGCAAGCGCCCACTGATGGGGCAGGCCGCCGCTCGGCTCGCCGATCGCGCCATCGTCACCGACGACAATCCGCGCAGTGAGGATCCGGCCTCCATCCGCGCGGCGATCCTCGCGGCATGCCCGGGGGCGATCGAGATCGGGGACCGCGCCAAGGCGATCGAGACTGCGTTGAACGGCCTCGCGGCTGGTGATGTGCTGGTGGTGGCAGGCAAGGGCCACGAGCAGGGACAGACCGTGGGCAAGACCGTGCTGCCGTTCGACGATGTATCGGTCATCCGCCGCCTCGCGGGGTGCGAGGAATCCCGCGCATGAGTTTGTGGACCGCGAGCGAACTGGTCGAAGCGACCGGCGGCAGCCTTTCCCGGCCGTTCGACGTCGATGGACTGTCCATCGACACGCGCACGCTGCTGCCGAACGACCTGTTCATCGCGCTAATTGGCGAAGGCCGGGACGGCCACGCGTTCGTGGCGGACGCGCTGGCGAAGGGCGCCGCCGGTGCGATGGTGCACGGCGATGCGGCCGGGCCGGTTTTGCGGGTCGACGATACGCTGGCGGGGCTGACCCGGCTGGGCGGGTTCTCCCGCATGCGGTTCGCGGGCCGGATGGTGGCGGTGACCGGAAGCGTCGGCAAGACCACGACGAAGGAGATGCTGCGTGGCGCGCTGTCGGCGTTCGGGTTCGCCCACGCCGCGGTGGCGTCGTACAACAACCATTGGGGCGTGCCGCTGACACTGGCGCGCACGCCACGCGACGCGGATTTCTGCATTGCCGAGATCGGCATGAACCATGCGGGCGAGATCGCTCCACTCGCACGGCTGGTTCGGCCGCATGTCGCAGTCATCACCACGATCGCCAAGGCGCATGTCGGGCATCTGGGCAGCATCGAGGCCATTGCCGACGAAAAGGCCAGCATCATGCGTGGCCTGGAGCCGGGGGGCATCGCGATCCTGCCGGCGGATTCCGATCAGCTGCCCCGTGTGCGGGCCGCGGCGGGGGGTGCGACCGTGCTGACATTCGGCACCGATGCCGCGGCTGATGTGCGCCTGGTGCATCGCGAGGAAGACGCCGATGGATCCTTGATCCACGTCGATATCGTCGGTCATACCGCCTCCCTGCGGCTGAATGCCCCCGGCCTGCACATGGCGATGAACGCGCTGGCGACCCTGGCCGTGGTCGCCGCGCTGCGCCTGGATCCCACCATGGCGATCGATGCGCTGGAGGCGTTCGTGCCGCTGGCCGGCCGCGGCGCGCGCCGGGAGATCGCCGTTAGTGCTGGCACCGCCGTGCTGCTGGATGAAAGCTATAACGGCAATGGCGCCTCGATGCGCGCCGCGCTGGATGTCTTGCGGCTGCAACCGGCACGGCGCCGGATCGCGGTCCTGGGCGATATGCTGGAACTCGGCGAGCATGGGCCGGCGGAGCATGCCGCGCTGGCCGATGCGGTCGCCGCGTCCGCAGATTGCCTGTTCACCTGCGGGCCGTTGATGCGCAACCTGTTCGATGCCGTGCCGGAAGCGATGCGTGGCTTCCATACGGTAAATTCCGCCGCCTTGGCACCCATCGTTGCCGCTGGCTTGCAGCGCGGCGATGCCGTCCTGGTCAAGGGCAGCCTGGGCAGCGGCATGAAGCGCGTGATCGAGGCCATCGAAGCCGCCGCCGAGCGATCTTCAACCATTACCGCCGGAGCCGGCTGATTATGTTGTATGTTCTATTCCGGCCGTTCGCGGACCAGTTCATCCTCTTCAATCTATTTCGCTATATTACATTCCGCGCGGGCGCGGCATGCATGACCGCGCTGATCGTCAGCTTCGTGCTTGGGCCGTCGGTGATCCGGTGGCTGAAATCCGTCCAGAAGCAGGGCCAGCCGATCCGCCTGGACGGGCCGGAACGGCACCTGGTGGAAAAGAAGGGAACGCCCACCATGGGCGGGCTGCTGATCCTCGGCAGCCTGACGATCTCCACGCTGCTCTGGGTCGACCTGAAGAACGGCTATGTCTGGGCGGTGCTGTTCGTCACGCTGGGCTACGGCGCGCTGGGGTTCTGGGACGACTATCTGAAAGTCACCAAGCGCAACACGCGCGGGGTGCCGGGCCGGATAAAGCTGTTGATCCAGGCCGTTGTCGGTTTCGCCGCGGCGATCTGGATCATGATGCTGGCGCGAGGCCCGCTCGGCACCGCCGTGACCGTGCCGGTGTTCAAGGAAGTGGTGATCCAGCTTGGCTACTTCTTCCCGGTATTCGGCATGCTGGTGATGATGGGCGCCTCGAACGCGGTGAACCTGACCGACGGCCTCGATGGGCTGGCGATCGTCCCGACGATGATCGCGGCGGCGGTTTTCACCTTGATCGCCTATCTTGTCGGTAACCGCATCTTCGCCGACTACCTGCAACTGAACCCTGTCATGGGCGCCGGCGAACTTGCGGTGTTCTGTTCGGCATTGGTCGGCGCCGGGATGGGGTTTCTGTGGTTCAATGCGCCGCCGGCGGCCGTGTTCATGGGCGACATCGGCGCGCTGGGTCTCGGTGGCGCGCTGGGCGCGGTGGCGATGGTGACGAAGCATGAGATCGTGCTGGTGATCGTCGGCGGCCTGTTCGTGGTCGAGACACTCTCGGTGATCATCCAGGTGTTCTGGTACAAGCGCACCGGCCACCGGGTGTTCCTGATGGCGCCGCTGCACCACCACTTCGAAAAGAAGGGCTGGGCCGAGCCGACGATCGTCATCCGTTTCTGGATCATTTCGATGATCCTGGCCCTGGTCGGTCTGGCGACGTTGAAGATCAGATGAGCCCGTTCCCCGCCACAATTTTCAGCGGCAAGCGCTTCGCGGTCGTCGGGCTGGGCAAGAACGGCCTGCCCGCCGCCATGGGCCTGCGCGCGATGGGGGCCGCGGTTGTGGCCTGGGACGACAATCCGGCGTCGCGGGCGGCTGCCGTGGGCCTGGATCTGCGCGACCCGGCGCAGGGGGATTTCGAATTCGACGCCCTCGTGCTGTCGCCCGGCATTCCGCATCGCCTGCCGAAGCCGCATCCGTCGGCGGAGCGGGCGATCGCGGCGGGGATCCCGATTCTGTCCGACGTCGAGCTGCTGTTCCAGGCAGTGCGGCTGTCCGGGTCGCGCGCCCGATTCGTGGGAATCACCGGCACCAACGGCAAATCCACCACCACCGCGCTGCTGGCGCATATCCTGCTGAGTGCCGGCCTGACCGTCGCGGCCGGCGCGAATCTGGGACCCGCCGCGCTTTCCCTGCCGTTGCTGCCACATGACGGGCTGCCACATGATGGGGTGCCACATGATGGGGTGCCACATGATGTGGTGCCACATGATGGGGTGTACGTGCTGGAAATGTCCTCCTATATGTTGGAGCGAATCGCGACGATACGGTTTGATGCAGCGATCATGCTAAATCTCAGCGCGGATCACATCGATCGTCATGGCGACATGGCCGGCTATGCCATGGCGAAGCGCGCGGTGTTCGACCGGCAGGCGCGGCGGGATCTGGCTGTGATCGGCGTGGACGATGCCGGGTCGCGCGATATGGCGGTGTGGCTGGATCAGCGGCCCGCGCGGGTGGTGCGCGTATCCGGGTCTGACACGCCGCTGACGGTCGGGCCGGCCTTGCCGGGCGCGCACAACGCGCAGAACGCCGCCGCGGCCACCGCCGTTGCTCGGTTTTTCGGTGTGTCCGACGCGGCGATAGCCGACGGGTTGGCCAGCTATCCGGGCCTGCCGCACCGCCAGCAGCGCATCGCCATGGTCGATGGGGTCACCTTCATCAACGACAGCAAGGCGACCAACGCCGATGCGGCGCAGCGGGCACTGGTCTGCTACGACCGCATCATCTGGATTGCCGGCGGCATGGCAAAGGAAGGCGGCATCGAGCCGCTGGCGCCGCTTTTCCCGCGGATCGCCCGCGCGCTGCTGATCGGGCGTGATGCACCGGAGTTTGCCGCCACGCTGACCCGCCACGGCGTCCCGTTCGACATCGCCGATACGCTGGAGGCCGCGGTCCCGGCCGCGTTTGCCGCCGCCAAGGCGACGGAAACACCCATCGTCCTGCTGTCGCCGGCCTGCGCCAGCTGGGACCAGTTCACCGGCTATGATCAGCGCGGCGACCGGTTCGCTGCGCTGGCGCGTGGCCTGCAAGCAGGAGGCGCGTGATGCCGACCTTGTCGCGTGCCGACAATTCCATGCTGGGCCGCTGGTGGTGGAGCGTCGATCGCTGGACCCTGGGCGCGATCGGCACGCTGATCGGCTTCGGCTACATCATGATGCTGGCCGCGAGCCCGGCCGTCGCCGAACGCATCGGCACATCACGGGATATGTTCATCCTGAAGCAGGTCGTGTTCCTGGCGTTCGCCGGGACGATCGTGGTGCTGGTCTCCATGCTGTCGCCGCGTGATATCAAACGCCTTGCCATTGTCGGCTGCGTCGTCGCGTTGATCCTGACCGCGGCGACGATGTTCATCGGCGTCGATATCAAGGGCGCGCGACGCTGGATCTCCCTGCCGGGCATGTCGGTGCAACCGAGCGAATTCCTGAAACCGTGCTTCGCGGTGACGGCGGCGTGGCTGTTGAGCGAGGGCAAGAAGTCGCCGCGTTTCCCCGGCTTCCTGCTGGCCTGCGTGGTGTGCGGGTTGATCCTGATGCTGCTGAAGTCGCAGCCGGATATCGGAATGCTGCTGGTGGTGACCGTGGTGTTCCTGGCGCAGCTTTACATCAACGGATTGCCGCTGGCGTTCGTCGGCGTCGCGCTGGCCCTGATGGGTGGCGGCGCGGTCATGGCCTATACGTTCCTGCCGCACGTTCGCGTCCGCTTCGACGGCTACTGGAAGGGCGAGGGCGACCACTACCAGATCAACACCGCCCTGGAAGCCTTCGGCAACGGCGGCTTCCTGGGCCGGGGCGCCGGCGAGGGCCGGGTCAAGGACCTGCTGCCCGACGCGCACGCGGACTTCGTCTACGCCGTGGCCGGCGAGGAATTCGGCATGATCCTGTGCGTCGTCATCCTCGCGGTGTTCGGCTTCATCGTGCTGCGCGGGCTGTTGCGGTTGCTGCGCGAACAGGATCTTTTCATCGTGCTGTCCTGCTCCGGCCTGGTCACGGGGTTCGGGCTGCAGGCTTTCATCAATATGGCCTCCACTTTGGGCTTGATCCCGACCAAGGGCATGACGCTGCCGTTCATTTCCTATGGCGGATCGTCGGTCATCGCGATCGCGCTGGGCATGGGCATGCTGCTCGCGCTGACCCGCCGGCGCGGACGGGATGAACCGGCATGAGGGGCCCGGTGGCGCAACCGATCGTCATCGCCGCCGGCGGGACGGGCGGGCATTTCTTTCCCGCCGAGGCGCTGGCGGCGGAGCTTGTGGCGCGCGGCTATCGCATCGTGCTGATGACCGATGCGCGGTCCGGCGCGCTGTCCAGCGCGGTGTTCGCCGGGCGGGAGCAGTTCGTGCTGCGCGGTGCGGGGATCGCCGGACGCGGGGGCTGGCGCGCGGCCAAGGCGGTTGCCGCGATGACCGCCGGTGTCTTCCAGGCACGCGGTATTCTGTCCCGCCTCGGCGCCGGCTGTGTCGTCGGTTTCGGCGGTTATCCCTGCGTGGCGCCGGTTCTGGCCACCAGCTTGCTGCGGCGCCGGCCGCCGGTGATCCTGCAGGAGCAGAACGCGGTGCTTGGCCGCGCGAACCGGTTCCTGGCGCGGCGTGCGCATGTGCTGGCGCTAGGGTTCGAGAAGACCGCGCGCGTGCCCCCCGGCACGGCAACCGCGGTGACCGGAAACCCGGTGCGCCCGGCGATTTCCGCGCTGGCCGAGACCGGTTATGCGGCCGCGACCGACCGGATCCAATTGCTGGTCCTGGGTGGATCGCTGGGTGCGCGGGTGTTCAGCGACGTGGTGCCGCCGGCGTTGGGATCCTTGCCGGACGGGCTGCGTGCCCGGCTTTGCGTTGTGCAGCAGGTGCGGCAGGAAGATATGCAACGTGTCAAAGCCGCCTATGCCGCGAACGGAATTTCCGCGGAACTGTCGTCGTTCTTTCCGGACGTCGCGGCGCGGCTGGCGGTGGCGCACCTGGTGATCGCGCGCGCCGGCGCGTCAACCGTGGCGGAACTGGCCGTTGCCGGCCGGCCGGCCATCCTGGTGCCGTTGCCGGGCGCCATCGACGATCATCAATCCGCCAACGCACGCGCGCTGGCGCAGGCCGGGGGCGCCTGGGTCATGCCGCAGCCGCGATTCACGCCGGCGACCCTGGCCGGACGCCTGAGTGATTTGCTGGGCGAACCCGGTGCTTTGGCGGCGGCGTCGGCGGCGGCGCGGACTCAGGCGCGAGCCGACGCGGCATCCCTGCTGGCGGATCTGGTTGAGCGGCAAATGGCGACGGTCAAGACGGGAGAGCATGCGTGAGGGCCCTGCCGCTATCGATCGGGACCATCCACTTCGTCGGCATCGGCGGCATCGGCATGTCCGGAATCGCCGAGGTGCTGCACACCCTGGGCTATTCCGTGCAAGGCAGCGATATCGCCGAATCCGCCAATGTGCTGCGCCTGCGGGAGGCCGGGATTCCGGTCTCCATCGGTCATGACGCGGCCAACCTGGGATCGGCACAGGTCGTGGTCGTTTCGACCGCGGTCAAGCGCGACAACCCGGAGGTCGCGGCTGCCCGGACCCGGCTGATTCCGGTGGTGCGGCGCGCGGAGATGCTGGCCGAACTGATGCGGTTGAAATGGTCCGTCGCGGTCGGTGGCACGCATGGCAAGACCACCACCACCAGCCTGATCGCCTGCGTGCTGGAAGCCGCGCGTCTGGATCCGACGGTCATCAACGGCGGCATCATCAACGCCTACGGCACCAACACCCGCATGGGCAGCGGCGACTGGATGGTGGTGGAGGCGGATGAGAGTGACGGATCCTTTCTGCGCCTGCCCGCGATCATCGCCGTGGTCACCAACATGGACCCCGAACACCTGGACCACTGGGGTTCGGCGGAGGCGATGGTCGCCGGCTACGACCAGTTCGTCGCGAACATTCCGTTCTATGGCTTCGCGGTGCTGTGCATCGATCATCCCGGGGTGCAGCAGATGATCCCGCGGCTTTCGGATCATCGCATCGTCACCTACGGATTTTCGCCCCAGGCGGATGTGCGCGCGGAAAAGGTTTCGCCCGACAAGTTCGGCTCGACCTTCGATGTCGTGGTGACCGACCGGTTCCACAACCGGTCGCGCCGGATGGGGCCGTTCCGGTTGCCGATGCTGGGCGCGCACAATGTGCAGAACGCGCTGGCGGCGATTGCCGTCGGTATCGAAATGGAAATCGACGACAAGACGTTGAGCGAGGCGTTCCTTGGCTTCAAGGGCGTCAAGCGCCGCTTCACCAAGACCGGCGAGGCCGGTGGAATCACCGTCATCGACGACTACGGCCACCACCCGGTTGAAATCGCCGCCGTATTGAAAGCCGCTCGACAGGCCGGCGCGCGCGACGTGGTCGCGGTGGTGCAGCCGCATCGCTACTCTCGGCTGGAATCGCTGTTCAATGAGTTCTGCACGTGCATGAACGATGCGAGCACGGTGATCGTCGCCGATGTTTACGCGGCCGGTGAGCAGCCGATTCCGGGCGTGACCCGTGATGCGCTGGTGGAAGGTCTGCGGGCGCGCGGGCATCGCAGCGTCGTCGCCTTGCCGAACCCGGGACGGCTCGCGGAAATGGTGCATGCGATCGCCCGTCCGGGTGATTTCGTTGTCTGCCTGGGTGCCGGATCGATCACGCAATGGGCGGCCACGTTGCCGAACGATCTGGTAGCGTTGCAATCCGGCGGCGGCAAGCGGGCGGTGGGGAAATGATGGCCGCCGCACACATCGCCGGGTTCGTCGAGTCGTTGCCCGTCCTGCGCGGACGCCTTCAGGCGGAGGCGCCGCTCGCCCCGTCCGCCTGGTTCCGAGCGGGCGGAGCGGCGGAGGTGCTGGTGCGCCCGGCGGATGCCGAGGATCTGTCCGGGTTCCTGCGTGATCTGCCGCATGAGGTGCCGGTGCACGTGATCGGTGCGTGTTCGAACCTGATCGTCCGGGATGGCGGCTTGGCCGGCGTAACGATTCGGCTGGCGCGCGGATTTTCCGCGGTGAACGCGGACGCCAGTGGGATCGTGGCGGGCGCCGGCGCGCTGGATGTGACGGTCGCGGAACATGCCGCCGCCGCCGGGCTGACCGGCCTGGAATTCCTGTCGGGCATCCCAGGCTCCATTGGAGGGGCCGTGGCGATGAACGCGGGCGCCTATGGCGGTGAGATCGCGCAGGTTCTGGACTGGGCGGAAGTTGTTACGCGAACGGGCGAACAGCGCCGGATGCTGGGGCCGCAGCTGGCTTTCGCCTATCGGCACGCGGCGCTGCCGGCGGGTGCGGTGGTGGTGCGCGTCCGCCTGCGGGCGACGCGGGGTGCTACCGAACTGATCGCGGGACGCATGGCGGACATCAAGGCGGCGCGCGAAGCATCCCAGCCGGTGCGCGCGCGGACCGGCGGATCGACGTTTCGTAATCCTGACGGCATGAAGGCGTGGGAATTGATCGACGCCGCCGGCTGCCGCGGCCTGACCCGCGGTGGCGCGATGGTGTCGGAAAAGCACTGCAACTTTCTGATCAACACCGGTTCGGCGACGGCCGCGGATATCGAGGGCCTCGGCGAAGAGGTGCGCCGGCGCGTGCTTGCCGCGACAGGGGTGACGCTGCACTGGGAAATCCGCCGCATCGGCGTTCCGGCCGGCAAGCCGGAGGTGGTGGCATGACCCGGGTCGTCGTCCTGTATGGCGGCATTTCCGCCGAACGCGAGGTCAGCCTGTCCACCGGCATTCAGGTGATCGCCGCGCTGCGGGAGGCTGGTTTCGAGGTCGATCCGGTCGATGTCGGCCAAGACCTGGGCGCGGTGATCGCCGCGCTGACGCCGAAGCCGGACGTGGTGTTCAACGCGCTGCACGGGCGTTTCGGCGAGGACGGCGCGATCCAGGGCGTGCTGGATTGGCTGGCGATTCCCTATACCCATTCGGGGGTGCGCGCGTCGGCCCTGGCAATGGACAAGCAGGCCGCGAAAGCCTTGTTCCTGTCAGCGGGTTTGCCAGTTGCTCCGGGCCGCGTGGTGGCTATCGAAGACCTGGAAGCGGGCGATCCGATGCCGCGGCCTTATGTGGTGAAACCGGTGAACGAAGGGTCGTCGGTTGGCGTCACCGTGGTGCGCTGCGGCGACAACCGGCGTGCCGCGATCGCGCGTAGCTGGACGTTTGGATCGACGGCCTTGGTCGAAGAATACATTCCGGGACGAGAACTCACAGTCGGCGTGCTGGACGACCAGGCACTCGCGGTGACGGAAATCCGTGCCGTGGCGGGAACCTTCTACGACTATGAATCGAAATACGCGGATGGCGGATCGCGCCATATCATTCCGGCCAATGTGCATCCCGATGCTTACGAGCAGGCGATGCGGGTCGCGGTCGCGGCCCACCGCGCGCTGGGCTGCCGCGGGGCGAGTCGCTGCGATTTCCGTTACGATGACACCGTGGGCGAGCCCGGCCGCCTGGTACTGCTTGAAATCAACACCCAGCCTGGCCTGACGCCGACATCGCTGCTGCCGGAGCAGGCGGCGTATCGTGGCATGAGTTTCCCACGTCTGTGCGCCTGGATGGTGGAGAACGCCGCATGTCGCGCGTGACACGATCCCCGCGCAATTCGGTCAACGACCGGCCTTCGCGCTGGCGCCTGGCGCTGCGCCGTCAGCGGCGGCTGCTGCGGCCCCTGGCGTGGATCGGGGCGGCATCGTTGGTGATGATGTTGCTGGTGGTCGGTGTGAATTCGGCCGTGCCGCACGGCAGCGGCACGCTGTCCAGCCTGCGCGAACGCCTCGGCGCGGCGACGGCGGCTTCCGGCCTCCGGGTTACCGATGTGGTGATCGAAGGACGCGCCAATACGCCGGAGCCGCTGTTGCGGGCGGCAATCGGCGTCAACAAGGGCGATCCGATCCTGGGCTTCTCGCTGGAGGAGACGCGCGCGCGCATTGAAACGATTCCGTGGGTGGAGCATGCGACGGTGGAACGGCGCCTGCCCGGCACCGTGGTTGTCAACCTGCAGGAGCGACGGCCGTACGCGGTCTGGCAGAATCAGGGGAAATTCGTTTTGGTCGATCGTACCGGCCAGGTCGTGACCAATCAGGATGTGGCGCAGTTCCCGCATCTGCCGCTGGTCGTCGGCCTGGGTGCGCCGGCTGCCGCGGCGACCCTGCTGGACGCGCTGCAGGAACGCCCGGCGCTGGCGGAAAAGGTTGTCGCCAGCGTCCGCGTCGGCGAACGCCGGTGGAATCTGCACATGAGCAACGGAACCGACGTGCTGCTGCCGGAAGGACATGAGATCGTTGCGCTCGACCGGTTGATCCAGCTGCAGCAGCAGCACGCGGTGCTGGATCGGCCGCTGGCCGCCATCGATATGCGCCTGCCGGACCGGCTGGTGTTCCGGCCGCGGGTGGAGGCGAAGGAAAACCTGGTCATTCCGCCGATGCCGCACGGAACGAATCCGGCCACGGTTCCCGTCATCGCCAAGAAACCCACTTAGGAGCACGATCGGATGGCAGACAATCCTCGTCGTGTGCTTCCCCCCGCCGATACCGGACCGCCGGAGATGGAACCGTCGCGGCATCAGCGGTCCGGCCCGTTCGGTGTGGTAGACATCGGCACCACCAAGATCGCCTGCCTGATCGGCCGGGTGGAAAGCGACGGCACGCTGCGTGTGCTGGGCTTCGGCTGGCAGAAGGGCAGGGGCCTGAACAGTGGCGACATCACCGACCTGGATGCCGCGGAAAAGGCGATCAGGGCCTGCGTCGGGCAGGCGGAGGATATGGCGGATGTGCGTTTGCGCGCCGTCACGGTGAACCTGACATGCGGGCACCCCGAGTCGCGGCTGTTCAATGTGCAATGGCCGGTCGGTGGACGCGCGGTTTCCGAAAACGATATCCGGGTCGTGCTGAACGAAGGTCGGAACCGGGCGGAAGTGGACGGTCGGGAACCGATCCATGTCCTGCCGTTGAATTTCGCCGTCGATGGCACCGACCATGTGATCGATCCACGCGGCTTGTTCTGTTCGACCCTGAATGCCCGGTTGCATGTCATCGATGCCGCCGCGACCTCCTTGCGGACGTTGGAGGCCTGCATCGGCCGTTGCGACCTTGAAATCGAGGACTTGGTCTCCGCGCCGCTGGCATCCGGATTATCCAGTCTGGTGCCGGAGGAACGTGAACTCGGTGCGACCATCATCGATATGGGCGGCGGCACCACCAGCATGGCGGTCTATGCCGAAAAGCAGATGATGCACACATCGCAACTGGCGATCGGCGGGCTGCATGTGACCAAGGATCTGGCGATCGGCCTGTCCACCACGCTGGTCCATGCCGAACGGCTGAAAACGCTGTTCGGCAATGTGGAATCGAGTCCGGACGATGAGCGCGAGATGCTGCCGGTGCCGCTGGTGGGCGAGGAAGACCACCAGTTGGCGAAGGTGCCGCGCAGCATGGTGGTCAACATCATCCGCCCGCGAATCGAGGAAACCTTCGAATATATCAAGGACCGTCTCGACCAGTCCGGTATGGGACGGGCCGCCGGCAACCGGGTGGTGCTGACCGGTGGTGCCTGTCAGCTTCCCGGGGTGCGCGAAATGGCAGCCCGGATGCTCAGCCGCCAGGTGCGTCTGGGGCGTCCGGCGGCGTTGCGCGGATTGCCGGAACTCGCGTCAGGACCTGCATTTTCCACCGCCGCCGGCCTTTTATCCTGGGCCGCCGGCGATGGAAGGGCGTTTCAAGACATAAATTTGGATGGAGAGCCTCCGGTCGGCCTGCTGCGCCGATTGGTCAATTTTTTGAAAGAACGTGTCTGACCTCGCCACGAATCGAAAATCTCGTCTAACACGTCAACTGAAGCCGTCCCGTGAACACGGGGGAGAGAACAAAATGACCCTGAATCTGACCATTCCGACCATGAGCCACACTGATTTCTCACCGCGCATCACCGTTATCGGTGTTGGCGGGGGCGGCACGAACGCTGTCGACAACATGATTGCCGCCAATCTCCAGGGCGTGGAGTTCGTGGTCGCGAACACCGATGCGCAGCAGTTGATGCACAGCCGTGCGGATCGCCGCATCCAGCTTGGGCCGCACATCACCCAGGGCCTCGGCGCCGGCGCCAAGCCGGAGATCGGCAAGGCGGCGGCGGAAGAGGCGGCCGACGAGCTGTATAGACATCTGGATGGCGCCCACATGGTGTTCATCACAGCCGGCATGGGCGGTGGTACCGGCACCGGCGCGGCCCCGGTGATCGCCCGCATGGCTCGGGAACGTAACATCCTGACCGTCGGCGTGGTCACCAAGCCATTCGGCTTCGAAGGCGTGCGGCGCGCCCGTTCCGCCGATCAGGGCATCGAGGAACTGCAGCAATACGTCGACACGCTGATCGTCATCCCGAACCAGAACCTCTTCCGGATGGCGAATGAGCGCACCACCTGGCGCGACGCGTTCAAGATGGCCGACCAGGTCCTTTATATGGGCGTGCGTGGCGTCACCGACCTGATGATGGTGCACGGCCTGGTAAACCTGGACTTTGCCGATATCCGCACGGTGATGGCGGAGATGGGCAAGGCGATGATGGGCACCGGCGAAGCCGAGGGCGAAAACCGCGCCATCCGCGCCGCCGAGGCCGCGATCAACAACCCGCTGCTGGAAGACACCAGCATGTCCGGCGCACGCGGCCTGCTGATCAACATTACCGG
>DATARX010000459.1:0-13548 GCA_036263955.1 Rhodopila sp.
AAGATGGGTGCGGCGGCAGGCGACTGAGGCGTCGCGTTATTCCCGCCGGCGCTCGCGCCGATCGGGATGGGTTAGAGCAGATCCCGCTCGGATTGCATACCTGAGCGGGTGAAGATGCTCGCTAAAACAATGTGCTAGAGCCGATTCGGCGAGCCAATGCGAACGGAAAGGGCTCTAGCCTCGCGAACCGATGGGAACGGCGGTGGCATGGGTGCCACCGCCGTTATTCATTTTCCGGGACAAGTCGGAAAATCTTGACCCGTCGATCACGATCGCTTTATCGAGAACTCAGATTTTCGTGATCTGGCAGGAGGTCTCGATGCCGGGGCACCCCGGTGCGAGAGCCTTGCACACCGCCCTTCCAATGGGCGGGTGCGTCGGACGTCCGTAGCTACGCCGATCGCCTGAAACTACCGGGTGCGAACGCATTCCGGGAATTATCTCGATTCAAGGGTTCCACGATGCGTATCGATCGGGAGGGGCGGCAGTTCCGCCTGCTCACAGTTCACTGCGTCCTATGGTCGCTTGCCACGTCCCTCGCGAGCGGTTTCGTTGGCGCCTATCTGCTGCAACTTGGTTTCAGCGTTGCGACGACACTCCTGCTTTATGCGCTTCTGCTGGGAGTCCGTTTCGGCATGCGGGCAATCATGTTGCCAGTGGTGTGCCGGCTGGGGATGCGCAAGGCGATCCTCCTGGGAACAGCGATCGCGGCATTTCAGTTTTTGCCGCTGGTTCACGCCGACAGACTGCCGTGGCTTGCCGCGTGGATCCTGATCGTATCGGCAGGCGAATGTATATACTGGCCGATCTGCCATGCGGCCAACGCGGTTTGCGGCGGCGGTGGACGGCGTGGGCAGCAGATCGCGGTTCGACAGATGATCAGCACGGCCATCTCGGTGATCGGTCCGGTGGCGGGCGGGATTCTGCTTTCACGGCTGGGGCCGTGGGCCGAGTTCGGCACCGCGACCGCCGTCTGCCTCGTTTCAACCGCACCGTTGCTGTGTATCGGGGATCTCGATCTCGGGGTGGTTCCCAGCATCCGCCGATCATTGCAGGTCGCGGATCCGGTCGGGCTTTTCGCCTTTGCCGCGGACGGTTGGATGAGTGCGGGCCTGGTGATCGCCTGGCCGATGATCCTGTTCTCGACGCTGAACTCTTCGTATGACCTGCTGGGCTGGGCGTCCAGTGCCGCCGCGGTGGCCGGGGCGCTGGCCGGGCTTGGATGCGGCGTGGCGATCGACCGTGGGCACCGACGGGTCCTGTCGCGCGGCATCACCGCGGCGCTGCTGGCCGGGATCGCCCTGCGCGCCGCTTCCGCCTGGGCGCCGGGTGCGGCTTTCGTGGCGAACATGGCCGGGGCCGCGGTGTGCGGTCTGTACCTGCCCGTCCTCATGAGCGTCGTGTATGACCGGGCGAAACGGTCTGGTTCGGCGTACCAGTTTCACCTGTCCACCGAGGCTGGATGGGACGCCGGCGCGATTCTAGGTTGCATCGCCGCCGCCGCGGTGGCCTGGAGCGGGATGCCGCTGGCGTTGGCGGTGGTGCCGTCGGCCCTTGGGGTGCTGGTCATCCACCGTTGCGTTCATGCCGAATCGAGGGCGGTGGCCGATTCGCTGGTCAACGGTTCGGCGGCGACGGCCTGACGGTCACGCGTGGCCGCCTTCCAGGTAGGCGGCCCTGATTTCCGGGCGCGCCAGCAGTTCGCCACCGGTCCCCGCCATGGTGATCGATCCGTTGACCAGGACGTAGCCGCGATGCGCCAGTCGTAACGCCTGGTAGGCGTTCTGCTCCACCAGCAGCACGGTCAATCCGGTGGTGCGGTTCAGTTCCCGGATTGCACCGAAGATCTGCCTTACCACCAAGGGCGCCAGACCCAGCGACGGTTCATCCAGCAACAGCAGCGTTGGCCGGGACATCAAGGCTCGGCCGATGGCGAGCATCTGCTGTTCGCCGCCGGACAGCGTGCCCCCGCGTTGGCCCAGGCGTTCTTTCAGGCGGGGGAAAAGCACGAATACCTGCTCCAGCAGGGCCGGGATGCCGGGGCGACCGACGACCTCGGCGCCCATCAGCAGGTTCTCGTGCACTGTCATACGGTTGAAGATACGGCGGCCTTCGGGCGCCTGCGCGATGCCCCGGCGCATGATTTCATGGGTCGGCCAGTGCGTGATGTCCTGGCCCTGGTGCACGATCTGGCCCGACCGAGCGCGCGGGTTGCCGCAGATGGTCATCATCAGGGTGGATTTGCCGGCGCCGTTGGCGCCGATCAGGGTGACGATCTCGCCCGGGTTGACGGTCAGGTCGATGCCGCGCAGCGCCTGGATCGCGCCGTAGAAGGCGGTGACCCCGGTCAGGGACAGCAGCGCGGTCATGCCGGGACCTCGTCTTCCTCGCCTTCCCCGAGGTAGGCGGCGATCACGGCGGGATCGGCGCGCACTTCGGTGGGGGTGCCGTCGCTGATCTTCCTGCCGTGGTCGAGCACGACGATGTGGTCGGAGATGCTCATCACCACGCCCATGTCGTGCTCGATCAGCAGCAGCGAGCAGCCCTGGTCGCGGATGCGCCGCAGTAACTGGTTGAGTTCTTCGGACTCGCGCGGGTTCAGGCCGGCGGCCGGTTCGTCCAGGCACAGCATGACCGGGTCGATGCACATGGCGCGGGCGATCTCCAGGCGGCGTTGCGCGCCGTAGGGCAGGGCGCCCGCGGGGTCGTCGGCGCGCGCGGTCAGGCCGATCGCATCCAGCCAGTGACGGGCTTTTTTCACACCGGCTGCCTCGGCGGTTCGGTAGCGTCCCAGGCCGAGGACCGCGAGCACGCCGAATCCGGTTGCAGCCATCAGCGTGTTGTGCTGAGCGACGAGCAGATTCTCCAGCACCGTCATGCCGGCGAACAAACGAATATTCTGAAACGTGCGCGCAACCTTCGCGACGGCGGCGATGCGATGACCCGGCATGCGATGCAGCGGGAACGAGGCGCCGTTGGGGTGGGTCAGGGTGATGGAGCCGACGGTCGGCCGGTAGAAGCCGGTGATGCAGTTGAACACCGTCGTTTTGCCGGCGCCGTTGGGGCCGATGACGGCGGTGATGTCGCCATCGCGCGCCTCGAACGACAGGTCATCGATTGCCTTCAGGCCGCCGAAGCGCATGGTCAGGCCGGATATCGCCAGCATCAGCCGCGGCCCTGCGCCACGAGATCGGGGGCGATCTCCTTTATCTTCGTGAGGGCCACGCTGGGGGTGCGGCCGGATACGAGGCCCCTGGGCCGCAGCACCATCATGACCACCAGCGCGAGGCCGAAGATCAGCATGCGATACAACGGCAGTTCGCCGGCGATGCCGGAAAAGATCTCGCTGTTCAGTTGATCGCCGAGGATGCTGAGGAAATCGCGCAGGGCTTCCAATCCGCCGACCATGACGATGGCGGCGAGCGCCACGCCGAGTTGGCTGCCCAGGCCGCCGAGGACGACGATCGCGAGGACGGTGGCGGATTCGATGAAGGTGAAACTCTCCGGGCTGATGAAGGCCTGGCGGGTGGCGAAGAAGGCGCCGGCGAACCCGCCGAACATGGCGCCGATCCCAAAAGCAGTCAGCTTGGTGTTGCGCACATTGATGCCGAGCGACCGGCAGGCGATCTCATCCTCCCGCAGTGCTTCCCAGGCCCGTCCGAGCGGCAGGCGGCGGAGGCGGAGGGAGACCCAGTTCGTCAGCAGAGCGAGGCCGAGGATGACGTAGTAGAGGAAGATGATGCGCTGGATGACCGCGGGCTCGATGTTGAAGAAGCCGCCGAAGGTGCCGGGGCCGCCGTCCATGCTGAAGGCGAGGCCGAACAGGGTGGGTCGGGGGATACCGCTGATGCCGTTGGGGCCGTTGGTCAGGGACACCCAGTTGATCAGGACGATGCGGATGATTTCCCCGAAGGCCAGGGTGACGATGGCGAGATAGTCGCCGCGCAGCCGCAGGACGGGGAAGCCGAGGAGCACGCCCCAAAGCGCAGCGAGGATGCCGGCGAGCGGCAGGCAGATCCAGAATCCCAGGCCAAAGCTTGTCGCCAGCAGAGCGTACGAATAGGCACCGACGGCGTAGAAGGCGACGTAGCCGAGGTCGAGCAGGCCGGCCAAACCGACGACGATGTTCAGTCCCCAGCCGAGCATGATGTAGGTCAGGACCAGCGTGCCGAGGTCGATGTAGTAGCGCGATCCGGTGAAGGGCAGGGCGATCGCCGCGACCAGAAGGGCCGGCGCGACGTATTTCCCCATGCGGCTGAGGCGTTGGGCAAGGGCGCGATTGGCCTGGGTGGGGTCGGTGCGGGACCGGTTGCGGCGGGCGACAATGGCGAGGCGGCCGAAGAAGACCAGACCGACGACGACCGCGGTGGCAATGGGACGGATGCCGAGGGTCAGACCACGATTTCCGCTGGTGGTGACGAGGCCGACGAGTGGGCCGAACAGACCGAGGGCTACGGCGGCGGAGAGGAAAGCGTCGCGTAGGGCGGTCATGGCCGTGCCGTTTGTGGTGGCACGATCGCCCTCATACTTTCTCCACCTCGGCGCGGCCGAGGATTCCGGTGGGCATGAAGATCAGTACGACGATCAGGACCGCGAAGGCCGCCACGTCCTTGTATTCGACGCTGAAATAGGCGGACCAGAAGACTTCGATCAGGCCGATCAACAGGCCGCCGAGGACCGCGCCGGGCAGGCTGCCAATGCCGCCCAGGACCGCCGCGGTGAAGGCTTTGATACCGGCGATGAAACCGATGTAGAAGTCGATAACGCCATAGTACAGCAGGAACATAAACCCGGCGACGGCGGCCAGGGCGGCGCCGATGACGAAGGTCAGGCTGATCGTGCGGTCGGTGTCGATACCCAGCAGGCTGGCCATTTTCAGGTCCTGCTCGCACGCGCGCATGGTGCGGCCGAGCGGGGTTTTCGTGACCAGCCAGGTGAAGATGCCGAGGATGCTCATGGTGATCACGACGATGGCGATCTGCATCCACGACAGTCGCACGGCGAAACCGCCCTGATCCATGAGCTGGATGCCGCCGGGGATGATCGCGTCGATCGGCTTGACTCGCGCGCCCTGGCTGACCTGGACAAAGTTTTGCAGCGTGATCGACATGCCGATGGCGCTGATCAGCGGGGCGAGGCGGAAGGAGCCGCGGAGCGGGCGGTAGGCGACGCGCTCGACCGTCCAGCCATACAGCGCGGCGATGCCGGCGGCGAACAGCAGGGTCAGCGCCAGCGCGAGCGGGACCGAGGTGATGCCGAGGGCGGAAAGGCCCAGCAACGCAATGAGGGAGAGAAAGGATCCGACCATGAATACGTCGCCATGGGCGAAGTTGATCATGCCGATAATGCCGTAAACCATGGTGTAGCCGACGGCGATGAGGCCGTAGATCATGCCGAGCGTGATGCCGTTGATCAATTGCTGCAGGGCGTAGGCCAATCGTGCTCCGACTCCAGGGCTGGCGGCAATGCAACCATGTGGGATGCTCATGGCGCAAGGCGGGTCGTCGCGAATTTTCGAGGAGATCGGCGACATGCAGGCACGACCTCGAAACGAGGTCGATCGCGCTGTGGACCATTCGTTGAACGATCCGAATTTGCTGGTGCCGGGCGCCGGTATCGATAATGTCAGCGGCTTCGGGTCAGTACGATCATCGCCGGGGCGGTCTGTACTCGACAGGAGGGGCGACTTGGCCTAGGCGGCTTTAGCGGTAATCCGGGGAGGATCGCATGGCCGGCCAACCGACTTTTGAACTCTACGCATTCTGGCGCAGTTCGGCGACCTATCGGGTGCGCGCGGCGCTCGCGCTGAAAGGGCTATCGGCGCGCGAGCACACCATCGATCTTGATGCCGGGGACCAGCTTGGGGCGGATTTTCTGAAGATCAACCCGCTGGGTGCGATTCCGGCCTTGATCGTGCCTGGCCAGGCGCCGCTGACGCAGTCGCTGGCTATTCTGGAATATCTTGAGGAGACGGTGCCCGACCCGCCGTTACTGCCATCTGATCCGCCTGGACGGGGGCGGGTGCGGTCGATCGCGGCGGGGCTGGCGGCGGACACCCATCCGCTGATCGTGCCACGCGTCAGGCGGTATCTGACGACGACCGGGGGCTTCGACGACGCGGCGTGGCGAGCCTGGCAGGTGCAATGGTTCACCGCGGGATTGCAGGCGCTGGAGACGCGGTTGGCGAGCGAGGCCGGGACGGGGAGGTATTGCCACGGCGATGCGGTGACGATGGCCGACATCCTGCTGATGAGCATCGTCGCGGTGATGCGGGTGTTCAAGATCTCGGTGGCCGGCGTTCCGACGATCGATCGGATCGTTGCGCTGTGCGAGACGCAGGACGCGTTCGCCAGAGCGGCACCCCTGCTGCAAGAGGGGGCGCCGAAACATTAGGCGGGGACGGCGGATGATCGGCGGGGCCTGTTCCTAACCCTTTCCGGCGTAGCTCTTTGCCATGCCTTCGCCAGGTTCGGCCTGGGGACCGAACGGCATGATCGGGTAGCGCAGCCCGGCCTTGGAGAGTCCCTGCAGGCCGGTCACCGCGCGCAAAAGGTCTTCGGGCGGGCACGCCATCAGCATCTCGTCGTCCGCGACGCCGCCGTAACGCCGCTCCGCATAGCAGGGGATCGACAGGCTGACCTTCCGGTTCTTCAAAGCGCTGCCCCAGCTATCGGCGCAGGCGCTTTCGCCGGTGATGCTGAAATCATATCGTTGATAGTTGCGCCATTGCAGCCCGTTGATGAACAGGATCATTTGCGCGGGGTTGCCGTAGAACAGGCATACATCGGGCGGGCTGAGCCGTCCGGTCCGCAGTGGCGAGATCGCCAGTCCGTGGTAGGTGCCAGGCGTAACGCGCGGCATCTGCGCCTGATGCGCGGCGGCGGCGTCGCGGTTTTCGAACCACACGCCCTCCATTTTGCGGCCGGAGGTGTAGATCTCACCCGGCGCATCCAGCCCGATCACGCTGCTGCAGCTTGAAAAGGGCGGAATGTTTTCGGTGGTGATGCCAAGGGTGAACCCGGCCATGCGGGATTGGGTGACCAGTTGGCAGGTGGAGAACGTTTTTCCGGTCGCCGGACGGCGAAGGCCGGGGACGGCCTGCATTTCGGCGATGTCGGCGAACAATTTCATCCCGATCGGGAAGGTGCGCAGCCGGAGCAGTTGGTTGAGTTGCTCCGCCAGTTCGGCGATTGCTTTCCCGTCCAGGGTTGGGCTGCCTGGAGCCTGCGTGTCGTTCATGCGGTTGTCCCTCCTGTCCGCATGCTGGCACGCATGGGGGCGGACGAACATACGGGGCAGGGATCAGGCCGGCACGATCTCCAACCGCCGTTCGATCCGGTCGAGCCGCAACTCAATCCGGTCGATCCGCTCGGACTGCGCGGCGAAGTCGCCGTGCAACAGGGCGACCTTGTTTTCAAGCGATGTCACGCGACGGCCCAGATCGGCGACCGAAGATGCCAGGCCATCCAATTTCTCATCGATCCGCCGCAGATAGACCAGGATCAGGTTGTCAGGACCGTCGCTCACCACACTCTCCCCTGTCGCGATCCAAACAGTATCACAGAAGCCGGCTAATAACGAGTAAACCTCAGGTTCCCTGCCGCGCCGGTCGCCGCCGAAACGCGCGGAGGAAGCGGCGCAGCCCGGCCGCCTGCTGTTGCGCCCAAGTGCCGGTGGCGAGCGCTTCCTCGCCTGACGGATCGCCGGTCCGCGCGTAGTCCCGGGAGAAATCAGCCGTCCCGAACATCATGTCCCACCACGGAAAGGCCGCGCCGTAGTTGCAGCTTCGTTGCCCGGCCGCGCGCACCCCATGATGCGCCCGGTGGAAGCGGGGCGAAATCAACAGGCGCTCCCCCAGCCAGCCGAACGACAGACGCACATTGGCGTGCGACAGCGATTCCAGGAACCGCAGCACCAGCACCAGGACCGGGAACTGCAGCGGCGGCACGCCAATCAGCAACGCAATGAACCCGAACCAGAAGAACGAAATCAGGTCATCGCCCAGATGATTGCGGTCATCCGACCAGAAGGTCATTTGCCGTTGCGCATGGTGCAGCGAGTGCAGTGCCCACCACCAGCGGACCATATGCGACAGCCGATGTCGCCAGTATTCCGCGAAATCCAGGATGATCGCGTACAGAACGAAGGTCATGACCTGCTGGCCCAGCAGGAAGGGAAAGATCCCCTCCAGCGTTGGAGGCACGAGACTGTGATCGGCCATCCAACCGCTGAGAGTGACCTGCGCCTGGTAGAACAGCACGTAGGTGACGAATGGCAGGATCCCGACCCGCGACACCACGGTGTAGAAGGCGTCCATCCAGACGGCGCTGCTGTCTGGCCAGCGCTCGACCGGGCGCCAGCGCTCAAGCGGCAGACAGACAGCGAACGTCACCACCACCTGGGCGATGCCGTACATGGCGAACGTGGCCCAGCCGTAGGAGACATCCTCCCAGTTCATCAGGTCGAACCGATACAGCAGCGGGATCAGCAGATGTTCCTGCAGCCACCCAGCTGCGAGATCGAATGGGTCGCCCATTGTCAGCCGCTCGATACGACCGTCGGTGACGGCGCCTTCGGGTTGAGGAAGATGCCGTGCGGGGAACGCCCGACATCGATGTTTTCGACTTCACCGGTGTTCGGATCGAGTATCGCGACCTTCTCCGCCCATCGGCGGGTGATCCAGATCTTTCCGTTCGGCGCGAAGACCATGTCGTCCGGACCGCCCGAGATGTTATACGTGCGGATCAGCTTCAGCGTCTTTGAGTCCAGCGATACGGTGGTGCCGCCGGCGCGATTGTTGACCCACAGGATCTTCTGGTCGGGCGACAGGAAGAGCTGATGGGCACCCTTGCCCGTGACAACATGACCCTCGACGTGACCATCCGCCGGATTGACCACGGCCAGGCTATCGGTGCCCATATCGGCGACCAGCACCTTGCCATTCAGCCACATCACACCGGCCGGGGTTTTGCCGACCGGCTGCGTCCACTTTTCGGTCATCGTGCGGAGGTCGAAGGCGGCCAGCTTGTCGCTGTCCTGCAGACTCACGAACACCGTCGAGGAATCCGGCGAATAATCCAGGTGGCTGGGCGTCGCGACGACGTGGAACCGCTTCACCAGCTTCATCGTGGCGGCGTCATAGATATCCACCTGGTTTCGCGCCAACCCGTTGACGGTCAGGTATTTGCCGTCAGGGCTGAACCATAATTGATAGGGATCGACCACCGGCACGCGCTTCTGTACCTCGCCCGTGTTGGGATCGAGGAAGATCATCTGATTGCCTGATGTGTCGCCGACCAGCAGGCTGGTGCCGTCGGGGTTGAGCGCCAGATGATGCGGCTCCCGTAACACCGGGATGCGGCGGACCTCCGTCTGGGTCGCCACATCGATCACGCTGATTGACGCGCCGGCGGAATTCAATACAAAAGCGATGCCACCAGCCTTGGGCGAGGCCGCGAGGGATGCAGTTGTAAAGGCTGGCGCGGTGACCGCCGCTGTGGCGAACGAGAGGGAAAACAACAGGAAAAAACGCCGCATGGCCAAGAATGCTCCGGCAGGGTGGCGCCGGTTCCCTACGCCACCCGGCCCGAATCGGGCAAGGCTATTCGCGGCGGGCGCGCGCAAACACGGCGGTGACGAAAGCGAACATCACACAAGCGGGTGTGGAGATCAGCAGATTGTCGGTCACCGCATGTCCGGCGAAGGCCATGAAAGCCAGCCGCATGATCCGCCGGTCTGAGGGGACCAGCCGTCCTGTATGGACAATTGTCCAAGCAACGAACAGCGCGATCAACAGCGTCTCGCCGATTACGCCACCTTCGACTTCGATGCGAAGATATTCATTGTGCGCGGCCCAGGTGTGCAGAACCTGTGCGATCCGCCCGTCGGGTGGGACGACCGCATTGCCGGCACCGGTTCCCCAGCCGAACCAGGGCGACCGCGATGCGGCATCCTCAAAACTGGGCCACAGCAGCCCTCGTCCGCTGAGATTGCTGGTCTCGTTCAAGGCGACCTTGATCAGTCGGATGTCCCCCAGATCGCCCGCCAGCAAGATCAGTATCGGCACCAGCGCCAGCGCTGTGAGGACCAGCAACAGCCGGTGGCGCGCGGCGAAAACAGAAGATCGTATGGTGATCAGGCTCATGCCGGTCACCGCCACGGCGCAGGCGGCTGGTGCGCGGGCGCCGGTGAGTATGAGAACCAGGCCGTTGGCGAGCAGCAGCAGCAGATCGCCGCGCCGGCCTTCACGATAAAGTTGGATCAGGCAGGCGTAGATCGCCGGCAGGCAGATCCCGGCGAGGAACGCGGGATGGCCGAGGCCGGCGAGACGGGCGCCGCCGCTGTCGACGAATAATGGGCGGATGCCGGCCGCCGCCAGCGGCACACAAGCGGCGACCGCCAGCATTGGGCACCATTTTGTGGCGCGGACGATCGCGTCGGCCCAGGTGGGCGGCACGCGGCAGAAGCAGAACACGAAGGGCGCCACTGATCCTATCATGGACCGCAGGCTGTCCACCGCGGACATCCCCGGATACAGGCCGTGGACGAGACCGGCCGTCGTCATCGCCAGAAATGCCCATGCTGGGCAGAGCGGGTCCAGCTTCGGGCCAAAGCGGATCATGCAGATCAAGCCCAGGCCGATCTCGGTGCCTTTTACGACGGCGATGACCGGTTGGTAGGCGTCGGTGCCGACCAGGTCGTTGAACGCCATCTCCAGGCTCATGCCGGCGATCAGCAGCCAGGCGACGCAGAAGCCGGTGGGGAAGCAAAACAGCAGGATGAGAATGGCCACCGCGACCGAAGCCATCAGGAACAGCCAGAACACGGGCGGAGCGATGAGGCCGGCCGCAAGCGAAGCCGCCAGCAACGTGGCGGCGGCGCTCAGGATGGCGGTGTCGGGCCGGTTGGAAAGCGCGGGCATCGAACCCGACATGCCCGAAAGAAATGAAGAAAAGGTTGACGCCGCCGGTATTCCGCACCGGCCTGTCCCGCCGCGGATCTTGCCATCGCATGCGAACCGTCCGGAGATCGCCATCGGCCGGATGAAGAACCGAAGAAGCGGGACGGAGCATGACCGCGGCGACGGTAACGCCCAAGGTCTCGCCGCGGCTTATCCCATCCGTCCGCCGCGTCATGCGGCGAACGGATGGGGCGGGACACTAGACCCGCATTGGCATCAGCACGTACAGCGCGCTCGCGTCGCCCGCATCCTGCACCACAGTTGGGGCGGAGCCATCGGCGAAGCGGAATTCCACCTGTTCGGGGATCTGATCGGTGATGTCGTTCAGGTAGCGTGCCTGGAAGCCGATCTCCAACGGGCCGGCATCGTACTTGACGTGGTCGGCGTCGAGTTCCTCGGTCGCGGTGCCCTGTTCGGGGCTGGAGGCCGACAGCACCAGCAGGTCGCGGGCCAGCGAGAGTTTCACCGGCCGCGAGCGCTCCGATGAGATCGCTGCCACGCGGGCCACGGCATCGGCGAAATCCTTCTTGCCGACGCGCAACACCTTGTCGTTGCCGCGCGGGATCACGCGTTCATATTCGGGGAAGGTGCCGTCGATCAGCTTGCTGGTGAGCAGCATCTGGTCGGCGTGGAACTGGATGCGGGTGTCGGACAACGCGATTTCGACGTTGCCGGTGACCTCGTCCAGCAGCTTTCGGAGTTCGTTCACCGTCTTGCGCGGGATGATGACACCGGGCATGGCGGCGGCGCCTTCCGGCAGCGGTTCCTCCACGCGCGCCAGGCGGTGGCCGTCGGTGGCGACGGCGCGCAGCACCGGGGTACCGTCGCTGTCGGCGTGGTGCAGGTAGATACCGTTCAGATAGTAGCGGGTTTCTTCGGTGCTGATCGCGAACTTGGTGCGATCGATCAGGGCACGGAGGGTTTGCGCCGCCAGGCTGAACTTGTGCGGCAGGCTGCCGGCGGTCATCGACGGGAAATCCTCGACCGGCAGCACCGTCAGCTTGGTGTCGTACCGGCCGGCCCGCAGCGCCAGCTGGGCGTCGCCGCCGGGGTGATCGAGTTCGACTTCGGCCCCATCCGGCAGTTTGCGGACGATTTCGTACAAGGTCGCGGCCGGCGCCGTGCAGGCGCCGTTACGGCTGGACGCGGCGGGGACGTCCTCCACGATGGCAATTTCCATGTCGGTTGCCGTCAGGGTGAGCTTGCCGTCCCGCACGGCGATCATGACGTTCGCCAGGATGGGGATGGTGTTGCGCCGCTCCACCACGCTCTGGACGTGGGCCAGCGCCTTGATCAAAGTGGCGCGGTCGGCCTTCAGTTTCATGGTCAGTTTCCTACTTGGGTCCGGCCCCCGCTTCTGGCCCCCGGACGGCGGGGAAGCAAGCGAATCGCAACCGCGAGTGTAGCAACGTGGGGGAAGGTCCGCCAAGGACCGTCATGCGTTCTGGACTGGTTCCGCCGCAGTTTCCTGCCGACGGTGCCGCCGGCGGGTGCTCCACCTTCGGGCAGCGGGTGGTATGGCGGCGTTCGCGCCCTATGTCTGGCGGGTAATCTTCGCGGGGAGCAACACAATGGGCGCACCGGAGAATCTGCTGGGGCGAGAGACGTCCCCGTATTTGCTCCAGCACGCCGGCAACCCCGTACACTGGCGTCCGTGGGGCAAGGCCGCGCTGGAGGAGGCGAAGGCGGCGAACAAGCCGATCCTGGTTTCGATCGGCTATGCCGCGTGCCATTGGTGCCATGTCATGGCGCACGAGTCGTTCGAGGACCCGGACACCGCCGCGCTGATGAACAGCCTGTTCGTTGCCGTCAAGATCGATCGCGAGGAACGCCCCGACATCGACCAGATCTATATGTCGGCGCTGCACGCGCTGGGCGAGCAGGGCGGCTGGCCGTTGACGATGTTCACCACCCCCGACGGGACGCCGTTCTGGGGCGGCACGTACTTCCCGCCGGAGCCGCGCTGGGGGCGTCCCTCCTTTCGCCAGGTGCTGCAAGGGGTGGCGAATGCGTTTCATAGCGGGGCCGAGGCGGTCACGCAGAATACCAAGGCGTTAACGCAATTCCTGAACCAGCAGGCGGCGGCTATGGTGGGAGACGCCCCGGGGCCCACGCAATTGGACGCGGTGGCTCAGGCCTATCTGCGGATGACGGATCCGGTCCATGGCGGGCTGCGCGGCGCGCCGAAATTCCCCAATCCGCCGATCTATCGGTTTCTCTGGCAGAACGCGTTTCGCACCGGGGATGACGCCGGCAAGGCGGCGCTGCACCTGATGCTGGAACGGATGTGCCAGGGTGGCATCTACGACCATCTCGGTGGCGGTTTTGCCCGCTATTCGACCGACGAGGTCTGGCTGGTGCCGCACTTCGAAAAGATGCTGTACGACAACGCCCAGTTGCTGGACCTCCTGGCCCTTGCACATGCCGATCGGCCGAATCCGCTGTACGCCGAGCGCGCGGCGGAAACCATCGGCTGGATGGTGCGCGACATGAGCGCGCAGCGGGTCGACGGCAAAGCGGCCTTTGCGGCGTCGGAAGATGCCGACAGCGAGGGTGAGGAAGGCCGTTTCTATGTCTGGACCGAGGCC
>DATARX010000087.1:0-2820 GCA_036263955.1 Rhodopila sp.
CCCTGCTCAACATCGCCGCTGCCATGGTCGATGGCGTCTACCAGGACATCTACGAAGCCCTCAAACCCGGCATACGCGAAAACCAGGTCGTCGCCTTGGCCAACAAACGCCTCTACGAAATGGGGTCTGCGATTCAGCCCCGGATACGCTTCAGCACGCGTTCCAGGGTCAGGGCAGGGACGAATGAGGTGATATCGCCGCCCAGCATCGCGACTTCCTTGACAAGGCGGGAGGCGATGAACTGGTGCGTCTCGCTGGCCATCAGGAATACCGTCTCGACATCCGGTGCCATGCGGTAGTTCATCCCGGCCATCTGGAATTCGTAATCGAAATCCGACACCGCGCGCAGCCCACGCACGATCATGGAGGCGCCGAGCTTGCGGGCGAAATCGATCAGCAGCGTGTCGAACGGCACAACCTCGATGACCATGCCGTTGCGCGTGGCGATTGCCTCGATCTCCGCCCGCACCAGTTCGACCCGTTCCTCCAGCGTGAAGAGCGGGCCTTTGCCGGTATTGATCGCCACCCCGACCACCAGCTTGTCGAGCAGTCGGGCGGCGCGGGCGATCACGTCGAGGTGACCGTTGGTGATGGGATCGAACGTCCCTGGATAAAGCCCGATCCGCCGCGGATTAGGGGCCGTCGTTTCAGCCATCGCTTCCTTCCTCGGGCGTGGGCGTCTCACCTTGATCGGTGGCACCGTTTTCCGCCGCGCCATCGCCCGGAGCCCCATCGCCCGGAGCCCCATTGTCGGGCGCGCCATCATCCGGCCCACCTTGATCCGGCCCACGTTGATCGGGCCCGGCTTCCGCCGCGACGCCATTTTCTTCCGCTTCGTCTTCCAGCACCGTGAACACGCTGGTGACATGCTCGCCCTTGTCAACGCGGAACAAGGTCACGCCCATCGCCTGCCGCCCGGTCGTGCGCACCTGATCCACCGGAACGCGAATCAAGCGCCCGGCATCGGTGACCATCATGATGTCGTCACCCTGCCGCACCGGGAAGGTCGCCACCACCGTCTTGCCGTTGCGCGGTGCCAGCGTGATGTTGCCGATGCCCTGGCCGCCACGTCCGGTGACCCGGTATTCGTAAGCGGATGTCCGCTTGCCGAACCCCATGTCGGTCACCGTCAGCAGCATCTCCTCGGCGATCTCCATTTCGCCGAACCGTTCGGCGGACAAAGTCACCTCCTGCACCGAGTCCTCGGCGTCGGTCTCGGCCGGTGCTTCCGCCTCGGCATCTCCGTTGCCGCGCCGCTTGGCGTTGGCCAGCTTGAGGTAGGCCACCCGCTCCTCGGGCGTCGCCGCCACATGGCGCAGCACCGACAGGCTGATCACGTCGTCGCTGTTCAGCAGCTTGATGCCCCGCACGCCGGAACTGTCGCGCCCAGCGAATACCCGCACCTGGTCGTCCAACAACTGGAACCGGATGCAGCGGCCCTTGCGGGTCGCCAGCAGCACGTCGTCGCCTTCGCGGCAGGTGGCGACGCCGATCAGGTGATCACCCTCATCCAGCTTCATCGCGATCAGGCCGGCGGCACGGACATTCTTGAAGTCCGACAGCCGGTTGCGCCGCACGTTGCCCGAGGCGGTCGCGAACACGAGGTGCAGGCTTTCCCAGAGCGACTCATCCTGCGGCAGCGGCAGCACCGTGGTGATCGTGTCCGACCCCAGTTCCGGCAGCAGGTTCACCAGTGCTCGGCCCTTCGCCGTTGGACCGGCTTCCGGCAACTTCCAGACTTTGACCCGAAATGCCTTGCCACCCGACGAGAAGAACAGCACCCACTGATGCGTGTGGCCATTGAAGCTCCGCGTCACGATGTCGTCGCCACGCGTGCCCGCGCCGCTCCGTCCGCGTCCGCCGCGATTCTGCGCCCGGAACGTCTCCAGCGTCGTGCGCTTGATGAATCCGTCGCGGGTAATGGTGACCACCATCTGGCCCGGCTCGATCAGGCTTTCGTCGTCCTGGTCCGCCAAAGCGTCGGCGATCTCGGTCATCCGCGGCGAGACGATTTCCTTGCGCGCCGCGGTCAGTTCTTCGGTCATAACCTCCATGCGGCGGATGCGCGAGTCGAGGATCTCCAGCAATTCGCGGATCTTCCCAGCGACTTCGGTCATCTCGGCCTGGATCTTCTCCCGCTCCAGTCCGGTCAGCCGTTGCAGGCGCAGGTCCAGGATGCCGCGTGCCTGCTCTTCCGTCAGCCGCACGGTGCCATCCGGCGCAATGACGTTGCCGGGCTCGTCGATCAGTGCCAGCAGCGCGCCGATATCCGCCGCCGGCCAGTCGCGTCCCATCAAGGCAACCCGCGCCGCCGCCGCATCGGGGCTGGCCCGGATCAGCCGGATAACCTCATCGATGTTGGCGACCGCGATCGCCAGGCCGACCAGGTTATGCGCCCGGTCGCGCGCCTTGCCGAGTTCGAAGCGAGACCGCCGGAGGATGACCTCCTCGCGGAACCGGATGAAGCAGGACAGCGCCTCGCGCAGGCCCATCTGCTTCGGCTGTCCGTCGTCCAGCGCCAGCACATTGATGCCGAAGGTGGTCTGCAACTGGGTAAACCGGAACAACTGGTTCAGCACCACTTCCGGCGTGGCGTCGCGCTTCAGCTCCATCACAATGCGCATGCCGGAGCGGTCGCTCTCATCGCGCATCTCACCGATGCCCTCGATTTCCTTCGCACGCACCAGTTCGGCGATCTTCTCGATCAGGGTCTTCTTGTTCACCTGATAGGGGATTTCCGTCACCACGATCGCGGTGCGGTCCTTGCGGATCTCCTCGAACTCGGTCTTGGCGCGGATGGTGATGCTTTCGCGGCCGGTT
>DATARX010000117.1:0-11820 GCA_036263955.1 Rhodopila sp.
GCGGACGTGATTTCCACCATACCGGTTGGCGTGGGCAATTTCCGCTGCTCCGGATCCTGACGGAATTCCCGTACCACGCTGCCGTCCCATGGCAGCGTCGGCAGAACCAGCTCACCCGCCGACCAGAACGCGTCGAAATCCGGCGCCTCATGTCCCAGCGCCACCAACGCCGCGCGCGTCGGTTCGTACAGATGCCGCAGCCAGGCTTCCGCCGAGCGGCCCTCGGTAAAGCTATCCGCCACGCCAAGACGTTCCGCGAGATCGGAGAAGATCGCGTAGTCGTCACGCGCCTGGCCATAGGGTGCGGCGGCCCGATGCATCGCCACCAGCAGCGGATCATTGCCGGCGGCGCCGATATCGGACCGCTCCAGCGTCACCGTCGCCGGAAACACGATATCGGCATGCCGCGCCGTGGCGGTCCAGGCCGAGTCATGCACAATCACCGTATCGGGGCGTGCAAACGCCTCCCGCAGCCGATTGATGTCCTGGTGGTGGTGGAACGGGTTGCCACCGGCCCAGTACACCAGCCTGATACCGGGATAGGTCAGCCGCCGCCCGTTGAAATCATAGTCCAGGCCCGGGTCCAGCAGCAGGTCGGAGATCCGCGCGACCGGGATCAGGTCCGGCACCTTGTTCTGCCGTTGCGGCAGCGTCGGCAGCGGCACCGCCAGTGACGGCTTGCCGATATTCGACAATGACCCCATCGCATAGACAAACCCGCCGCCGGGCAGGCCAACCTGGCCCAGCATCGCCGCCAGCACGACGCCCATCCACACCGGTTGCTCACCATGTTCGGCGCGCTGCAGCGACTGTGCGCAGGTGATCAGGGTGCGCCTGCCCGCCGCATGCCGGGCGAGGCCGCGGATCGTATCGGCCGAAAGTTCGCAGATCGTGGCGGCCCACGCCGCATCCTTTGGCTGCCCATCCGATCGGCCGGACAGATACGCCTCGAATTCCGGGTAGCCGACGCAGAACCGGTCCAGGAAGACGCGATCGTGCAGTCCCTCGCTCATCAAGGTATGGGCAATGCCGAGCATCAGCGGGACATCGGTTCCAGGCCGGATCGCATGCCATTCCGGCGCGATCTCCGGCGGTAAATCATCCCGCAGCGGACTGATCAGATGAAACCTGGCGCCGCGCCGATGCGCCGCGATCAAATGATCGCGCGCCACATGCTGGCTGGTGCCCCCGCTGCTGACGCTGGTGTTCTTCAACGGCAAACCGCCGAACGCCAGAATCACATCCGTCTGGGTCGCCAGCTCGTCCCAGCTCACGTTCTCTCGTCCCGCCGATTCCTGCGATCCGATCACGTGCGGCAGGATCACCGCGGCAGCGGCGGAGCTGTAGGTGTTGACCGACTTCACATAGCCGCCGAGCACGTTCAGGAAGCGGTGAACCTGGCTTTGCGCATGATGGAAGCGCCCGGCGCTCGACCATCCATAGGACCCGCCAAACACCGCCCGGCCGCCATGTTCGGCGTAAACCCGGCGCAGTTCCGTCGCGGCCAGATCGAGCGCATCCGGCCAGGACAGTGCGACGAAATCCTCTCGCCCGCGCCGCCGATCCGGCCCCGCACCCCGTTCCAGCCAGCCCCGGCGCACCATCGGCGTGGCGATCCGCGCGCGATGATCCAGCGCCGCCGGCAGATTGCCAAGCATTGGCGCCGGGTCTCGATCGCCCGGATGCGGCACGATCTCAATGCCCCCGGAACGCTTCAGGACCGAAAACGCCCCCCAATGGGAACTGTGCGGGATCGGAGCTTCAGCCGGGTCGAAATCCATCAGCCGGTCGTCAGCGTCAGATCGTGTAGTTGAACGACTGGTACGCCAGGTCGCCCAGCGTCTGGTCCATCGACCGCGAGGGTTCGTCGCTTTCCACGATCCGCACGATCTTGGCCGGCACGCCCGCCACCGTGGCATGCGGCGGAACCGATTTCAGCACCACCGACCCGGCCGCGACACGCGCATGCTCGCCCACAACGATGTTCCCCAGGATCGCCGCGCCGGCGCCGATAACCACGCCGTTGCGGATCTTGGGATGGCGATCCCCCGACTCCTTGCCGCTGCCGCCCAGCGTCACGTGGTGCAGCATGGAGACGTTGTCCCCAACCTCCGCCGTTTCGCCGACCACCAGGCCGGTGGCGTGATCCAGGAAAACGCCATGACCAAACTTCGCCGCCGGATGGATGTCGGTCTGAAACACCTCGGACGACCGGCTTTGCAGATAAAGCGCGAAATCCTTCTCGCCATGATGCCACAGCCAATGGTTGAGCCGGTGCGTCTGGATCGCGTGGAAGCCCTTGAAATACAAAAACGGCTCCATCAGCCGGGTGCAGGCGGGATCGCGGTCCAGCACCGCGGTGATGTCGGCCTTCGCTGCCTCCACGAAGCAGCCATCGTCCTCGGCCGCCTTGCCGAACGCCTGCACGATCAGCGGCAAGGAAATCGTGTCATTCTTCAGCCGAGCGGCCACGCGATGGAATATCGCGGCCTCGAAGCTGGGCTGGTTCAGGATGGAGTCGAAAAACAGCGATGCCAGCTTAGGTTCGCGTTCGTAAGCCTGTTCGGCTTCCTGGCGCAACCGGACCCACAGCGCGTCGGTGACGGCGGCGGCGTCATCCGGATGAACAAGCATCAGATGGCACGGGCTCGGGCGCATGTCGTGGTTTCCCGCGGGTTCTGGTCGCCCAATATGGGGCGATTGCGCCTACATGTTCGGATGAAAGGGTCGTTCGTCAACTCCCTTGTTGATCCCCGAAGCCCCACGTCGGCAGCGCTGGACGGGGCGCCTGACCGCCGCGGCCCCGACACCTCGTTGTATTACCTTGTGTTTCGTCACATTGCCAGATGTCACCACCGCATTTATCATGACGGATCCGATATGAAATTCCTGTTTCAGGACGTCGAACTGCCGACCGTGTCCGCGGCATACGCCTTCCGGGCGCCCAGGGGCTTCGGCTCCCCGACAGTTGAGTCCGCCTGGGTCTGAAGCTCCGACTGGGCGTTGATGACCGCCCCGAGCAGCGCGACGAAGGCAGACAAATACAGCCAGGTCAGCATCACCACGACCCCGCCTAGCGAGCCGTACGTCTTGTCGTAGCTGTTGAAGTGCGAGACATAGACGGTGAACGCCACCGACCCGAGCAGCCACAACAGCGTCGCGACGATCGCGCCGGGCGAAACCCAACGCCAACGCGGTGGATGGCGATCCGGCGCATAGCGATACAGCACAGCCAGGCCGCCCATCACCACGGCAATCAGCAGCGGCCATTCCAGCACCAGCACCAGCCATTTCGTCGAACTTTCCAAGCCGACGAACTGAAGCGCGGCCGGCAGCACGCCAACCAGCGCGATGACCACCGTCCCTCCGACCAGCATGCCCATCGTCAACACGATCGCAATGAAATTCAACTTGAAGAACCCACGTGTCTCCTTCTGGTCGTAGGCAATATTGAACGCCGTCACCAATCCGCTCATGCCGCGGGAGGCGCTCCACAACGCCAGCAGCAAAGCAAGACCGGCGCTGATACTCAACGACCCACTGGACGCCGAGACCAGCGTCTGTAACTCATCCCCGATCATCTTCGCGCTTTCCGGCGGCAGAATATGCGATAGCGCCGCGACCTGCCGTTCTACCTCAGTGGGATCCAGTAAAAGCCCGTAGATCGACACAAGCGCCGCGAGGCCGGGGAAAAGCGCCAGCAACACCGCATAGGTGACCCCACCGGACACAAGAAAAATATTGTTCTCCGACACCTCGCCCCAGGAGCGAACAACAATATCCTTCCAGCCCGGCGCCGGAATCTGGTGCGGCGACGTGGCGGAGCGTCCGCGATTCTGCTGCGGGGGAAGTGGTTGGTCGCTACGCCGCCTCACGATCACATCCAAGTCACGCTTCAGTTGAGCCAGCCGGGGCAATGAACTCATGCGGGAATTCCTTCTCAACGGAAGGATGAACGACGCACTCACCCGATCGGTTTCGCCACGCAATTCGCGTGGGAATTCCACATGACTTGGTCATGGCCCAAGACTTTGGCCCAGGACTTGGTCATGGCCCAACTGGGTCTTGGCCCAGGACCTGATCGTGGAGAATCACATGGTCGTGGCCCGGCCCGGCCGCTGTTTCCCCTGTTGCCGCTTGATGAAACGAATATTGCCGACGCCAAAACGGTTCAGTGCGCGGAGCACGCCGTCAGGTCCATCGCCCGACCAACCGAAGCCGTGGCGGAAACCGTGCGGCGTGCCGGCTGGCGCCCCTGACACGCGGCCCGTTCAAGCGGCCAACGGCACCAGCAATTCAGGACCATCGTTACGCACATTGCCGACTCGCTTGTCCACCTGCCACAGGCGCAGGACGCCCTCAGCCGAGGGTCGCATCAGGGAAGTCGGGTCACCCGCTTCTTCCCCGAGCCACCCGGTCCAGTCGGTTGGTTCCAGAATGACCGGCATGCGTTCGTGCAACACCGACATCTGCGCGTTGGCGGTGGTCGTTACGATCGCGTAGGTCCGGACGATATCGCCATTGGGCGATCGCCAACCCTCCCAGATGCCGGCAAAGGCCAGCGGATTACCGTCGGCGCGGGCGATCGCATACGGTGTCTTGCCTGCGGGCCCCGCCTGCCACTCGTAGAACGCGGCGGCCGGTACGATGCAGCGCCGCTTGGCGAAAGCGTTGCGGAACATGCCGGAACTGGCGATGGTTTCGGCCCTGGCATTAACCGGGCGGCGCGCCTCCTTCAGGGTTTTGGTGAACGCCGGAATGAAACCCCAGGTCAGCGCATCCAGGTGCCGCTCGCCGGTGTCCGGATGGCGCCGCACCACCGGCCCGTCCATGGTCGGCGCCATGTTCCAGGTCGGCTTCAGGTTCGGCAGCGGATTTTTCGTGCCGAACAGGCGCGCGATCACGTCAGGCGGCAGGAAACTGGCATAGCGTCCACACATGGGGAAAGAGGATGCGCCATCCGCCGCATCGGTGGAAGACAATTGCGCGCGGGCCGCCGCACGCAACGATTTACCCCAGCAGTTTCAGTGCCAGGTCGGGACGGTCGGATATCAAGCCATCGACGCCCCAGCCAATCAGCCGGCGCATGTCGGCCGGGTCGTTCACCGTCCACGGCAGGACCAGCAAATCGAAGGCATGCGCCTCCCGAATCGATGATTCGTTCAGATCCGCATAGTCCGGCGCCCACACACCGCCGCCCTCGGCCGCGACAGTGGCGGGCACGCCGCTTGCCTGGCACGCTCAAAGCACGCCATCCCGCCATCGGTTGGCAGGACATTGCTGCGGCGGGCAATATCGATCGCCACGAGTACGAGGATGTCGAGGCGAGCATTGTGTGGCGCACCGTCACATAGCCCGCCAATATTGCGCGCCGTGGTTGAATTCGAACTGACCGCGATCGGCTGCCAATACGACCCAACCGTCCAGGAATAACCCCATGCAATACACCACCCTCGGCCGCACCGGCCTCAAGGTCAGCGTCGCCGGTCTCGGCTGCGGCGGCTTCTCAAAACTCGGTCTCGGCACCGGTCAGTCCGCCGACCATGCCGCCGGCATCATCCGCCATGCGCTGGACCTCGGGGTCAACCTGATCGACACAGCCGCCGTCTACGGCACCGAGGACGTGGTCGGCACCGCCCTGCGCGATGTGCCGCGCGACAGCGTCGTGGTCTGCACCAAGGCGTCGAAGCCGGCCGGTGACCCCGCCTTCAGCGCCGACAAGGTGATCGCCAGCCTGGATGCGTCACTGAAACGACTGCGCCTCGATTACGTCGATGTCTTCCAACTCCACGCCGTCCCGCCCGCCGCCTACGACCATGTCCGCGACGCGATCGCGCCGGCGCTGCTGAAACAGCGGGACAAAGGCAAGTTCCGCTTCCTCGGCATCACCGAAACGGCCCCCAACGATCCCGAACAGAACATGCTCGGACGAGCCATGCGGGACCCATGCTGGGATACCGCGATGGTCGCCTTCCACCTGATGGATCAGGTGGCCCGCACGCAGGTCTTTCCCCACACCCTCGCCAACCGGATCGGCACCCTGATGATGTTCGCGGTGCGCGGAATCTTCGCCCGGCCCGCGCAACTGGCGGCAACGGTGAAGCAACTCGCCGCGTCCGGCCAGGTCCCGGCCTGGCTGGCCCAGACCGATGATCCGCTGGGCTTCCTGGTCCACCCGAACGGCGCCACCAGCATAACCGACGCGGCTTATCGTTACGTCCGGCACGAACCCGGGGTCGACGTCGTTCTGTTCGGAACCGGCGACGCCGGCCACCTGCGGACCAACATCGACTCGATCCTGAAGCCGCCGCTGCCGCAAGCGGACCGCGAGAAATTGCAAGCCCTGTTCAGCCATTTGCGCGGCGTCGGGCTGGACGTGCCGCCAGCCCGGTCCGCCTGACGTTTACTTCGTGCCTTTGTGGGCCGTCAGGTAAGCAACGATCGCGGGCACGTCATCCTCCGCCACCGGCGCCTTGTACTGGCCCCGCATCTTCTCCACCTCGGCCTTCCAGGCAGTCGCAGTCAGCGGCGGCTGGGTCAACACCATACCCGCCGAATGGCAGGCCAGGCAGTTGTTGTTGATCGCCTCGGCGTCCGCCCCAGGGAACATCCGGTCGCTCGATGGCAGAGCGATACTGACGGAATGCAGCGTAACGCCGGCGGCCGTGACCTTGCCTGCCGCGGCCGGGGCTGGCTGGGCCTCGGCCTGGAAAATCGCCAGCACCGAATCCCGATTCGTGCCGATCGCGAAACCGGCAAGACTAACCGCTACCGCGACACCCAGTGTCGTCATGCGCGTTGTAAAGGCCATGATAAGAATCCTCGGTTCTCGTTTCAGGCGACTGTCACGCGGATTTTTTCGATCGCGTTGAGCATGAAGCCCCCGGGGTTCCAGATCGGTTCGACCGGCTGGGCGACACCCTTCGTATTGGTGCACCGCGCCATCAGCGTCAGCGAACCCGACGCCGGGGCGGTCACCTGCCCCGTCCATCTGCGAAAGCTGTAGGGCCCTTCGTCGGACCCCAACGTCGTCTGCCGCCAGGTCTGCCCGCCATCCGATGACAGCTCGACCCGCGCGACACCGCAGTCGCCGCCGAACGCAATGCCGCGAACCGGCAGCGCCGCGCCGAGCTTTACTGTCGACGCATTGGTCACGTTGGTGAAAAACGACCGCGGCACCATCCGGTTGATCGGCACGGTCTTGAAACCGGTTTGCCCGGGCTTCACGTTCGCACCCGGCGTGTCCGGAATCCGATACGCCGTCGCCATCCAGAAATTGCTGTCCGGCGCATCAAGTACCTCAATATCGTTCAGCATCTTGACCCAATAGGTCGAATACCAACCCGGAACGATCAATCGGAGCGGAAAACCGTTGAGCAGCGGCAACTGCGCGCCGTTCATCTGATACGCCAGCATGACTTCGCCATCGCGCGCATGATCGATCGACAGCGACTTCATAAAGTCCGGCGCACCATCGACCACCGGCTCGTCCAGCCCATTGAAGCGAACATCCACCGCGCCCGCCTTCACCCCGGCACGATCCAATACGTCACGCAAACGAACACCCGTCCATTTGGCATTGCCCATCGCGCCGTTGTCCCACTGCCCGCCGGGCACCCGCGGCTGGAACAGCCCGCGCGAGTTGCCGGAACATTGGTTGACCGCCGCAATCTCGAAGCGCGGCAACGCCAGAATATCGGCCATCGACAATGAAAGCGGAGAATTGACGTGGCCGTGCACGTTCAGCCTGAAAGCCACCACGTCAACCTGCTCCGGGATGACCGCCCAGTGCCAACGCACGAAAAACTGATCATTGGGCGTGAACACGCCCTTGTCGAAAACCTCGAACGGCGTCTCCAGCAACGGCGGCCGGGTCCGCTGCAGGATCATCTGCCCCTTTTCCGGAAATCCGGTGGTGAGATCGCGCCTATTCGGCCCGCCCGGTAGATTGAGCTCGGTCGAACCGCCGGCCCAGGCTGGGGCAGCCGCCAACCCCGCCCCCATAACGCCAGCCGCCCGAAGAAAGCGCCGCCGATCCATCGAATGCATCGCCTGTGCTGACATGTTCAAAACCTCCTTGCGACACCAAGCGACGGATTGATGGCAAAAACCGCCTAATGCCGCCAATACGACGTTAAGCTTGGTTTAATCGCTTTCAACGATTGATCTCTTCCAGATCAGATCACGACATCAAAGCCAGCAGCGCATCCGCCGCTCGGCTTTTGTATCGTTCCATATGTCGAAGGACATAAAACGCGCGATCCGGCAGCGGCAGCCCGACCTGATGCAGAAGTCCAGCCTCGATGCTCGGCGCGGCAACCGACGCTGAAATGGCCGTCGCCCCCATGCCGGCCTCAACCGCGGAGCGGACGGCTTCGTTCGACGCCAGCTCGAGTACCACATGAAGTTTACTGGGCGAAATGCCAAACCCCTCGAGCGCGGCCTCAAACATCGATCGCGTGCCGGATCCCGCCTCCCGCAACACCCATTCGATGTCCAGGAGTTGCTGTGGTGAGACCGCACCGCCCGCGGCCCACGGATGCTCCGGCCCGACAACGATGACCAGTTGGTCCCGCCCGACCACTCGGCCCTCCAGCACCGGGTCCTCGACCACGCCCTCGACGAAGCCGAGTTCGGCAGTGCCCTGGTGGATGGCGGTGGCGACCTGCGCGGTGTTGCCGACCGTCAGGCGAATGTCGATCCCGGGATAGGCGCGACGGAATGCGACGAGGTAGCGCGGCAGCCAGTAGCTGACGATCGTCTGGCTGGCCTGCACTGCCAGCGTTCCGCGCTTGAGACCGCCCAGCTCCGACAGCACCAGCTCCGCCGCCTCCGCCCGCGCCAGGACCGCCCGCGCCTCTGTCAGAAACACGGCTCCGGCCTCAGTGAGTTCGATGCCGCGGCCGACCCGGTGAAACAGCTTGGTACCGTGCCGCGCTTCCAGCGCCGCGATCGACGCGCTGACCGCCGACTGCGCCAGATTGAGCGCCTCCGCCGCGCGGGTGACGTGCTGGCGTTCGGCGACGGCGACAAAAACGCGAAGCTGATCCAAGGTCATGCCGCATAATCTGCCTGCAGAGTCGACGCCGCGCTACCCGGCTTCGCGCCGTCTTATTCCAATTCTACGGCACGTTCGTCGGTACCACGCTGATGCTGTTGAACGGCGAGCCATTGATCAGCT
This sequence comes from Rhodopila sp., assembly GCA_036263955.1. Lineage (GTDB taxonomy): Bacteria > Pseudomonadota > Alphaproteobacteria > Acetobacterales > Acetobacteraceae > Rhodopila. The sequence goes on from DATARX010000117.1 coordinate 9,182, forward strand.
TTGTACTGACCACCGTGTAGATCAGAACGCGCTTTTCCTGATCCAGTGAGCGATGGATCTGAAACGTCTTGAAGAACAGCGACGCCTGGGAGAACGCGATCACCTCGTTATGCGGCATCGACGCCGGCAGCGTCACCGGACCGACCGCCCGGCAAGCGATCGAGAACCGGCTCGGATCCTCGGCAAATCCCAGGCCGCCCTTGATCCCGCCGGTCTCCGCCCGCGACAGATAGCAGGACACATTGCCGACACGCGGATCGTCGTACCGCTCCACGACGATCTTGTCGTCCGGCCCCAGCCAGCGGAAATTCGTGTTGATCGAGTCGATCCGCGTCTGGGCGAACGCCGACCCCGCGGCAGGCCCCATGACTGACAAAACCAGCAATCCGGCACACAAGGCGATACGCATCAGACGGACCTCTCCCGCAATTGGTCCGCCAGCCGCACCAGGATGGCAGCGGTGGCGCCCCAGATGTAATGCTCCGGGTGCGGCCAGACCCAGTACTCCCGCCACACCCCGCGCACGTGCTGACGTTGCAGCTTGGGGGCATCGGGGTCCAGCACCACGCTCATCGGAAGTTCGAAAACCGATTCCACCTCGTTCGCCGATAACCGGTACGTCAGCCCAGGCGGCAACAGCCCCAGCACCGGGGTGATCCGGTAACCCGTGCCGGTCACGTGATCCGCCATCCGCCCCAGCACCTGCACCGCCCCGGACTCCAGCCCGATCTCCTCCCAGGCCTCGCGCAACGCCGCGGCTTCCGGGCCGCTATCCTCGGGATCGATCCGGCCGCCCGGAAAACTGACCTGCCCGGCATGCGCGCTCAGGTGCGAGGTGCGCTTGGTCAGCAGGATGCCCGGCGCCTCGGTCATGATCACCGGCACCAGCACGGCCGCCGGCACCGGCGCCTTGGCCAGGGTCGCCATCACGTCATCGCCGTGCAAGGCAGTCCCGTTCAGCGGTTCGGCGGCAATCTCGGCCAGCCGCATCCGCAGCGCGGACGGCGTCACGCCTCGCCGGGCGACAATTCGCCCAGGGAAAAGAATTTACCCAGGCTCCAGACGCCCAGGACCCGCTTGTTGCCGACCCACTCCGGAACCGCCAGGGCAACCAGTTCATAATACGTCGCGCGGCTGATGCGCGCCTCAACCGCCAGATGGGCAGCGGCGCCCGGACGAAGCCGGATGTAAGGCGTCGGTTCGCAGGTGAACAGGTCATGCGAGACGCGGATCGGATGATCCGGTCCCGCCGTCACCACTTCGTCGATGTTGGTGCGAAAGGACAGCACCTGCTTGCGCCCGTCACCCGTCCAATCCAGTTCAACCGCGACGAATGGCGCGTCTTCCACCTCGATCCGCCCACGCTCCGCCGGGGTTTGCAGCCACCAGCTTCCATCCTCCTCGCGACGCAGCACGCTCGCGAACAGGCAAACCAGTTCCTTCCGGTTGATCGCGCTGCCGCGGTACAGCCAGGTACCGTCTCGCTTGATCAGGAACGGCAGGTCGCCGCAATCGGTCGGCACGCGCGCGGGCCTGGCGCGTCGGATCCGATCGCCGCAGGCCGCCAGCACCTGGTCCGCCGGCTGTTCAGACATTTGGACGGCGGCGATATCGATGGGCGCGCCCGGGTCGTTCACCTAAACTGTCTCCATGGAAGACGGACTTCCTAACACGACCGCGATATAGGTAGCCTCCCCCCATCGGGGAAAGAGCCTATATATTTTCCTGGACGCAAACGTGGAGGGTAAAACCCGTATGTCGGGCGGTATGGCTGGCACGCCACAGGCTACCTCGAACTGGATTGGTCCCATCCACGACGATCCCAACGCGATCATGGCGGCAACAGAAGCGCTCGGCGCGCGCATTGTCCAGGTCCGCGCCGCGATCGGTCGCGTGATCTTCGGCCAGGATGAGGTCATCGATCAAACCTTGATCACTTTGTTGTCGGGGGGTCACGTCCTGCTCGTCGGCGTGCCCGGCCTGGGCAAGAGCCGGCTGGTGGAAACGCTCGGCGTCGTCCTCGGGATGGCCACCAAGCGCATCCAGTTCACCCCGGACCTGATGCCCGCCGATATCGTCGGCAGCGAGGTGCTGGACGAAACCGAAGGCCGCCGCGCGTTCCGTTTCGTCCCCGGCCCGGTATTCTGCCAGTTGCTCATGGCCGATGAGATCAATCGCGCCAGCCCGCGCACCCAGTCCGCCCTGCTGCAGGCGATGCAGGAACAGCGCGTCGCCATCGGCGGCGTGGAGCACGCGCTGCCGCGCCCTTTCCACGTGCTGGCGACACAGAACCCGATCGAGCAGGAAGGGACCTACCCGCTGCCGGAAGCCCAGCTCGATCGCTTCCTGCTGGAGATCAACGTCACCTACCCCGACCTCGATGCCGAACGGACAATGCTGCTGGCAACCACGGGGGCCCACGATGCGCGACCCGTCCAGGCCATGACGACCGAGGATCTGCTGACCTCCCAGGCGCTGGTTCGCCGCCTGCCGGTGGGCGAGAAAGTCGTCGACGCGATCCTGGCGCTGGTGCGCGGCTGCCGCCCGGAAAGCGCCGCGGATGACATCGTGCGCCGCCATGTCGCCTGGGGGCCCGGCCCCCGCGCCGCCCAGGCCCTCATGCTGGCGACCCGCGCCCG
>DATARX010000149.1:0-9025 GCA_036263955.1 Rhodopila sp.
GATGTGCGGGTGTGGTTGTCGCCCGCCGGCCATGTGCTGGGCAGCGCCCAGGTGGCGATGGAATACCAGGGCTCGCGCGCCGTGGTCAGCGGCGACTACAAGCGTGTGGCCGACCCGACCTGCGCGGGGTTCGAACCGGTGGCGTGCGACGTGTTCGTCACCGAGGCGACCTTCGCACTGCCGGTGTTCGTGCATCCGCCGCCCGGGGATGAGATCAAGCGGCTGCTGGACAGTGTGGCGCTGTTTCCGGATCGCACGCACGTGGTGGGATGTTACGCCCTGGGCAAATGCCAGCGGCTGATCGCGCTATTGCGCCAGGCCGGATGGGACCGGCCGATCTGGCTGCACGGCGCGCTGGTTTCGATGTGCGAGGTCTACCGCCAGCGCGGTGTGGAACTGGGCGACCTGCGGCCGGCGACGATGGCGGCCAAAGCGGACCTGGTGGGAGCGATCGTGCTGGCACCCCCCGGGGCGATCGCCGACCGCTGGGCTCGGCGGCTGGAGGATCCGGTGGTGGCGCTGGCCTCCGGCTGGATGCGGGTGCGGCAGCGGGCGAAGTCGCGCGGGGTGGAGTTGCCGCTGGTGATCTCCGACCATGCCGACTGGAACGAACTGAATGCGACGCTGGATGAGGTCGGCGCGCCGGAAGTCTGGGTGACGCATGGGCGTGAGGAAGCGCTGATCCACGCTGCGGGGCAGCGTGGCATCCGTGGGCGGGCGCTGCGGTTGCTGGGGTATGGCGAGGAGGACGAAACGGACACGGCGCTGGCGCCTGCGTGATTGTTCTGATCAAAGAGCCTGATTGTTTTCCCTCCGACCGGACTCATCGATACCGTGAATTTCATCAGCCTCCATCTGACAACAGCCATTATCGCCATGACGACGATGGCCGTGGGCTCTGCGTTTCAGGCGGCTCTCGGGATGGGGATGGCGCTGCTCGTCGTTCCGGTCCTGGCGCTGGTCGATCCGCGTTTCATCCCGGGGCCGATGCTTCTGGCGGGTTCGGTCCTTGCCGCGATGACGGCCTATCAGGATCGCGACGCGATCGATACCAGGGGGCTTGCAACCTCGGTGGTCGGCATGGCCGGTGGAACCCTGATCGGTGCCGCCGCGCTGCATTTTGTCCATGGCCGGAACGTGGGGCATCTGTTCGGCTATGCGATCCTCGCCGCCGTGCTGGTCAGCGTCCTGGGCGTGCCGGTCGTGCCGAACCGACGGAGCCTCATTTTGGGGGGCGGCGCGGCGGGCGTGATGGGCACCATGTCCGGGATCCATGGACCGGCGATAGCGTTGATCTTTCAAAAAGCGGAGCCCAAAGTTGCGCGGGCGATGCTTGGGGCATTCTTTACCATCGCCTACCTCGGGTCGGTGACGGCGCTGGCTGCGTTCGGTTTATTCGGCCGAGCCGATCTGATGCGCAGCCTGGTGCTGTTGCCGGGGGTGGCCATTGGCCTGATTGTGGCGCCGATTCCGCGCCGGTTGGTCGATCGCAGGCACCTGCGTATGGCGATCCTGGCGGTGGCGGCGGTCAGCGGGGTGGTGTTGGCGTTATAGCGGGGCACGCGCGCCGCGCCCGGCCGTGGTAGACCGAGCAGATGCGAAGGAGGCAGCCTGATATGGACCAGCCGCTGACATTCACATTCGACGACGACGGGTCGATCCCGAATTCCCCGCTGCCGCTGCTGGTCTATCGCAATGCGGTGCCGGCTGACGCGGCGGCGATCGAGCGGGCGTTCGCGGCCAATCATTGGCCGCCGGCGTGGCGCAACGGGGTCCATCCGTTTCATCATTTCCACAGTTCGGCGCATGAGGCGCTGGGGGTGGCCCGCGGTGAGGTCTCGGTGTTGTTCGGTGGCCCGAACGGGACCGTGCTGACCGCCCGGGCCGGCGATGTGGTGGTGGTGCCGGCGGGGGTCGCGCACTGCAACCAGGGGCAGTCCAGCGATCTGCTGATCGTCGGCGCCTATCCCGACAATGCGGCGGACCCGGATCTGCGCCGCGGCAAGCCGGGCGAACACGCGGCCGCCACGCGGGCGATCGGCGCGGTTCCGTTGCCCCCCGCCGATCCGGTCGAGGGTGTGAACGGGGCACTGTCCAGGCTTTGGCTGAACAAAGGAAAGCCTGACTCGCACTAAGGATGTAATGAACAGCATTACCCGGTCAAAACCGGCAGACGATAGTCCCGGCATACAACCTGCTACCAAGATGATCCCGCACGTCCGGGAATGAACGGTCGCCGCGGGGCATGGCAGGTAATATATCACTATCGCGTGATGATTTATTGTTGAATGCCAACGTCGCTTGGCATTAGCGTGCGATGATTGTGACCCCGGTGGGAATTCGGCAGCCATTGGGACCGCTCCAAAGGAATTGGGCATGCCAAAAAAAATTCTTGTCATTGACGATGAGAGCAGCATCACAAAGATCATCGCCAAAATTGCCTCTGATCTTGGATTTATTGTCCGCACGCTCAATCAGGCGGCGACGGCGTTCGAGGTCTTTGAGGAATTCCAGCCGGATATTCTTATACTGGACCTCATCATGCCGGATGTCGACGGGATCGATGTGCTCAATCAGGTTCTCGCCGCGGGAACCGGTGCGAAAGTCGTGGTCATGTCGGGCTACGGGAAGTCCTACCTGCAACTGGGCAAGGCCGTGGCGGAGTTCCATGCGCACCCCGATGTCACGACACTGGCGAAGCCGTTCCGACGCACGGACCTGATCGCGCTGCTCACCCCGTACGTGGTGCAGGGGGCGGCCGTCTAGAGCAGATCCCGCTCAGATTGCATACCTGGGCGGGTGAAGATGCTCGCTAAAACAATGTGCTAGAGCCGATTCGGCGAGCCAATGCGAACGGAAAAGGCTCTAGCATCGCGCACCAATGAAGCGCGATACCTCGTGTTGCGCTTGAATATCCGATCCACGCGGCGAATCACGGTCGTGGTGCGACCCAGGCTGTTCTGCGATCGGATACGCGTCCTGCTATCGTCGGTATCCGGGTTGTATCGTCTCGGTCTACTACTTGCTCCATCGGACTGGCGGTCAATGAAATGAAATGGGCGAGATCGTTTCTTGAATTTTATGGGTAGTCCGATGCCAATGCGGTGCGACTGGGGCAGTGCGTGACAACGGCGCGCGCGAAGCAGCCGTTGATCGCCCGTTGGGCCCAGGTCGCGGCGTTGGCGATCGTCGGTGTGATTCTATCGGTCGTGATGTTCCGGATCGCAAAATCGGCGGATTCCGCTCGCATCGAGGGGGCCCTGGAGTTTCGCGCCGAATGGCGCGCCCGCGACATAGAACGCAAGCTCCTGGTCGCGGGCAAAAGCGCGGAGGCGCTGGCGATCTATCTCTCGGCGGGGGGGGAGATCTCGGCGGCGCGATTTCATCATTTCGCCCGCCTGGCGCATGACCATGCCGATCTCGACAGTGTGCTTTACTGGGCGCCCTGGGTTGCGGGAGCCGACCGCGCGGCATTCGTCGCCGCGGCGCGCCGCGAGGTCGATCCGACTTACGATATCACGGACGTCGCACCGGACGACCAGGCGGTTCCGGCTGCCACGCGGGCGGCATACCTGCCGCAACTCTACCAAGAGTCCTTCGACACTGTGTCTAGCTTCAACGGCTTCGACCTGCTGTCCCGGCCCGAACGGAAAGTTCAGGTCGAACGCGTTCGCGACAGCGGCGTGCCGATGGCATCGGCGCCGTTTGCGCTGCTGATGGGTGGCGCTCGGGTTCGCGGGTTCAATATTCTTTGGCCAGTCTACACCACCGGGGTCGTTCCACAATCGGTCGAACTCCGGCGTGCCGCTTTTCGCGGCGTCGCGGCGACGCGCTTTCGTCTCGATCACGTTCTGCCCGGCTTGATCGCCGATACCCCTGATATCATCGAGGCGATCGACATATCGGTCGGTTCGCTGGACGAGCCCATGCGGCAGGTCGCCACGTTCGATCCGGGGTTGAAGCATTTTACGATCGGCGATTCGCCGGCCGCGATCGAAGCGGGAAGCATAACGACCGAACGGGCGTTTTCGGTTCTCGGCCTGCATTGGACGTTGCGGTTTCGCTTCTTGCCCGAGACGGTGTCGGCGATGACCTCCACGGCACCCTGGGCGTGGCTGGTCTTCGGTCTGCTCGCCACGGCAATGCTCGTAGTGTACGCAACGCGGCAGGCGACGCGCCTGGGCGCGATCGAAGTGATCGCGAACGAACGGGACGACCGGTTCCGGCGCCTGTTCGAAGAAAACCCGATCGGGATGGTGCTCGCGACATCCGCCGATTATCGCTACGTTCGGGTCAATGCCGCGTTTTGCCGGATGGTTGGGTACAGCGCCGAGGAACTCGTGGGGCATGTGCGTGACGAATTCGCCGCGCCCGAATCGCGGAATATGCCGCCGGCGTCAGCGGCCGGCGCCGACTCCGGCTGGCATGCCGAGGATAAGCATTACGTCACCAAGTCCGGCAACACCATTACCACCCGGGTCTGTGTCATGCGCCTGCCGCCGACATCCACCGGCGAGGCGCTCGTTCTCAAGTTCGTCGAGGAGGTCACCGAACAGCGCAAGCTGGAGGCGACCCTGCGCCAGACGCAAAAAATGGAGGCGATCGGCCAGCTTACCGGCGGCATCGCGCATGATTTCAACAATCTGCTTGGCATTATCATCGGCAATCTCGACCTGCTGCAGCCGCTGTTGGATACCCACCAAGAGGCTGGCGAACTGGCGGATGAGGCGCTCGCCGCGGCGTTGCGCGGCGCGGACCTGACGCAACGCCTGCTTGCCTTCGCCCGTCGCCAGCCGCTGCACCCGATCCGCCTCGCCCTCAACCCGCAAGTGACTGAGATCACGAAGCTACTGACCCGCACGCTGGGGGAGCGTGTGCGCATTTCGCTCGATCTCGCGAATGACGCGTGGCCCGTGCTGGTGGATTCGGTGCAGTTTGAAGCCTGCATCATCAACCTGGCCACCAACGCGCGCGATGCGATGCCGCATGGCGGCACATTGGCGATCGGAACGAGCAATCGGCAGCTCGACGCCGACTATGCCGCATCGCATCCGGACGTGACCGCGGGTGATTACGCGATGGTCGAGATCAGCGATACCGGCACCGGGATGGCGCCGGACGTTCTGGCGCGTATTTTCGAGCCGTTTTTCACCACCAAGGGGCCGGGCAAGGGGACCGGTCTTGGCCTCAGCATGGTGTTCGGCTTCCTTAAACAGTCGAACGGGCATATCAGCGCGTATAGCGAGCCCGGAGTTGGCACAACGTTCCGGCTTTACCTGCCGCGGGCCGAGGATGGCTCCGGTGAATGGCACGCCGCGATCGACCCCGAAATCCGGCGTGGCGACGGTGAAACGGTGCTGGTGGTCGAGGACAACGAGGCGTTGCGGCGCGTGGTGGCCCGGCAGTTGACGGATCTCGGCTACACGGTCGTCGAGGCGGACGGGGCAGCCGCGGCACTGGACGTCCTGGCCCGCGCACCCGTCGCCCTGGTGTTCACCGATATCGTCATGCCCGGCGAACTGGACGGCTTTGGGTTGACCCGCGTCATTCTCGATCGCTGGCCATCGATGAAAGTGCTGCTGACGTCGGGCTTTCCCGAGACAAAAATCAACGGCGCGCTTGATGGGCTCGCCGGTTCGGTGCGGCTACTGGGCAAACCGTATCGAACGGTCGACCTCGCGCGCATGGTGCGGGAGGCGATCGAAGCCTGACCGAGGTCAACCGCTGGACGCCATGGCCGTGGCGACGATCGCGTCGACGGCACGGCGGCATGTCGGGAACGTCCGCTTGCCGCGCCAGATATCGCCGATAATGGTCGCGACCGCCACGAACCCATTATCCTCATAGAGGACCAAACTCGGTTGGGCCGGTTCGTCGCAGGTGGGGAATACCACGATCGACAGGTCCCCGTCGGGATCGGATTCCCGCTCCACGGTCCAGCAGGCGGGAAGTGCGGATGTCAGTGCCGCGACGACGTCGAACCGCGCCATTGCCTCGTCCAGCCAGATGCCGGCGGGCAGGATGCTGGTGTCTTGTTTCGCGATCACTGGGATCATCGGATACCTCCTTTTGCGGCAACACCGAGCCGCATGCGTTTGCATGTGAAGGAAAATGGTTAACGAAGGGTTAATGGAACGCCGGGGAAAGAAAGCATTTTCAATGCGCTATCGCATAGTTGCGGCAGGTCATGACGCTTGCGGCCCAATCCAAAAAAAGATATGGAAAATGATTGCAGAAAGGACTTTATTTGATAAAAGATATTGGGTAATACTACTTTGGGTTGTAGGAACGCCAAAATGAGCATCCTTCTCGTCGAAATGTATCCATCCCAGGCAACATCACATATTGGTGACAGCCACGGCGTCATCGTGTGCGCCGAGGATGCGGATGAGGCGATCGCCTTGCTGCGGCACGACTCATTTGACCTGGTGCTGATCAACATGGCCGCGCTGCCGGATGACGGCTTCGACCTTATTCGCCGGATGCGGCGGGCTGGTGACGATACCCCAATTGTGGCGCTGACCCGCGCCGGCCCTGATGACGGTGTCGCGGCACGCGCGCTCGGGGCCAATGCGGCCTTGGCCGATGCGGTTGACCCGGCGGCGCTGCACGCCTGCATCTGCGCGAACCTGCGGCGCGCGGTTGATGGTGGTCGGCCGATGCTCCGGTTGGGCGATCTCAGCCTGTGCCTGACGACGCGCGATGCCTCGTTTCGCCAGGCATCGCTCAACCTGACGGCAGGCGAGTATTCGATCCTCGAACTGATGGTGGTTCGCAAGGGTTTGGTGCTCACCCGGACCAGCTTCCTGAACCATTTGTTCAGCGCGAGGGAGAAGCCGGACGGCAGGATCATCGATGTGCTTATGTGCAAGCTCCGCAAGAAGCTGGAGCGTGCCGGCGCCGGCCGGTTGATCAGCATCGTGTGGGGACGTGGCTACATGATCAGCGAACTCGATGCTCTGCGGCAGCGGGTTAGCGATACCGTCACGGTCGCGAACCATGGGCTGGTTGGTTGAACGCGTTCCTGGCTGATCCGGCGGTAGTTGCCTAATCTGCCGAACGCGACATTCGCCGCAGCGCGCTTCGGGGGCACGACGGTCGTATCCGATCGCAAACAGGCGTGAGTCGCGCCGCGACCACGATTCGCCGCGTAAATCGGATACGACAAGCGCAACACGACGTATCGCGCTTCATCGGCGCGGGCTGCTAGGCGGCGGCGATCGCCAACCGGCTGGCGGCCCTTGGGCGTCCGATCAGCGGCAACAGGTCGGCCAGGTCGGGGCCGATGTCTTCCCCGGTCAGTGCCAGGCGAAGCGGGGCCAGTAGGCCATCGCCGGTGCGTTCGGTCGCGCGTTCCAGCGCGCCGATCCAGGTGGACCAAACGCCGCGATCCCAGGGTTCGGGCGGCAGCAGCGAACCGGCGGTGACCAGCAGGTCTTTGGCCCCTTCGATCACCGGAGGGACGATGGTGCCGGCGACCACATCCCACCAGCCGCGCGCTTCACGCAACAGGTCCAGGCTGCCGCGCACGGCCAGCCAGAATGCCTCGGTCGCGCCGCCCGGCAGACGATCGGCGACGGCGGCGAAATCCATGGTGCGCAGGACCCGCCGGTTCAGCGCCAGCATGCCCGAAATATCGAAACGGGCAGTGGCAAGCGCGGCCAACTCGAACCGCCGAATCAGGTCTTCCGGCGACAGCGCCGCGCAATCGTCGGGGTTGATGCCGGTCATGCAGGCCGCGATCACGCAGGGTTCCACGCCGTCATGCCGCAGGTTCCGGAGCGCAAGACTGCCGGCTTTTCGCTTGCCCGGGGCGGTGCCGCTGTCACTGAGGGCGGGCAAATGGCCGAACTGCAGGCGCTTGCGGGGGCCGGCCAGGACCTCGAACAACTCGATCTGGATGGCGGTGTTGCCGGCGTTGTCCTCGCCGCGGATGATGTGGGTGGTGTCGTAATCGATGTCGTCGGCGACGCTGGCCAGGATCGGCGTCGGGGTGCCGTCGGCGCGCACCAGGATGGGATCGGACACGGCGGACAACGTCGCCCGCCGGGGGCCCATGATCAGGTCGTGCCATTCCAGCGTGCGGCCGGACAGCTTGAACCGCCAATGCGGGCGCTTGCCACCGGCTTCAGCGTCCTGGCGCTGCTTGTCCGTCAACGACAGCATGGCGCGGTCGTAAATCACGGACTGATTGCGCTTGCGACGAAATTCCTGCTTGGCCTTGAGTTCTTCCTCAGACTCAAAGCAGGGGTAGATGAATTTGTCCCGCTTCAGGCGCTCGATCACCTGCTGGTACAGGTCCAGCCGTTCGGACTGGCGGAAGGACGCCTGCCATTCGATGCCGAACCAGCGCAGATCCCCCATGATCTGGTCCGCGACGGCCGCGCGGGCCGGGTCCTGATCGAGGTCGTCGAGGCGCAGCAGCATCTGGCCGTTGCCGCGCCGGGCGAACAGGTCGTTGGCCAGTGCCACGCGGGCGCTGCTGACGAACAGATGGCCGGTTGGCGTGGGGGCGAAGCGGACGCGGATCATTCGTCGTCCTCGCCCAGTTCTCGATCGTCTGGTTCGCCATCGTCCCGGCGCGGGTCGAGCGACCGCCAGTCGCGATCCTCCGCACTGGCTCGGTTGTCGACAAAATCGCCCAGTTCGGTGGCACTTTTCCAGCCGCCTTCGCCGGCGTCGATCACAATGGCGTCCTCACCGAAGGCAAACCAGGCTTCCAGGACGTCCTTGGACGACATGCCGGCGGTGCGGCACCGCTCCACCGAATCGCGCACGTAGCGGCGGGCGAAGGCGTTGGCGTGCATCAACGTGTCGAAACCGCCGACTTCTTCCGTGATATTGTCTTCGGCGCCGCCGGACAGGTCCAGGATACGCACGCGCCAGCCGCCATCGGGTGCGAAAAGGTCGCTCATACCGTTGAGGACCCGAACGAAATTGTCTTTTTCATCCGGTCAAACTACGGAGAGAAATGTGGCAAATCAACGTCACCCACGAGATCCGCCGACCGCGGCGGGTGACTCGG
>DATARX010000240.1:0-13210 GCA_036263955.1 Rhodopila sp.
GGATTTCGCCTGATATTTCCGAGCGTTCGGTACATAGAGTTGCCGTCGTATTCGGGGAATTCGATCGTGCCTGGAGAAACGATCTTGACGAACCCGGGCATACCGGAGCGCATGCCGCAAACGGTATAGTCCCCGAATGACGTTGCGATGAAGAAGAACGGCGCGTTTTCGATCATGGCGCGATCGTCGTCCCAGAACTCCCAGCGACGGCGGTGCGCGGCCAAGCCGTCGGCGGCGCGCCTGCCATCGAACCGGTCCTGCAACGCCCGCATGCCGTCGTGGTAGAATGCCCGTGCGTCGATCATTGTGCGGCTCCTGATGGCCCCGCCGCCGACCAGCATGCCACCAGGGCGGCCATTGCAACAGAACCGAGCGCGTGCGCCGCGAAGGAGCGGAACGGCTAACCTGCTGGTGGAACCCCTGCCTCCTGCAGCGCCGCGGCCTGGCGGTCCGCCAAGGCCGCCTCATTGAAATCGGCGATCAGTTCATGGAACAGCCGGCTCCAGTTGAGCTCCGCTTTCAGCCGCAGGAACACGCCGCCCAGGCCGATCGCGGAGCGATCCATCAACACGAACTCCCGCGGCGGCATCACGCCGCCGGTGCGCTTCAGTCCGGCATGGACCCGTTCGGCCACGTCGCGGCCGAAGGTGACGTCGTCGGTTTCCTGGATGCGGCGTACCCGATCCTGCACGAGCGGCTCATACAAAAACCGGGCCCACAGGTTCAGCACGTCCATCTTCTCATGTGAGAGGTCGGTGAAGCCCCAGGTTTCGTAGGCATGGTGGGCCTTGGCGTCGTCGTGGTCGCGCACGGCTTCGAACAACTCGATCACGCCGCTGACGAAGCGGCCGGGAAACACCCGGATCGCGCCGAAATCCAGCAGGTTGACGGACCCGTCCGGCCGAACCTGGTAATTGCCAAGATGCGGGTCGCCGTGGATGACGCCATAGCGGTAGAACGGCACATACCAGGCTCGGAACAGCGCCTGGGCGATCCGGTTACGCTCCTCCTGCGGCGGGTCCTCGGCGAGACGCTGCATCAGCGGCCGTCCATCCAGCCAGGTCATGGTCAACAGGCGATGGGTGCTGAATTCCGGCAACGGCACCGGCACGTGCACGCCCGGCTGATCCTTGAGCATCAGGCCGTACAGGCGCATCTGCGCGGCTTCGCGGAGGTAGTCGAGTTCCTCCCGCAGGCGCTCGCGCAATTCCTTGTAGATTTCGTCCTGCTGGATGGCGTTGTCCATGCGATGGTAGACCGCCATCGCAAGCTTCAACTGCCGCAGGTCGGCCTCGACCGTACTGGGCATGTCGGGATATTGCAGCTTGCACGCGACATCGCTGCCATCGGGCAGACGGGCGCGATGCACCTGCCCGAGGCTTGCCGCCGCCGACGCCTCCTGGCTGAACGAGGCGAATTTCGACTGCCAATTCGGCCCGAGTTCGCTTGCCATGCGCCGGCGCACGAAACTCCAGCCCATCGCCGGGGCGTTGGACTGAAGCTGCGCCAGTTCGGCGGCGTATTCCGCGGGCAATGCATCGGGGACGGTGGACAGGAACTGGGCCACCTTCATCAGCGGCCCCTTCAGGCCGCCCAGGATGGTTTTCAGATCCTCCGCATGCGCGGCGCGGTCGGTCTTGATCCCAAACACACGTTCACCGGCGACGCGGGCGGCGATCCCGCCAACGGCGCCCGATGTGCGGGCGAAGCGGCGGATTTCGCCGAACAGGTTGCTACCGGACATCGCGGCGCCACGGTCTCGGGTCAGGCGATGTCATCGGTATCCTTCGCGGGCTGCTCTCGTTCGGTTTCGCATCAACATGTATATTTGCGGCCGCGCCCCTGTTTGCAACCTGCTGTTGCCTGGTGGCCCCAATCTCCGTTCGCCAACCGTGGCGAACCGTAGTTTCGGGACACCAGTTCGTTGTTTGCAGTGGCCTGCTTATCCCCTGCATCGGGTGCATCATGCGGCGAATGCAGCGGGGCAGGACACTATCCGTTCGTTACCTTAACCTTGTTCTCCATTGCCTCCGCCAGACGCTGCGGATCGACCTTGATCTCAACCCCTGCCCGTTCGGTCTGCAGTATCATAATGGAACGCGAGTCGCGATGGCCCCAGCCACGGTTCAAGCCCTCGGCCAGATCGGCCAGTGCCAGGTTGGACAGGCGCATCGGCACGTTCAGTTCGCGCCCCAGCGCGGTGGCCAGGGAGACGTCCTTGTGGGCCAGCCGAAGCGCGAAGGCAGCGGGTTCGTATTTGTTTGGCAGGAACTGATCGGTCATGGACTCGAACGCCCCACGTCGGCCGATGGCGCCCTGGCGGACGGCCTCCCAGATTGCCAGCGGCTCGATGCCGGCCTTGACGCCCATGCTGAACACCTCGGCCGCCGCGGCGGTGGCGATGTAGCCGTAGCAATTGTGCACCAGCTTGGCGACCGAGCCGGCGCCGATCGGGCCGATGTATTTTGCCGCATCGCCGATGGTGTCGAGCACCGGCTTCCATTTTTCGAACACCTCGGCATCGCCGCCGCACCAGATTGCCAGTTTGCCAGAAGCTGCACCGCGCGGGCCGCCGCTGACCGGGGCGTCGAACAGGTGGGTACCCTTTTTCTGGTACTCGGCGTCCGCTTTACGGACGGTGGTGGGCGAATTCGTCGTCAGGTCGAAGTAGGCAGTTCCCGGCCGGATTTTCGAAAGAATCCCGGTGTCGCCGTACGACACCGCTTCGAATTCGGGCGGCCCTGGCAGGGAGGAAAAGATGATGTCGGATTCGGCCGCCAACGCGGCCGGGCTGTCAGCCCATACCGCGCCGTTTTTGATGTGCGGGGCCGCGGCGTCCCGACGGACGTCGTGGACGAGGACGGTGTGACCGTCCTTTTGGATGCCCTTCTGTAGATTCGCGGCCATGCTGGCACCCATCGTACCAAGGCCGATAAAGCCCGCCTTCATTGTTTCCGTCCCTGTGCCTGAGAACCTGATTCCGGTGCGAAACGGTGCGCTTATGGATTGGCCTCGAACACCTCACGCGCGATGTTGGCGGCGGACATCGCGGCCGGCCAACCGGCGTAGAACGCCACGTGCGTGATCATTTCGGAAATCTCGGTCTTGGTCAGGCCGTTGTCCAGGGCACGTTGCAGATGGCCGCGCAGCTGCTCCGGCCGATAGGTCGCGGTCAGCACCGCGCAAACCACGAGGCTGCGGTCTCGCTTCGACAATTCGGGGCGTTCCCAGATATCGCCGAACAGGACCTTTTCGGTCACCTCGATCATTTTGGGAACGGTTTCGCGTACGCGGTCGCGCGATGCCGATGCGGGGGCTTGTGCCATGATTTCCTCCGTTGATTGGACCCGTCCCATTGCACACCAAGCGGCGCTGCCTGTCCAATCAGGCGAACTGCAGGCAGCGATTTGCGATAAGGGATCGGGACAGGTTGGCTCCGGTCAGCGGCAGCGCATCGAATATCGGCGGGACGATCGCGCGATGGTTCGCTTCCTTTTGCCGGCCCAGGGCCGCCATGGGACAGGCGAGACCATCCACGCGAACGGCGGTGCGTTCATGCCGTGAGTGCGGATACCCCGGCCGGAATGGGTAATCCGGAATGGGTAATCCGGGATGGGTAATCCGGAATGGGTGATCCGGAATGGGTAATCCGGGGATCAGGGCATTGCGGCGGTGCTGCCGCCATCAACCACGATTTCGGTCGCGGTGATGAACCTGGCCTCGTCGGAGGCGAGGAACAGCACCGCATGGGCGACGTCCCACGCGTCGCCCATGTGCCCCATGGGCACCGCCGCATGGCGCGCGTCGATCAGCTTTTGCGCATCGTTGCCGCCGACCGTACGCGCCAGCCGGTATTCCACGAGCGGCGTATGCATCAGGCCCGGCACCACCGTGTTTACCCGGATACCCTGTTTTGCATAGGTGCCGGCGACAGATCGTGACAGCTGGATCACGCCGGCTTTGGACGCACTGTAACCGACATGGGAGCGGCCACTCAGGAAATCGTTCCGCATTCCGGCCACCGAGGCGACGTTGACGATCGCGCCCCTGCCTTGTTCGACCATCACCGGGAGGACGTATTTGCACGCCAGGAAGACCGTTTTCAGGTTGAAATCGATTTGCCGGTCCCAGACTTCCTCGCTCATCGAGACCGGATCGCCGGGGGCCGAACCGCCGACGTTGTTGACCAGCACATCGATCGTTTTGAAGCGATCGATGCAGGCTCGCACCATTTCCTCGACATCGGCGGCGCGCATCATATCGCAGCGGTGGGTGGCGCAGGTTCCGCCCTCACCGTCGATGATCGCCTTGGTTTCGGCCATTGCCTCGTCATTGATGTCCAAAAGGAAGACCACGGCGCCTTGTCGCGCAAGCAGTACCGCGGTCGTTTTGCCGTTGCCCCAGATCTTCCCGCCGGTCGGACCGACCGATCCGGCCCCTGTGACGATTGCCACTTTTCCAGTCATGTCCAGCATATGCGTGTCCTCCCGTTCTCCCGAGAGCACATAGATCGGTAATTGCCGAAAGCCAAGCAGACAGAGGAACGATTGTAACAGGACGTTACTTAACGATACTCACTGTTATCGCGGTCGAGCCGTTCAGGATTTCCCAATTCAAATAATTGTCACCACGCGGCAATCGTCACCGCGGGGCCGGCAGGGTTTTGTTACCACTCTCATCTTATATTGATTACGCAGCGCCAGCTGCGTGCCTATCTGCGTAAGCATTCAGTCGACCGTGGAGTTTTTGGACGTGGACCTTTGTGAAGTCGCAGCCCGACCTGATCAGGAAATCCGGCTTTTCGACACCCTGATCATCGGCGGCGGGATCAGCGGAACCCTAGCGGCCACGGTCCTCGGACGAGCCGGTTACAGCGTTTGTCTCATCGACCGGTTTGAGGTGTATCCTCGTGATTTTCGCGTGGAGCATCTGGACGGGGCGATGATCGAGCTTCTGGCTCGTCTCAATCTTCTGGATGAGCTTACGTTTAGTTTATTCCGAGGCGAAACGGTGGCGCTTGCCCGCAATGGTCACGTGATCGGGTCGACAGGAAGTGTCAATTTTGGCTTGCGTTATGAGACGTTGGTGAACCGGGCGCGCGCGACGATGCCGCTGGGCGTCCACACCGAGACGGGCCGCGTAACGAATATCGAGGCGAGCGATCTGGTTCAACAGGCGGTCCTGGCAGATGGCCGGACGTTCCGCGGGCGGCTGATCATCCTGGCGACAGGCCAAAGCGTGGCATTGTGCAAGCAGGCTGGCCTGAAGCGGCGCATCCTTCGGGAGCAGCATTCCCTCACATTCGGCTTTAACATCGAGTCGACGGGACCGGAGCCGTTCGCGGAATCGTTTTTGGTATATCAGCGCGAAAATATTCAGCACCGCATGGATTACTGCGCGGCTTTCACGCTTGGCGGACGGACGCGGGCGAATCTGTTCACCTACCGAGACTACAAGGAACCGTGGACCAAGGCGTTCATTGCCGACCCCGACACCGGCCTGCGGCAGGTCTTGCCGGGGCTGCAAGCCGTTTTGGGTCCGTATCGCGCGGTCGGGCCGGTCGAGGCACGCCCGATCGATCTTTATGTCTCCGACAACGTCAATGTGAATGGCGTCGTCGTGATTGGCGACGCGTATCAGGCCGCTTGCCCCGCCACTGGCATGGGCATGGTTCGACTGCTGACCGATATTGAGCAACTGTGCCGGATTCACTTGCCGCGCTGGCTGGAAACCCCGGGCATGGGGGCCGAGAAGATTGCCGCCTTCTACCGGGATCCGGTCAAGCAAGCTTGCGATGCCAAGGCTTTGCATGACTCGGAATATCGGCGGTCGGTATCAACTGAGACGAGCCTACGCTGGTATCTGCACCGCACGCGCGTGCAGTTGATGGAACGGATCCGCGCCTGGCGCAACCAGTTGCCCACGGCAAGCCATCCACGGATCACCGAACAGGAGACGGGACCGTCGTTGGTCGCGGGGTAGCGGCTGCTCCCGCGGTTTTGCCGATTGCGCGACGCCACGATCTATTTTCAACCGGCTGGTTTCACCCGGTTGTCAGTTCGCGGCAGATGCGGCGACTTTCCGGGACACTCGGGTGCGTACTCCACGCCCTTCTGGCGCGGTGGCATGCAAGCGTTTAAAGACCTTGCTTACGTCAATACCGCCTGCCAGCCGAGGGGAAACAGAAATCATGGCCGAAGCATATATCTGCGACTTCACCCGCTCGCCGATCGGCCGGTATGCCGGCGCCTTGAAGGATGTGCGGGCCGATGACCTGGCTGCGCATCCGATTCGCATCCTTGCGGCGCGCAACGCCGGCGTCGACTGGGAAGCGCTGGACGATTGCATCATGGGGTGCGCCAACCAGGCCGGAGAGGACAACCGCAACGTCGCCCGCATGGCGGTTCTGCTGGCTGGCCTGCCGACCGCCGTGTCCGGCTCCACCATCAACCGCCTCTGCGGGTCGGGTCTGGATGCGGTCGGCAGCGCCGCGCGCGCGATCAGGGCCGGCGACGCCCACCTGATGCTGGCCGGTGGGGTAGAAAGCATGACCCGGGCGCCGTTCGTCATGGGCAAGGCGACCGAAGCGTTTTCCCGTTCGGCGGAGATCTACGACACCACGATCGGCTGGCGCTTTGTCAATAAGCTCATGCAGAAGGCGTATGGCACGGATTCGATGCCGGAAACGGGGGAGAATGTCGCCGAGGAATTCCAGATTTCTCGGAATGACCAGGACAAGTTCGCCTACAACAGCCAGCAGCGGGCGAAGAAGGCGCAGGAAAGTGGGTTCTTCGCCAAGGAAATCACGCCCGTCACCATCAAGGGCCGCAAGGGCGATACCGTGGTTGAACACGACGAGCACCTGCGTCCCGACACCACGCTGGAAATGCTGGCGAAGCTGAAGACGCCGTTCCGCGATCCCGGTACGGTGACGGCCGGCAATGCCTCTGGCGTGAACGACGGGTCGGCCGCGCTGATCCTGGCGTCCGAGGAGGGCGCGAGGCGCCACGGCCTGACGCCGCGCGCCCGCGTCGTGGCCATGGCGACTGCCGGCGTGCCGCCGCGCATCATGGGCATCGGCCCTGCCCCGGCGGTGCAAAAACTGCTGGCGAAGTCCGGTCTGTCACTGGGCGACATCGACATCATCGAACTGAATGAAGCGTTTGCCAGCCAGGGTATCGCCGTCCTGCGCCAGCTTGGCCTTTCCGAGGACGCGGACCACGTGAACCCGCACGGGGGCGCCATCGCGCTCGGCCACCCGCTCGGCATGTCTGGCGCGCGGCTTGCCATGACGGCGGTCAACGCGATGGAAACATTGGGCCAGAAGCGTGCGATCGCGACGATGTGCATCGGCGTTGGCCAAGGTATCGCCGCGCTGATCGAACGGGCCTAGAAGCTGATAGTTTAAGGGCGAAACTATCAGCTTCGCGTTTTGATTGTTTGAGAGTGCGATCGCCTGGGGTTGGTTCAGCCCCAGGCGATCGCACTCTAAACGGCGCGCCGGGTTGAGTGGCGCCCCCGGTCGCGCTGGTCTTTAAGGTGCGGGATCGCTCGGCGCCGCGCTCACCACTCGATCGGCACCGAGGAAACCGCTTCCTGGGCTGCCGGTTGATCGACCTCCATCGACGGAGGGGGCGCTGGCGCCGGCTCCCACGACAGCAATCCATTCAAAAGCAGCATGAAGCCGCCTTCGGCGATCGGCAGGCCGCGCAAGATCAGGGTTTCCCCATTGGGTCCCGGTTGCGGCAGCCCAGCGGTCTCGCCGCTCCGCAATATCCCGACCCGGCGTCCGATTTCCGATTCGATGTCGGGTACCGAGCCAAACATGCCCTCAGCCGCCTGCGCGCGCAACAAGCTATCCAGTGGCATATCCTGCCTGGGCTCGGCACCGATACCGCGGAAGAACGGGTGATTCCATTGCACCAGCCGAAGACCGGAATCGAACAGGGCAATGCCGTCGGTGGTGCTGTCGACGACCACTTTCAGCCGCGCGGCATTAAGCTGGGCGCTGGCGGTCAGGGCGGCTTCCCCCGAGCGCAGCCGCTCCAACTCGCTTCGGTTGCGGTCGAACATCCGCTGCCGCCTCCGGTTGCTACGGATGGTGTAGAGTTCCCAAAGGACCAGACCGCCGATCAGCAGAACCAAGACCGTCCCGACGGACGCAAGCGAAATCGCGCCGGCCGACAGGGTATTGGAGGTGGCCTGCACTTCGCTGGCGCTCGCCGCCACAACAACCGCGATGTCCCGATTTTCGACCCTGTGAAAGGCGTGTATTCGCCGGACACCGTCGATCGCGGTATCCCCCAGCCAGGTTCCCGAGGGCGACTGCTTCAACGCGTTGAACAGCGGGGTCTGGGAGATATCCGTTTTCGGCCGTCGCGCCGCGGGTCCCACCACGGCCTGGACGACACCCCGCCGCGTATCCACCAGGGCGACGATCGGATTGTAGCCGAGGGCTGCTTCCGCGAACAGCTTGGTCAGTTCCTCGGAGCGATAGGACGCCCCAACCAGCCAGCCTTTTGGATGATCCAGCGGCCGGATCACGTACATCAAGAACTGGCGTGCATCGATCGGTTGGCCAATATCGCCCTGCAGCAACAGTGATTCCGGGTTTTTCGTCCCGTCGCTCTGGAATTCTTCCAGCGAGCCGTGAGGAAAGGTCACATAGGCGGCGCCGATGCCCTGCCCGACCGCCTTCGGCAGGATGTCCTGCCGGATGATGTGCTTCTCGTCCGAGATGAACACATCGTCGGCGACCGACAGCAACGCCGGCATGGTCTGCTGCCATTTGGCGAGATCGACCGAGTTGCTGTCGGTTTTCCAGGCCGCCTGGATCACCGTCAGGCTCTGGTCGATCAGCAGTAGTTCATGTCCGACCGTTTCCGCGATCGTGGCCGCCTGTCCGCCCAATACCTGTTCGGCGCGGTCACGAATTTCCGCCTGCTGCTCCTGCACCGCGCGGGTCGTCACGATCCAGATCAGCGCGATCAACGCCAGCGCAACGATCGCCACCGCGCCGCAGGCCGCGAGTTCAGCCTTGCCGATGCGGTTCGAGCGGGCGGTTTCCGCCGGGATCAGCTGGGATGGCTTGAAACGGGCCGAAGTGGCGCCGGCACGCCGGCGCCGCCGCTTGAATGTGTCACTCATGCTGTTGTCGCACCACGTCCTAAGGCCGAGCGGTCCACCGCATACCGTATCTCGCGAAGGAGCAACGTGGCGGGGCGTCCCCGCCTTGGGTGTACCGAGGCCGCGAACCTAACGCCTCACATCGGCGCGAGCAAACATTTCGACTAGACAGTTATTTCAATTTTGTGGCCTCGTGCCATTACCCTGACCTGGCCGAGCAAGCGCGGTGAGCCCGCTTGACGTAGTGGCATACAAAATACAAAATACCCGTCAACGAGGGGAGATCGGACAGGGTGTCTCACGGCCAGCCACGGCTACGGATCGAGCCGCTGGACATCGGCTTCGGGCTGCGCAGGCAGGCCTGCGAGGCGATCAAGCGCGCCATCACTGAAATGGACATCTACGGCCGGCCGGAGGACATCCGTCTGGACGAACGCCAGCTTTGCGCGGATCTGGGCGTCAGCCGCACGCCGATCCGCGAAGCGCTGTCGGTCCTGGAGCAGGAAGGTTTCGTGCGCACCATTCCCCGTCGTGGTATCGTCGTCGTGCGCAAAACGAAGCGGGAGATCATCGAAATGATCACCGTTTGGGCGGCGATCGAGAGCATGGCCGCCAGGATTGCTGCGACGTCCGCGACACCGGCCGAGATTGACGCACTGACCATGCTGATGGACGCGTTCGAGGAAGACCCGACCGGCCATCTGACGGAATATTCCGACGCCAACATGGCGTTCCATCGGGCGATCATCCGCCTGGGCGGCGTCGAACTGATGTCGAGCCTGACGGATCATCTGTTCATCCATATGCGGGCCGTACGCGCGGTGACGATGACGCACGACAACCGAGCCCAGCGATCGGTGGCTGATCACCGGGCGATCATCGCAGCGTTACGGGCCGGCGACCCGGATCTGGCCGAACGGCTGGTGCGGGATCATACGCTGGGCCTTGCCGTCCATGTCGAACGGCATGGCGACTTCCTGGACGGCGCTCCGCCGAACGCGGATAGACAACTCTTGCAGGCAAACGATTAGGGAGGACCTGAATATGTCAACAACAGCAACGAGCACGGCCGAGGACAGCCTCGCGCGGAGACGGCGCGACGGTCGTGTGGTGTCCGCCGGCCACCTCGTCGCCACTGCCCTGAAGGCCGCGGGCATGGACACCAACGTCACCCTGGACACCGGCCGCGGGCTGGGAGGAATGGTCTGATGTCCGCAGTACTGGAGCAGAGCGGCAACCAACCCGCAGCCGAACTGACCGACGGGTTCCACCTGGTCATCGACGCGCTGACGCTGAACGGCATCAAGACGATTTATAACGTGCCGGGCATCCCGATCACCGATCTCGGCCGTTTGGCCCAGGCCTCGGGGATGCGGGTGATCTCGTTCCGCCACGAGCAGAATGCCGGCAACGCGGCGGCCATCGCCGGCTACCTGACCAAGTCGCCGGGCGTGTGCCTGACGGTGTCGGCGCCGGGCTTCCTGAATGGTCTGGTCGCGCTGGCGAATGCGACGACGAACTGCTTTCCGATGATCCTGATCAGCGGCTCCTCCGAACGCGAAATCGTCGACCTGCAGCAGGGCGATTATGAGGAGATGGACCAGTTGGCCATCGCCCGGCCGCTGTGCAAGGCAGCGTTCCGTGTGCTGCACGCGGCCGATATCGGCATCGGCGTGGCACGCGCCATCCGAGCGGCGGTTTCGGGCCGGCCAGGGGGCGTGTATCTCGACCTGCCGGGCAAGTTGTTGGGCCAGGTGATGGAGGCCGAGGCCGGCCGCCGGTCCCTGGTCAAAGTGATCGATCCGGCGCCGGCGCAGATTCCGGCCCCGTCTGCCGTGGATCGGGCGCTGGATGTGATGCGTGGCGCCAAGCGTCCGCTGATCATCCTCGGCAAGGGCGCCGCTTATGCCCAGGCCGACGAGGATATCCGGGCTCTGGTCGAGACAAGCGGCATTCCGTACATTCCGATGAGCATGGCCAAGGGCCTGCTACCCGACACGCATCCGCAATGCGCCGCCGCCGCCCGCTCCACCGTGCTGGCCGACAGCGACGTCGTGGTGATGATTGGTGCCAGGCTCAACTGGCTGCTCAGTCATGGCAAGGGCAAGCAGTGGGGGCCGGCGGGTTCGAAAAAATTCGTGCAGATCGACATCGAGCCGCGTGAGATGGACAGCAATGTCGAGATCGCCGCACCGCTGGTGGGCGATATCGGCTCCTGCGTCACCGCACTGCTGCGCGGCATGGGCAACGACTGGAAACAGCCGCCGACGGAATGGACGCAGGCGATCAACGCGAAGAAAGAGACCAACATCGCCAAAATGGCGTCCCGGCTGGGGAAAAACTCGGTCCCGATGGATTACCACTCCGCGTTGCGCGTGCTGCGCGACGTGATAAGGGAACGGCCGGACACGATTCTGGTGAACGAGGGTGCCAACACGCTCGACCAGGCACGCGGCGTGATCGACATGTATCAGCCGCGCAAGCGGCTCGATGTCGGCACCTGGGGGGTGATGGGCATCGGCATGGGTTTCGCCATCGCCGCGGCGATCGAGACGGGCAAGCCGGTGCTGGCGATCGAGGGCGACAGCGCGTTCGGCTTCTCCGGCATGGAAGTGGAGACGATCTGCCGCTACAACCTGCCGGTCTGCGTCGTCGTGTTCAACAACGACGGCATTTATCGTGGCACGGACGTCAATCTGAGCGGCGGCACCGACCCGGCGACGACGTTGTTCGTCAAGGGCTCCCGCTACGACAAGATGATCGAGGGATTTGGCGGGGTTGGCGTCCATGTGACCACGCCGGACGAGCTGAAGCGCGCGGTCGATACGGCCATCGAGTCCGGGAAGCCCACGCTGATCAACGCGGCGATCGATCCGGCGGCGGGTAGCGAGAGCGGCAACATCGGCAATCTCAATCCCAAGAGCAACCTGAAGACGAAGTGAGGAAATCGACGATGAAAGCACTCGACGGCGTCCGTATCCTGGACTTCACGCATGTTCAGTCGGGCCCCACCTGCACCCAGCTTCTCGCCTGGTTCGGCGCCGACGTGATCAAGGTCGAGCGGCCGGGCGTTGGCGACATCACCCGCGGGCAGCTGCAGGATGTCAAAGGCGCGGACAGCCTGTATTTTACCATGCTGAACCACAACAAGCGCTCGATCGAAATCGACGGGCGCCACAAGGTCGGCAAGGAGGTGCTGGAAGCGCTGGTGAAATCCTGCGACGTGATGGTGGAGAATTTCGCCCCCGGCGCGCTGGATCGGATGGGCTTCACCTGGGCGCGGATCCAGGAACTGAATCCGCGGATGATCCTGGCCTCGATCAAGGGATTCGGCCCGGGTCCGTATGAGGACTGCAAGGTCTACGAAAATGTTGCCCAGTGCGCCGGCGGGTCGGCGTCGACCACCGGCTTTGACGACGGCCCGCCTCTGGTGACCGGCGCGCAGATCGGTGACTCCGGCACTGGCCTGCATCTGGCGCTTGGCATCGTCGCCGCGCTGTTCCAGCGCAATACCTCCGGCCGTGGCCAGAAGGTCGACGTGGCGATGCAGGATGGCGTGCTGAACCTGTGCCGGGTCAAGCTGCGCGACCAGCAACGCCTGGCGCATGGGCCGCTGACTGAATACCCGCAATATCCGGATGGCGAATTCGGCGAGGCGGTGCCGCGCGCTGGCAATGCGTCGGGCGGTGGCCAGCCGGGCTGGATCCTGAAGTGCAAAGGCTGGGAGACCGACCCGAACGCCTATATCTACTTCATCGCCCAGGCGCCGGTGTGGGAGCCGATCTGCGATGTGATCGGCAAGCCGGAATGGAAAACTGATCCGGATTACGCCAAGCCTGCCGCACGCCTGCCGCGCCTGAAGTCCATTTTCGACACGATCGAGCAATGGACGATGACGCAGACGAAGTTCGAGGCGATGGACATCCTGAACAAGTACGACATCCCGTGCGGCCCGATCCTGTCGATGAAGGAACTCGCGGAGGAAGCCTCCCTGCGTGCGACCGGCACGGTGGTGGAGGTCGACCACCCGACCCGTGGGAAATATCTGTCCGTCGGCAATCCGATCAAGCTGTCGGACAGCATC
>DATARX010000217.1:0-6194 GCA_036263955.1 Rhodopila sp.
CCTGGTCAACCCGATCATCTGCGGATCCGGCGAGCCGGTCATGACGGAAGCCGGAATCCGAGCGGCGCTGGATGCGGGGGTTGCTGGGGTGATTGCGAAATCGGTCAATGAAAATCCGGCTGGCGGCCGGCAGTTGGACCGTGCCGACTATGTCCGGCTGGACGCATCCGGAATGCCGACCTCGGGTCGGGGCGTGTCGCTGTTGAACCGATCAGGTCTGTCCCAGCGTGCGGTGGCAGACTGGTTTTCCGCGATCGCGGCGATCGACCAGCAGGCCGGACAGGAGGGCAAATTCGTTGCCGCCAGCATCGTCTATGCCGGCGCCGACGGCGCGGTTTCGATCGCCGCGCAGGCTCGGGCGGCCGGTTTACGGGTCTTGGAACTGAACGTTGGCGCGCCGCATGCGTCGGAAGCGACGCCCGGCGCGATCGTGCAGGAAACCGATCCGGAGCGACTGACGGCACTGGTGCGGCGGGTGCGGGCGGCGACCGACGGCATGCAGTTGTGGGTGAAACTCACCGGGCTTTCCTCGAACCTTCCGGCGCTGGCGCTGGCGGCGAAGCGGGGCGGCGCGGACGCGGTCTGCATGATGGGGCGATTCATGGGACTGGTCCCGGACCTCGAAACGTTCGCCCCGCTGCTCGGCACGTCCGGCGCGTATGGCGGGGGCTGGGCGTTGCCGATCGTCTGCCGGTTTCTGGCACTGACCCGCAAGGCCGCGGGCAGCGACTTTCCGCTGATCGGTACCAATGGCGTGCGCTCCGGCGGCGATGTGGCGCGGATGGCGTTGTCCGGGGCCAGCGCGGTGGAGGCGTTGTCGATCACGATGCATGAAGGCTTTGGTGGATTAACCCGGATCGTCCGCGAACTGGACGCGTTTCTATCCGAACGAAACCTGTTATTCCGCGCGTTGGTCGGACGCACGGCGGATGCGCTGGCGGGTTACGGAGATCAGCCGGAAACCCCTGGCCGTTGGCGTGATTTCGTACCGCCGGAAACGTTGGCATGACACCCCACCATCACCTCGCCGCGCTGTGGAACGACGCCGGACTTCCCGCGGACGCGCTGGACGATATCCACCTGACGGGCGGGGATCCGGTTCTGCCCTCCAGCTTCATGGTTGGCAGCGCGGCACAGGTGACGATCGCCGCCGCCGGACTGGCGGCCGCGACGCTATGGCGGCTACGTGGCGGACGGCGCCAGTTGGTTTCGGTTGACATGCGCCATGCGGCCATCGAGTTCCTGTCGGAACATTTCGCCGCCGTCGAGGGCGCCGCGCCGGAGGATCCGTGGGACCGCATCGCCGGTACCTATCAATGCGGCGACGGCAGATGGGTGCGGTTGCACACCAACTTCCCGCACCACCGCGACGGCATTCTACGTATCCTCGATTGTGCCTACGACCGTCAGGCCGTGGCCACGGCACTGCAATCCTGGACCGGTTATGGCCTGGAGGACGCGGCGGCGGAGAACGGGCTGTGCGCGACCGCGATGCGCAGCTTCGCGGAGTGGGATGCGCATCCGCCGGGCCAGGCGGTGATCAGCCAGCCGGTGGTGAAGATCAGCCGGATCGGCGATGCGCCCGCGGAAGGATTGCCGGCGGCGGCGCGGCCGCTGTCCGGGGTCAAGGTACTGGACCTGACGCGGGTGATCGCCGGGCCGGTCTGCGGGCGGACCCTGGCGGCACATGGCGCGGAGGTGATGAATATTGCCAGTCCGAACCTGCCCAACCTGCCCCGGTTGGTCGTCGACACCGGACGCGGCAAGCTGTCCGCGCATCTGGATTTGCGAGACAAGGCGAACAACGCCCGGTTGCGGGACTTGCTGTCGCGGGCGGACATCTTTGTGCAAGGGTATCGCCCGGGCGGGCTGGCAGGTCTGGGATTCAGCCCGGAGGATGCCGCGCGCGTCCGTCCAGGCATCGTGTATGTATCCCTGTCGGCCTACGGGCATGTCGGTCCGTGGGCCGAACGGCGCGGATTTGACAGCCTGACGCAGACGGCCAGCGGCCTCAATCACGCCGAGGCCGAGGCGGCGGGGCAAACCGCACCGAAGGCCCTGCCCTGCCAGGCGCTGGATCACGGGTCGGGCTACCTGCTGGCGTTCGGCGCGCTGACCGCGCTGATGCGCCGGATGCAGGACGGCGGAAGCTGGCACGTTCAGGTCTCGCTGGCGCGCACCGGACGCTGGATCCGCGACCTGGGCCGGGTGACCAACGGCCTGACGACGTCATCGCCGACAGCGGACACTATCATGGACCTGATGGAAACCACCGAGTCCGGATGGGGCCGGCTGCACACCGTGCGGCACGCGGCGCTGCTGGCGGAAACGCCCGCGAGATGGGACCGTCCCTCCGTCCCATTGGGAACGCATCCGGCAGCTTGGGTTGAGACCTGATTGCGGTAAAATTATGCTTCTGTCATTTGAATGACAGCAACGCCACTTGACCCGGCGCCTCCCGACTTCCAAAACTGATCGGTATCGATCGAAACGGCCAGGTTGCCGGTGATTGCCGCGGAGCATTCTATGAACGACCTCGTAACCGGAACGGTGACTCCGGCAGTCAAGACATCCGGCATGACAAATGTCAGGTGGCGTATCTTTTTCCTGATTCTGGGAATGGTCGCGATCAATTACATCGATCGCGCCTCGCTGTCGGTCGCCATGCCGCTGATCAGCCATGAATTCAACATGTCGCCGGCGATCCAGGGCGTGCTCCTCAGCAGCTTCTTCTGGACCTATTGCTTCATGCAGATCCCGGGCGGCATGCTGGTGGACCGCTTCCTGCCCCGCGGCGTCATCGCATGCGCGACCATCAGCTGGGGGGCTTTCGCCGCGCTTGGCGCCGCTTCCACCGGCTGGATCACCATGCTGCTCACCCGGCTCGGCCTTGGCTTCGCCGAGGCACCGATCTACCCGGCCGGCGCCAAGCTGATCGGCCGGTGGATGACGCCGACCGAACGGGGGCGCGCCGCGGCGTTGCTTGACGGCGGCGCCCCGTTGGGCACCGCGCTCGGTTCACTGATTATCGCCGGCCTGATCGCCAGCCTGGGATCCTGGCGATTGGCATTTCTCGTGGCCGGCGTCGGCACGATGGCGTGCGGCGTATTCGCCTGGTTTTATATCCGGAACCATCCGCATGAGCATGACCAGGTCAGCGCAACCGAACGCACGCATATCCAGGAAGCCATCAGGCAGTCGATCGCGGACGCAGGGGCTGTCCCGTCGATGGGCGCGGTATTCCGTGCGCCATCGATCTGGCTGCTGTTCATCGGCTGGTTCTGCTTCAATTCGCTTTGGTATGGTTTCCTGACCTGGGTGCCAAGCTTCCTGGTGAAGACGCAGGGGCTGAACATCGCCTCGCTGGGATGGGCATCCTTCCTGGTGTTTTTCGCCGGCTTCGCGGGTGAACTGACCGGCGGCCAGCTACTGGATCATTTCCTGCGCAAGACCGGGGCGACCGAAACCGTCTACCGCACGCTGTTCGGCATCTCTGCCGCATTGGCAACGATCGCCGTGTTCCTGGTCGCCTTCGTGCACGATCAGATGGTGGTGATCGCGCTGCTGGCGACAACGTTATTCTTCCTGCGCTGGTGCGGCATGTACTGGACGCTGCCGGGCTTGCTGATCGGGGACGCAAAAGCCGGCTTCCTGGCCGGGTGCATGAACTTCGCCGGCAACCTCTCCGGCATCGTCATTCCGGTGACGGTCGGCGTGATCGTCAGCATCACCGGGTCGTACTACCTGGCGCTGATGGTGTTCGCGGGCGTGGGCGCGGGGCTGTTCCTGTGTTCCGTCAGCATGAAATACCGGCGCGCGGTTTAGTGCCGCGGATCAAACGGAGCCCTGATGATGCAATTGATCGACCTGAGCCGCGAGATCCACCACAAGATGGCGCGGTTGCCGAACCATCCGATGGTGATCATCGCGCCGTTCACCACGCATGAGGAGAAACGGGTCGCCGACGGCTACACATTCTCCTCGGCGGTGACGTCACTGAACATGGGTGACCATTCCGGCACCCATGTCGACGCGCCACTTCATTTCGATGAACGCCCGGGCGCGAAAACCATCGATGAGATGCCGCTGGAGAACTACTTCACCGAAGCGGTCTGCCTGGACCTGTCGCACAAGGAACTCAAGAGCGACATCAGCATTGCTGATTTGGAAGCCGCCGAGCGCGCGGCCGGGATCGAAATAAAGCCGAAAGACACCGTGCTGCTGCATATGGATTTCTACCGGCGCACGCACGGCACGGACGCCTACATCACCGACTTTCCCGGCCTGACCAAAGACTCAGCCACATGGCTTGGCCGCAAGGGGATTACGATGTTCGGCGTGGAGGCGGTCAGTCCCGGTCGTCCCGGCCGCAACAACTTTGAGGTGCACCACGTCTGTCGGGACATGGGGTTCACGCACATGGAGGGGTTGGTGAACCTGGACCGTTTGGTCGGCAAAGGACGGTTCCGGTTCATCGGATTTCCGCTGAAGATCAAGGGCTGTTCCGGCAGCCCGATCAGGGCGGTGGCCTGGCTGGACTAGAGCGGTTTCACGGTGACTGGAAACCTGCGGTATCCTCGTTTCATGGTCGGGCTCGGCCCGGCCACCCACGAATTGCCGTGTTTGGCCCGCCAAAGTCGTGGGTCACCGGGCCAACCCTCGCTCGCGTGCTCGCTCGCCCGGTGATGACACGAGGACCAAACGGCAGTTCGTCGTGCGTTTCCGGTCAGTGTGAACGTGCTCTTAGCATCAGAGCCGGTGTTCGATCGCTTCGTTCTGACACAATCGAACACTTGTCCCCTTTCGCCGGGGTCATGGTCTGGCCCCGTCCGATCGATCACCCGCCGAATTTCGGCGCCTTTGGGAAACCATTCGGCGGCAGCCGGCCGGTGGTGCCGCGTTCGGCCAACCAGGGGCGCAGGTCGATTTCGGTCCGCACCCGATCGCCGAGCTTCCACGTCAACCCGTCGGCGAGGCGGAAGACTTTCGCATCCGCCAGGTCGCCATCCTTGTAGCGTTGCAGAATGACGCCCGAACCGCGGGCCATTTCGGGGACCTGATCAAGCGGGAATACCAGCAGGCGCCGGTTCTCGCCGATGATCGCGACGTGGTCACCGTCGGCGGGCACACATAACGCCGCTTCTTCGTTCGGTTTCAGGTTCAGGACCTGCTTGCCCGTGCGTTTTTCCGCCACGAGGTCGCCCGCCGGAACGATAAAGCCGCGGCCGGTGCTGGAGGCGATCAGGTATTTCGTCCCCTCGGCGGCGACGAACAAGGCAGTGATGTCGTCCTCGTTCGTCAGTTCAGCCAGCAGGCGAACCGGCTGGCCGTCGCCGCGGCCGCGTGGCAGGTCGGCGGCTTTCAGGGTGAAGGCCTTGCCGTTGGTCGCGAGCAGCGTCAGGCGGTCGGTCGTCTGGCAGGGCAGCAGCAGACGCAGCTTGTCGCCTTCCTTGAATTTCAGGTCGTTCGGCTCCGCCACGGCGCCTTTCACCGCCCTGATCCAGCCTTTCTCCGACAGGATGACGGTGATCGGCTCGCGTTCGACGAAGGCATCGGTGTTCACGTCGACCACCGTGGGCGCCGCGCCCAGTTCGGTCCGCCGGTTACCCAGCGGGCCGGAGCCGAACTTCTTGCGCGTGTCCTCCAGTTCCTCGGTAATCCGCACCCAACGCAGTTTTTCGTCCTTCAGCAGGGTCCGCAGGTCCTTCAGTTCCTTCGACAGGTTCTTGTGCTCCTTGCGGATCTCCATCTCTTCCAGCTTGCGCAGGCTGCGCAGGCGCATGTTCAGGATGGCTTCGGCCTGCACGTCGGTCAGGCTGAACCGTTCGATCAGGCGCGGCTTCGGCTGCTCTTCCTCGCGGATGATGCGGATCACCTCGTCCAGGTTCAGGTAGACCAGCAGATAACCGTCAAGGATCTCCAACCGGCGCTCGATCGCCGCCAATCGGTGGTTGGAGCGGCGGACCAGAACCTCATGCCGGTGATCCAGCCAGCTTCGGATCACTTCCTGCAGCGGCATCACCCGCGGCGTGCGGGTGGCGTCCAGCACGTTCATGTTCAGCGGGAACCGGGTTTCCAGCGCGGTGGCGCGGAACACCGTCTCCATCAGCACTTCGGGTTCGACACCGCGTGTCTTCGGTTCCAGCACCAGGCGGATGATGTCGCTGCTCTCGTCGCGGATGTCGCCCAGCAGG
>DATARX010000455.1:0-20008 GCA_036263955.1 Rhodopila sp.
CGCGTCGAAACCTGGCTTGCCGTGCTAAAGGCAAAAATTCCCCTGCCTATCGAGAGATAATCGGTTCATGCGTGGTATCGGCCCCTTTCTGAAAGACGCCTGGCGACTCGCCCGCCCCTATTTCATGACGTCGGAGGAGCGCTGGTCCGCCCGTGGCCTGTTGGCGGTGATCGTGGCCATGAACCTGACCTCGGTGGGCCTCACCGTTGTGCTCAGTTTCTGGCGGCGTGAATTCTACAATGCTTTGCAGGACAAGGACGTAAAAGCGTTCCTGGAGCTGGTGTTTTTCTACCGGCACACACCGAGCGGGCTGATGCCTGGGTTCTGCGAGGTCGCGGTGGTGTTCATCGTTGTCGGGGTCTACTCGGTCTACCTGAACCAGTTGCTGCAGATTCGCTGGCGCCGCTGGCTGACCAAGCAGTTCCTGACCGAATGGCTGGCGGACCGCGCATACTACAATATCAGCCTGACGGCCGACCGGGCGGCGGTTGGCACCGACAACCCCGATCAGCGTATCGCCGAGGACCTGCGCGATTTTACCTCGATGTCGCTGTCACTGACCCTGGACCTGCTGTCGAATATCGTTTCGTTGTGCAGTTTCGTGGGCATTCTGTGGGGCTTGTCCGGCGCGGTCGAGGCGTTTGGGATCCCGATCCCGGGCTATATGGTGTGGGTCGCGGTCGCCTATGCCCTGGTTGGCACGACGTTGACCCACCTGGTGGGCCGGCCGCTGACGATCCTGAACTTCCGGCAGCAACGGGTGGAGGCGGATTTCCGCTACGCCCTGGTGCGGGTGCGGGAGAATATGGAAGGCATCGCGCTGTACCGCGGCGAACAGGAAGAAGGCGTCACGCTGCGGGAGCGGTTCGGTTCGGTCATCGACAACTGGTATCAGATCATGCGGCGGACGAAGCTGCTGAATTCGCTTGTCTACGGCTATGGCCAGATTGCCATCATTTTCCCGATCGTCGTCGCGGCGCCACGCTATTTCGCCGGTGCGATGCAACTGGGCGGCCTGATGCAGACGGTCGGCGCCTTCGGGCAGGTGCAGAACTCGCTGTCCTGGTTCGTCGATTCGTATGCCGAGATCGCGAGATGGCGTGCGATCGTCGAACGTCTGTCGACATTCCACGGGGCGATCGTCAAGGCACGGGCGGAAAACCACGGCGGGTTCGTAACCATGCCGGGTGCGGCGGGTGCGGTGCGGCTGCGGGATGTGACCGTCAGCCTGCCGGATGGCACGAAGTTGCTGGACAGCGCCGATGTCACCTTCACCGCCGGCCATTCGGTCGTGATCACGGGGCGGACCGGATCGGGAAAATCTACGCTGTTCCGGGTGCTGGCCGGTATCTGGCCGTTCGGTCAGGGCGAGGTCGAATTGCCGCCCAACTCGTTCTTCCTGCCGCAGCGCCCGTATATCCCGCTTGGGACCCTGCGGCACGTGATCACGTACCCCAGCGCCGTGGATGCGTTCAGCGTTCAGGAGATCGCGCAGGCGTTGCGGGACGTGGGCATGTCCAATCTCTGCGACCGGATCGAAAGCGACGAGAACTGGCCGCAACGCCTGTCGGGCGGCGAGCAGCAGAGGATCGCGCTGGCCCGGGCCCTGCTGGCGAAGCCGGACTGGATTTTCCTCGACGAGGCGACGGCGAGTCTCGACCCCGATGCTGAAGACGATGTGTATCGCGTGCTGAAGGAGCGTTTGCCGAACGCGACCCTGGTGTCGATCGCGCACCGGAGTTCGGTTGTCGCGTTTCACGACCGGCGAATGGTGTTCAAGCGGGATGAGGGTCGATCCGGCAGCCTGACCGTGGCGGACGCCGCGCCAGCCGTGGGAGAGTGACGGTGGTTGATTTCGCTGACATCGCCGAACCGCGCCCGACCCGGGACGGGCTGGCCGACGCCTATCGCGCCATCGCGGTGGCGCTGGATCGCGGTGATCGAGCGGCGGCTGTGGCGGATTGGGACCGGCTGCGGCGACACTACGAGACCTGGTCTGCGCTAGTGCATTTGCGCTTTGCGCAGGATACCACGGACGAAACCGCCAAGGCCGACCGTGACTATGCCGACGCGCTGGCGCCGGAAGCGGCCGACCTTGAAACCGGGATCAAACGGCGGCTGCTGGCGGATGATGACCGCGCCGCCGTCGCCGGCCTGGTCGGCGAGCACGCGCTCCGCCTTTGGGACACCGACGTGGCCACGTTCGACCCCATCATTAAGCCTGACCTGGAGGAGGAAGCGCGGCTATCGGCCCGCTATACCGAACTGCTGGCGTCCGCGACGCTGAAGCTTGCCGGCCAGACGGTGAACCTCGCCGGCCTCGGCCCTTATGCCGAAGACCCGGACCGCTCAGTGCGCTACGAGGCCGAACGCGTGCGGTGGGGGTTCTTCGACCAAAACGCCGCGACCTTGGATGATTTGTACGGCCAGCTTGTCGGGCTGCGTCATGGCATGGCCCGCAAGCTGGGATTCAAGACCTATACGCCGCTGGCGTATCGGCGACTGCGACGGGTGGATTACGGCCCCGACGACGTTGCCTGTTACCGTGAGCAGGTCGTGCGGCATGTCGTCCCCTTGGTGGGGCGGTTGCTGGAGGCGCGGCGGGTTGAGCATGGCTGGGACCGGCTGCGTTACTGGGATGAGGCGTTGGTCGATCCCGCCGGCAATCCGAAGCCGGCCGGCGACCATGACCTGCTGGTGGAGGCGGCGGCCGCGATGTTCGACGGGATGGACGCCCGGTTGGCCACCTTTTATCGCCTGATGCGCGACGGCGGTTTCATGGACCTGAAAAACCGGCCGGGAAAGGCGGGCGGCGGGTTCTGCACGTCTTTCCCGACCGAGGGCGTGCCTTACATTTTCGCCAATTTCAATGGCACGCACGACGATATCGGCGTCTTCACGCACGAGATGGGACACGC
Organism: Rhodopila sp.; assembly: GCA_036263955.1. Taxonomy (GTDB): domain Bacteria; phylum Pseudomonadota; class Alphaproteobacteria; order Acetobacterales; family Acetobacteraceae; genus Rhodopila. The sequence continues at coordinate 2,919 of DATARX010000455.1, forward strand.
GTTCCAGAACTGGGAAAGCCGTGACCAGCCCGGGGTCGATTATCTCTGGCCGACGATGGAAGCGGCCGAGATCAACTCGATGGGGCTGGAATTCCTGTCCTATCCCGGCATCGGCAAGCTGGTGGGCGAGGCCGCCGCCGAACGCTTTCGCCGCATGCACCTGATCGGCGCGCTGGCGTTCCTGCCGTACGGGGTTTGCGTCGATCACTTCCAGCACGAGGTCTACGCAAACCCTGACGCTTCCCCGGCGGAGCGGCACGCGATGTGGGCAAGGCTGGAGAAGATCTACATGCCGTGGACCGACTACGGCGATCTGGATTTCCTGGTGAAGGGCGGGCGCTGGCAGGCCAAGCCGCACATTTACGGCTCGCCTTTCTACTATATCGACTACACGCTGGCGCAGTGCTGCGCGATGCAATTCTGGGTCAGGTCGCGCCGCGATTATGGTGCGGCGATGGAGGCTTATGTGGCGCTGTGTGCACGCGGCGGATCGGCGCCATTCCAGGACCTGGTGCGGGCGGCCGGGCTGGTTTCGCCGTTCGCCGACGGGGCCTTGGCGGATGTGGTGAAAGAGGCCGAGGAGTTTCTGGCCGTTTAGGGCATGATCACGCTGAGCGGAACGTTCAGGGCGTGTGAATCGTGCGATCAAACAAGAGGATAGCATTTGCGGCCTGCACACTCAGGCGGGAAATGCTGTCTCAGGGATCTGGTTCAAGGCATTGGCGGTACGGGTTGGCGTGTCGCCGTTGCGCTTGCGATTGTTCAGGTTGCGAGCGGGCACCGACACTGTATGGTCCGGCCCGAATCGACACCAAGGACCCCAAATCATGCGCCCATCCGGCCGCGCCGCCGATGCTCTTCGCGAAGTCTCCATCACCACGGGGTTTGCCCGCCACGCGGAAGGCTCCGCCCTGATCCGCATGGGCAACACCGAGGTACTGTGCGCCGCCAGCGTTGAAACACGCGTACCGCCTTTCCTGCGCAACACCGGCCTGGGCTGGGTCACTGCCGAATACGGGATGCTGCCGCGCGCGACGCACACCCGCGGCGACCGCGAAGCGGCGCGGGGCAAGCAATCCGGGCGCACTCAAGAGATCCAGCGGCTGATCGGCCGATCGCTCCGCGCGGTGGTGGATCGGGCGGCGATGGGCGAGATGTCCATCACCCTGGACTGCGACGTGCTGAACGCCGACGGCGGCACGCGCTGCGCGGCGATCACCGGCGCCTGGGTCGCGCTGTCGCTGGCGTTCCGTCATCTCGTCAAGATGAACGTGCTGAAGGCCATTCCGCTCACCGGCCAGGTCGCCGCGGTTTCCTGCGGCATCGTCGCGGGCACGCCGGTGCTGGATCTGGATTATGACGAGGACTCCAACGCCGAAGCCGATTCCAATTTCGTATTGACCGATGGCGGCGGCATCGTTGAAATCCAGGCCACGGCGGAGAAATCCGCGTTCGATGAGGCGCAATTCCACGCGTTGCTGGCGCTCGCCCGGTCCGGCACCGGCGCGCTGTTCGCCCTTCAGCGCAAGGCGCTCGGTGACTGATGTCCCGCAAGCTCGCACGCGGCCAGAAACTCGTGCTGGCCAGCCATAACAAGGGCAAGTTGCGCGAAATCGAGGATTTGTTGCGTCCCCATGGCGTTGAGGTGGTTTCCGCCGCTGCCCTGGGGTTGCCGGAACCGGAGGAAGATGCCCCCGACTTCGCCGGGAACGCCCGGATCAAGGCCGTGGCGGCCGCGACCGCGACGGGGCTGCCGGCCCTGTCCGACGATTCCGGCTTCTGCGTCGCCGCGCTGAACGGCGCGCCGGGCGTTCACTCCGCGCGCTGGGCCGGTCCGTCGAAGGATTTTGGCGGCGCGATGGCGATGGTGCAGGAACGCATCGGTGACAATCCCGACCGGCGGGCCTGGTTTATCGCCGCGCTGTGCCTCGCCTGGCCTGACGGGCACACGGAAACATTCCTTGGCCGCATCGACGGCATTGCGATCTGGCCGCCGCGCGGCGACAAGGGCTTCGGCTACGACCCGATGTTCGTCCCGGGCGGCGATACCCAGAGCTTCGGTGAAATGGAACCCGAGGAAAAACATCGGGCCAGCCATCGCGCCCGAGCGTTTGCCCAGGTGCTGGCGTCGTGCTTCAGTTGATGTAGAATCAAAAAGATAATCCAGGGGGAGAGAAAAATGTTTATCCGTCGCATGGCCATCGCGGTCGCGCTTATGCTGCCGGCCGCGTTCGCGCAGGCTGAAGTGCCCGCCGTGGTGAAGGTGGGTATCCTGAATGACATGAGCGGCCCTTTCGCCGATCAGTCCGGAAAAGGCTCCGTCGTTGCGGCGCAGATGGCGGCGGAGGATTTCGCCAAACAAGGCGGCGGCTTCAAGGTGGAGATCCTGTCCGCCGATCACCAGAACAAACCCGATATCGGCGCCCAGATCGTTCGCCAGTGGGTCGACCGGGACGGCGTGGATGCGGTCGCCGACGCGGTAAATTCCGGGGTCGGACTGGCGGTGAATACGGTGATGGCGGAAAAGCATCGCACCTTCATCGCCACCAATGTCGGCACCTCCGACCTCACCGGCAAGTTCTGCCAGCCGACGACGGTGCAGTGGACGATGGATACCTACGCGATGGGCAACACCATGGCCCGAGCGATGGTCGCCCAGCATGCCGACACCTGGTATTATATTAGCTTCGACTATGCGCTGGGGGCGGCGTTGGAACGGGATTCCACCGCGGTGCTCACCAGTCTTGGCGGCAAAGTCCTTGGCTCTGTCAAACATCCGCTCGGTACCACGGATTTTTCATCGTATCTGATTCAGGCGCAGTCGTCGGGCGCCAAGGTCATTGCGCTGGCGGATACCGGAACGGACTTGATCAACGCGGTCAAACAGGCGGCCGAGTTCGGAATCACCAAACAGCAGATCCTGGCCGGGCTGTTCACCCAGATCGTGGATGTCGATTCGATGGGCCTGCAGGCGGCGCAGGGCCTGACGGTGACCGAAGCGTTCTATTGGGATCTGAACGACAACACGCGCGCCTTCGCCCAACGGTTCGGGCAGCGGTTCAATGGCCGGATGCCGACCGCCAACCAGGCTGGTGTCTACTCCTCCGTATTGGCATACCTGAATACGGTGAAGGCCGCGCAGTCGATCGTCGGTGAAGACGTCATCGCGGAGATGCGCAAGCATCCGATCCAGGATAGACTGTTTGGCACCGTCACCGTGCGGCAGGATGGCCGCGCGGTGCACGATATGTATACGTTCAAGGTGAAGACACCGGCCGAGTCGAAGGGGCGGTGGGACGACTATACGGTCTTGGCGCGGATTCCGGGCGATCAGGCGTTCCGGCCGCTGAGCCAGGGCGGCTGCAAACTGGTTACTAATTAGGGACAAACAATGGCCGATGCGATCACCAAGGAAACCTGGCCCAGCGCGCTGTATGATTTGCTGCGCGCGAACGGCGTCACGCAGTTCTGTTACGTTCCCGATGCCGGGCACAAGGTGCTGATCGATCGGTCGCTCGCCGATCCGGACGTGCATTCGATACCGCTGACCACCGAGGAGGAAGGCGTCGCGATGGTGGCGGGTGCCGATCTCGGTGGTCAGCGGGCGGTGCTGTTGATGCAGTCGTCCGGGGTCGGCAACACCATCAACATGCTGTCGCTGACCCAGGGCGGCCGCTTCCCGTTCCTGACGCTGGTTTCGATGCGCGGGGAGTTCGGTGAGGGCAACCCGTGGCAGTTCGCCATGGGCCAGGCGGTGGAACCGGTTCTGAAGGCGATGGGCGTGATCGTATTGCGTGCGGAACAGCCATCCGATGTTATTCCGTGCGTGACCGCCGCCATCACCATGGCATTCCAGTCCGGCCAGCAGGTCGCTGTCCTGCTTACGCAGCGCCTGATCGGCGCCAAGAAGTTTTAAGGAACGCATTGTCATGGCCAAATTGAACAAGCTCCAAACGGCGACTTTGCCCGACGCGGTGCTGGATCGCCGGCAGGCGGTGCCGGCGTTGATCGAGAACCCGGGTGATTTCCTGATGGTTGCCGGGCTTGCCGGCACGGCCTGGGAACTCTCCGCGCTTACGCACGAATCACCCAGCCTGTTCGGCCTCGGCGGGGCGATGGGCGCGGCGCCGATGATGGGGCTCGGGCTGGCCCTGGCGCAGCCGAAGCGGCGCGTGCTGGTGGCCACCGGCGATGGCGAACTGCTGATGAATGTCGGCGCGCTGGCGACGATCGCGCTGCAGAACCCGCCCAACCTGACGATCATCTGTGTGGACAATGGTCACTACGGCGAGACGGGCAACCAGGACAGCCACACCGGGCTTGGCGTGCGGCTGGACGTGATTGCCTCCGGCTGCGGTTTTCCGGTCGTGCACGTGATCAATAGCGAAGCCGACATGGCGGAAGGGCGCCGGCTGGTGCGCGAGGGCGGCGGCCTGTCTTTCATCCTGCTGCGGGTCACCGAAGGTCCGGCGACGCATGATGGCAAGAAGAATCTCGTTCCTCACATAGAACGTGATCGTTTCCGGGCGGCGCTGCTTGGATAGCGATTTCGTACTCTTACGACTCCAGGTCGAATGGGGTGCCGATGAGGCGATCGACCTGGACCCGATCGACCGGTTGCGACCGGTCGATCCGAGGCCGGTCATGCAAGCACGGCCCGCCGCCGCACCCGAACCGCCGAAGGGTACGCCGGGCGAGCGGGCCTTGGCCGTCGCGGGCCAGGCCCATTCACTGGAGGAACTGCGTGCCGCGCTGGGTGGGTTCGACGGCTGTGCCTTGCGCGATACCGCCAGCAATCTCGTCTTCGCCGAGGGCGATCCGGCCAGCGCAACCCTGATCGTCGGCGAACCACCTGGAAGGGAGGAAGACCGCGGCGGTCATCCGTTCGCCGGGACCGAGGGGCAATTGCTGGACCAGATGCTCATCAGCATCGGGCTGACGCGGGCGGAACTGATGCTGACGCCCTTGCTGCCGTGGCGCCCGCCAGGAGGGCGGCCGCCCTCGCCGGGTGAAATTGCCATCTGCCAACCTTTCCTGCATCGGCTGGTCGTACTGCTGAAACCGCGTCGACTTGTGCTGTTCGGGGGCACCGCCGCGCGCGTGATGCTGCCTCAGACCCCCAATAGGCGCCGGAATCCCCGTGGCTGGGTGGAAACGGGCATACCGGGTATGCATGGTACGCTTCCCACGCTTGCGCTTCCTGGGCTGACCGAGATGCTGAAAAACCCTTCGCTACGGCGGGATGCATGGGCGGGGCTACGCCTGCTGCGGCGTGCCCTCGATAGTGCCCATACATAAACGTGACCCCACGCCGCGGCCCGATATATCACGGAATTTCCTGGTTCGTCTCAGATATCAACCATTATCTCAGAGCGGGCGGTTGCGTCTCACCGCCGGAGCGGCTAGCGAGACGGCATGCGAGGGATCGGTTATACGCTCTCCCGCCTTCCCACTGCCCGGGCGATCCTCGCCGGGGCTGCGATCCTTGCGGGGGCGTTCACGTCCGCCGCGCACGGGCAGATGCCCGGATCGGGGAATGGCACAGGGACACAGACTACGGATGGCACGCGCGCCGATGAGGTCGCGTTTGCAGTTCCGCGCGTGCCGCATGGCGGCGCGCCAGAGGTTGCATTTCCGCAACCGCTGCGTCCGGAGGACGTTGCGGTTATGCGACGGATTTTTGCATTCCAGGCGCGTGGAAACATTCCTGAAGCAATCCGAGCAATCTCCGGCCTCGAAGATTCGTTGCTGTTAGGCACCGTGCTGGCGGACCGCTATCTGGGCCGGTATCATCATTCGTCGCCGGAGGAATTGACAGACTGGCTCACGCATTTTCCGGATCTTCCTGATGCTGCCGCGATCCGCGCGTTGCTGCTGACCCGCCTGCCAAAGGGTGCGACGCCACCACCCGCGCCGGAGCGCGTCGTCCTGAATCGCACTCCGGATCCCGTTTCGGTGCCAGAAGACATTAATCCTCCGCGTAATGATCTCACGCGCGATGCGGCACTGGATCGTGCCGTCGCCGATCGTGCGCAGCGCGGCGACGGCACGTCGGCGCTGCGGCTGATTGCGGGTCGACGTGGGATTTCGCCCGCTTATGCCGCACAACTTCGTGCGGAAGTGGCGCAGGCGTTGTTCATACGGAACGAAGACGCTGATGCGTTGCGTGTCGCCCAATCAACGTTGAACAGCGCCTCGCCGGCGGATCAACCTGGCCTCGGATTCTATGTCGGCGGGCTCGCCGCCTGGCGGTTAAATCGTATCGATTTAGCAAGAGATATGTTTGAGGGTGGTGCGAACACGCATGCGACCTCAGCGCGGCTGCATGCGGCGTCCGCATTTTGGGCCTCACGCGCCAGCCGCGCGATGCACGACGGCGCCGCGACGGTGAAATGGCTGCGCGTGGCCGCCGACGAACGCCTGACCCTCCATGGCCTGCTGGCGCGCCGCATCCTGCGGATGAATACCGGCCTCCTGCCGAGTGGCGAGTTGCTCACGCAGGCGGACGTCGATGCCGTGGCGGCAACGCCGCAGGGATGGCGCGCGTTTGCGCTGTTGCAGGTCGGGCAACCGGACCGCGCCGAGGCCGAGTTGCGTGCGCTTTGGGGGGATGCGCAAGGCAATCCGGTGTTCGGGCGATCGTTGATGATGGTGACTGCGGCCGCGGGGTTGCGGGATTGCGCGGCGCAAATGGCGGAGGCGTTGCAGGCGGCGGATGGGCATCGGCACGACGAACTGCGTTTTCCGATGCCTCGCCTGCATCCGGCCGGTGGTTTCAGTGTCGATCCGGCTTTGGTGTATGCGCTGACCAGGCTGGAATCCAATTTCGATGCTGCAGCGATTTCACGGGCGGGTGCGCGCGGCCTGATGCAAATCATGCCGATAACGGCACAATATATCACTGGTGACCTGTTCTATTCCCCGGAGCGGTTGCATGAGCCGTCCTCGAATCTTCAAATCGGTCAGCGTTACATCTCTTATCTTTCACGCCAGGATGGTATCGATCACGATCTGATCCGGATGTTGGCAAGTTACAATTCGGGTCCCGGTAATTTCCTGCGCTGGGGGCCGGATATACATGACGACGGCGACCCGCTGCTGTTCATCGAGGCCATTCCGGTGGCGGAAACACGCAGCTTCGTCACGCAAGCGCTGATCTATTCCTGGATCTATGCCGCCCAGCTGCACCTGCCGGCCCCCAGCCTGGACGATCTTGCCGCGGGTGAATTTCCCCGCTTCACGCCGCTGGTTCACGAGCGCAAAATGGCGTTTCTGACGCCCGGGCTGCACTGACGTCGCTCCGTGTTGGCGCTGGGCGTGCGACCACCCGCCGGAGGCAGCACAATGGCCCGTTTAGACGAAAGCCGACCCTTCATCCCGGTCAACATCGCCGTATTGACGGTTTCCGATACCCGCACGCCAGCCAACGACACCTCGGGCGACACGCTTGCCGAACGTGTCGTCAAGGCCGGCCACAAGGTCTCGGCACGGGCAATCGAAAAGGATGATACGGCTGCGATCGAGGCCTTGCTGCGGCGGTGGATCGCCGATCCGGACATCGACGTGGTCATCACCACGGGTGGCACCGGCATCACCGGCCGCGACGTGACGCCGGAGGCCTTCGAGCATGTGATGGAAAAGCGCATCGAGGGGTTCGGCGAGTTGTTCCGTATGCTGAGCTACCAGAAGATCGGCACGTCGACGATGCAGTCGCGCGCCATCGGCGGTGTGGCGGGCGGTACCTATCTGTTTGCACTGCCCGGAAGCACCGGTGCCGTGAAGGATGGGTGGGACGATATTCTGGTCTGGCAGTTGGACAATCGGCACCGGCCTTGCAACCTGGTGGAACTGATGCCGCGGCTGCAGGAACACCTGAACCCGGCCGCTTGACCGCCTGCTATTCCCAGCGGCCGCGAACGTTGTAGAACGGCCGCCTTGAATGGTTGGCCTGGCGACGATCATGGCGCTCATGCGCGGCTTGCATCTGGCGGCGACTCTGTCGCTGCTGGGGACGGCTGGGTTCCTTGCCTGGATGTTGCCGGCGGCCGGGGGTGCGCCCTACCGGTTGCGCCGCCGGCTGATCCACCTGTGGTGGAGCAGCGGGGTTGTCGCGCTTGCGGCGGGGTTGGCATGGGTCACGCTGCAAGCGGCCGCCATTGCGGGTGCCGATGACGCGTCCCAATTGTGGACGGCGCTGCGGGTCGTCGCGGCACATACACGCTGCGGCATGATGCTGACGGTTCGGCTGGCGCTGGTGCTGGCGGCGACAGCCGCCGGCGTGGCCGTTTCCCTGGCAATCCAGCCTGGTGACGGTGCGGGAGGACGCCGATTTCGCGCGGGAGGTCCTTATCAGCCTGATGGCGATCGGCGCGGCGACCCTGCTGGTGGCGGCTGCCCTGGTGCGACGCCGTTTCCGTCTTATCACGCTGATCGTCCTGTTGGCCGTGGCCGCGTGGCGCGGGCCATCGTTTGGCCTGCTGTTCGTCCAGGCCTACCCGACCAGCTTCCAGGCCTGCCCGACCAGCTTCGAGGCCTAACCGGCCAGCTTCCAGGCCTCGCCAGCCGGCTTCTCCGCTGCCTCCATCGTCCACGGCCAGGCGCTGTTCATGCAAAACTGCGCTAGCTGTCACTGCGCGGCCGGCGCGGGTAACGGCGCCGCCGCGGCCGCCTTGCGCATCAAATCCACCGACCTTACGCAGCCGCATCCGTGGGAGCACAGTGCTGGCGCGATGTTCTGGTTCCTGACGCACGGTATCGACGATCCGGAGGGCGGCATGGCGATGCCTGGTTTCGCTTCATCGCTGTCGGCGGACGATCGGTGGGCGCTGATCGATGACGTCCGCGCGCACAACGCCGCGAAGACGATCCGGCCGGATGCCAGGTTTGGCATACCAGAGTCGGCGCCTGGCTTGACGATCGCCTGCAACGGACTGGCGGCAACGGTGATGGGCGACCTTCACGGCCACGCGGTGTTCGTGGTCCTCGGCGATGGATTCGGCGACGTTCCGCGGCAGGGCGCGATCACGCTGTCCGTGCCCGCCGGCGATGTCAGACCGCCACCCGGCTCCTGTGTCGCCGCCGATCGGGCCCCCCGGAACGCCTTCGCGGTGTTGGCCGATCTTTCTTTGGCCGGGAGCGCGGGCTCGCAGCTTCTGGTTGACCCCGATGGCTGGTTGCACGCGGCGCTGCGCCCGGGCACGGCCGTCGGATTGCAGGCTCGCCAGGACCTATTGGCCGACATACGCGGTATCATCGCCCACCCGATCGAACAAATCAGCGGAGCGTCTCATGAACACCACCACTAAGCCGACCCGCACACTCTACGTGATGATGGGGCTGATGCTGGCGATCCTGCTGCTTGGGGCAGGCGGGTTCCTTTGGCTCGGCAATAGCGCCGGCAACAATGCCCTGGGCATCGGTGGACCATTCACCCTGCAGGACGGCAACGGCAAATCGGTTACAGACAAGGATTTCCGCGGCAAATACATGCTGGTGTATTTCGGATACACGTTTTGCCCCGACGTCTGCCCGACCACCCTGAACGCCGTCGCCGACGCCATGGATAAGCTGGGTCCGGCGGCATCCCGGGTTCGGCCGCTGTTCATCACTGTGGATCCGAAGCGCGACACGGCCGCGGTGGTCAAGCAGTACGCCGCGGCCTTCGGCCCCAGCATCGAGGGCCTGACCGGAACGCCGGACGAAATTGCCAGCGTGGCGAAGGAGTACCGGGTCTATTACGCCGAACATCACACCGGTCCCGGAGCGAATGACTACTCGATGGACCACAGTTCGGTGCTCTATTTCATGAGCCCGGACGGCGGGTTCATCGCGCCGATACGGGCCGACCAGTCGGGTGACGAGATCGCGGCCAATCTGAGAAAGCTGATGGGCTAGCGCCGTCGGCGTGCACACACACTCGTTTGTTCGGATCGCCATCTTGGGCTGGGCAACCGCGTAAATCCGCTTGGCATCCACCCTCCAACATGCGCATTCTGCCCGGCGTCCCAGGCACCCGCCGCGGGAGAGTGCGGGTTCTTCCCCGCCGCCGAAGGCGCAACCGGCCCCCGGAAACGCTCAGGCAAAAGGACCGCGACGGGCAGGGATCTCTGGAAAGCCGGATCGCGCGCAAGCGAGGGATCCGCACCGACGGAGTAAGGAGCGGCACGCTCCGAATCTCTCAGGTACCGTGACAGAGGGGGGTCATCGCTGCCGGCATCCCGCCGGTGGATGGCCCTGTTCGCGGAGATGCTTGTGGCTCAGAACGCCCTGCCAGACGATCCCACCCCAACACCCCTCCTGATGGTTCCGCTTGATTCGTGGCATCGACGCCACGGTGCCCGCATGGTGCCGTTCGCCGGCTATGCGATGCCGGTGCAGTACGATCTGGGCGCCGATCTTGGGACCCGCTGCAAAGGTGGCGTGCTGGCGGAACATCTGCACACCCGTGCCCATGCCGGGTTGTTCGATGTCTCCCATATGGGCCAGGCCATGTTGACCGGCGCCGATGTGGCGACCGCGCTGGAGAGGTTGGTGCCCGGTGATATTGCCGGGCTCAAACCCGGCCGCCAGCGCTACACGCTGCTGACAAACGAAGCGGGCGGCATCATCGATGATCTGATGGTTGCCCGCCTGGAGGAAAACCGGCTGTTCCTGGTGGTCAACGCCAGCCGCAAGGAGGTGGATTTCACCCATCTCGCCGCGAACCTGCCGGAAACCGTCACGCTGACCCCGTTGGAAGACCGAGCGCTGCTGGCCCTGCAGGGGCCCGAGGCGGCCGCGGTCATGGCGCGATTGTCGCCCGAAGCCTCGGGTTTGCCCTTTATGGGCGTTGTTGCGACCACCATCGGCGCGATCGAGGTCCTGGTTTCCCGGTCAGGCTACACCGGCGAGGATGGGTTTGAGATCTCGGTCCCGGCCGCCCAGGCCGAAGCGCTGGCGGACCAACTGATCCAGCAGCCGGAGGTCGTTCCGATCGGCCTCGGCGCCCGCGATTCGCTGCGGTTGGAGGCCGGGCTGTGCCTTTATGGCAACGACCTGGATGAGCTCACCAGCCCGATCGAGGCCGGCCTGACCTGGGTGATCGGCAAGCGTCGCAAGCTGCAATGGGATTTTCCGGGCGGGCTGGTGATGCGCGACCAGCTCGACAACGGCCCGATTCGCCGGCGGGTCGGCATTCGCGCGGACGGACGCGCGCCGGCCCGCGCCCAGACGACGATCATGGCGGAAGATGGGACCGAGGCGGGGGTGATCACCTCGGGCGGCTTCGGGCCATCGGTGAACGGTCCGGTTGCGATGGGTTATGTGCGAAAAGATCTTGCCGACGACGGCACAAAATTGGTCCTTATCGTCCGTGGCAAGGCGATCCCCGCGACCGTCGTGCCCCTCCCATTCACGCCCCATCGATACATACGCTGAAAGGAACGCCCAATGCCGAGCAAGAGCGCGGACAAACGATACACCAAGGACCATGAATGGGTGATGCTGGACGGCGACATCGCCACCGTCGGCATCACCGACCATGCCCAGGAGCAACTGGGAGACCTGGTGCACGTCGAACTGCCGGAACTGGAGCGCGCGGTCGCCGAAGGCGAGACCTGCGCAGTCGTCGAAAGCGTGAAGGCCGCGTCCGATGTGTTCGCGCCCCTGGCCGGCAAGATTGTCGAGATCAACGAAACGATCATCGAAGACCCGTCCATTGTGAACAGCGACGCCGAGGGCGAGGGCTGGTTCTTCCGCCTTGAGCTTGAAGACACCGACGCGTTCGAAGCGCTGATGGACCAGGACGGCTACGACGAATACCTGGAGACGTTGTAAGCATGGATGTCGTGAGGCCGGATATCTGGGCCGAACTCTCGGAGCTTGAAGAACGCGACGGCTTTGCCCGCCGTCATATCGGGCCGTCCGAAACCGAACTGGCGGCGATGCTGCACGCCGTCGGCGCGGCCACGCTGGATGACGTCGCCGCCAAGACGATTCCCGGCGCGATTCGCTCCAATTCCGCGCTGAACCTGCCGCCGCCGATCGACGAAGCCGCGACGATCGCCGAACTGCGTGCGTTGGCCGCGCAGAACGCGACGACCAAGAGCCTGATCGGGATGGGTTACCACGGTACCGTCACGCCGCCGGTCATCCTGCGAAACGTGCTGGAAAATCCAGGCTGGTACACCGCTTACACGCCGTATCAGGCGGAAATCGCCCAGGGCCGGCTGGAAGCGCTGCTGAATTTCCAGACCATGATCTCCGAACTGACCGGCATGGAGATCGCGAACGCGTCGCTGTTGGACGAAGCGACCGCCGCGGCCGAGGCGATGGCGATGGCGCACGCCCTGAGCAAGAGCAAATCGGATGTGCTGGCGGTGGCAACCGATCTGCATCCGCAGACGCTGGCGGTATTGGCTACGCGCGCCAAGCCGCTGGGGATCAGTCTGGCGCCGGTCGCGCCGGGTGATCTTGCCGCCATCGGTGCCGCGAACCCGTTCGCACTGGTGCTGCAGTATCCCGGGACCACCGGCGCGCTGCGTGATCTGTCGGAGGAAATCGGTCGCGCGCACGAAGTGGGTGCGTTGGCGATTGTCGCCACCGACCCGCTGGCGCTGGCACTGCTGACTCCGCCGGGTGAGATGGGGGCGGATATTGTTGTCGGATCAGCGCAGCGCTTCGGCGTGCCGATGGGATTCGGCGGCCCGCACGCTGGGTTCTTCGCCACCAGGGACGCGTTCAAGCGGGCCATGCCCGGCCGCCTGGTCGGCGTTTCGCTTGACGCGGCCGGGCAACCGGCGATGCGCCTGGCGCTGCAAACGCGCGAGCAGCACATTCGCCGCGAGAAAGCCACGTCCAACATCTGCACCGCGCAGGTGCTGCTGGCTGTTATCGCCGGGTTCTATGCTGTCTGGCACGGGCCGGAGGGGCTGCGCCGCATCGCGCGCCGGGTATCCCTGCAAGTGCGGATGCTGGCCGATGCCGCTATGCGTGCCGGGCTGCGGGTGCGGCACGATGCGTTTTTCGATACGATCGTGGTGGAGGGCGCCCCAGACCTGATCGCCCGCGCGGCGGAAGCCGGGTATAATTTTCGCCGCGTGGACGACACCGGCGTGGGCATCGCGCTGGACGAAACCGTTACCCGTGACGATCTGATCGCACTGGCCGGGTTGTTGGGGGCTGATCTCGAGTGTGCCGTTACGTCGATCCCCGCTTGCGTGCTGCGTGGTTCGACCTTCCTGCAGCAGGCCATCTTCAGCCAGCATCATGCCGAACACGAGATGCTCCGGTATCTGAAGCGGCTGGAAGACAAGGACGTGGCGCTGAACCGCAGCATGATCCCGCTGGGATCCTGCACGATGAAGCTGAACGCCACGGCCGAGATGATCGCGATCACCTTGCCTGGTTTCGCCGATATTCATCCGTTCGCCCCGCCGTCACAGACCACCGGCTACCTGACCCTGATCAGGCGCCTGGAGGCGTGGCTGGGCGCGGCCACGGGTTTTGCCGCGGTGTCGCTCCAGCCGAACGCGGGTTCGCAGGGTGAATATGCTGGGCTGCTGGTGATCCGTGCCTGGCATGAGTCACGCGGTGAGCAGCATCGCGACGTGTGCCTGATTCCATCCTCCGCGCATGGGACCAACCCGGCTAGCGCGGCGATGGCCGGTTTGAAAGTGGTGGTTGTCAACTGTGACCGCGACGGGAACGTCGATCTGGCGGACCTGCGCGCGAAGGCTGAAAAGCACGCCGACCGCCTGGCGGCGCTGATGATTACCTATCCGTCGACGCATGGCGTGTTCGAGGAGGCGATCCGCGACATCTGCGGCGTGATCCACCAGTTCGGTGGCCAGGTCTACATGGATGGCGCGAACATGAACGCGCAGGTGGGGCTGACCTCGCCGGCTTCGATCGGTGCGGATGTCTGCCATCTTAATCTGCACAAGACGTTCTGCATTCCGCATGGCGGCGGCGGCCCGGGTGTTGGCCCGATTGGCGTAGCTTCGCATCTGGTATCGTTTCTGCCCAACCATCCGATGCGGGCGGACGCAGGGCCGGCGACCGGGATCGGTCCGGTTTCCGCCGCGCCGTTCGGCAGCGCGCTGATCCTGCCGATTCCGTACGCGTATATCCGCATGATGGGCGCGGCCGGCCTGAAGCGGGCCACCGAGGTTGCGATCCTGTCCGCAAACTACATCGCGCATCGGCTGCGGGAGCACTATCCAATCCTGTATGCCGGTCCCGGCGGGATGGTGGCGCATGAGTGCATCATCGACTGCCGTGGCTTCGCCGCCGAGGCGGGTGTGCAGGTGGAGGATATCGCCAAGCGGCTGCAGGACTACGGGTATCATGCGCCAACCATGTCATGGCCCGTGGCCGGCACGCTGATGATCGAGCCGACAGAGAGCGAATCCAAAGCCGAACTCGACCGTTTCTGCGATGCGATGATCGCGATCAGGGCAGAGATCGCCTCGATCGCAGCGGGACGACTGGATCGCGCGGATAATCCGTTGAAGCATGCGCCGCACACGGCGCGTGAGGTGATGGCGGATGTATGGACGCATGCCTATCCGCGGGTGCAGGCGGCGTTTCCGTTGCCTTGGGTGGCGGCGTCGAAATACTGGCCGCCGGTCAAGCGCGTAGACAACGTGTATGGCGACCGGAACCTGGTATGCACCTGCGCGCCGCTGGAGGCTTACGCCACGGCGGCGGACTGACGGAACGCCGGGTCAGGGCGTAGGCCCTGACCCGGTGCGCCGGCCATCCATCGGCCGATGCTCAGGCTTCGACGATGTCCAGGGGTGGCAGTTCAACATCGGCGTAGACATCCGCATTGAGATGTCTGCCTCGATCTCTGGCATCGCCAGCATGACGTCTCCGGTGACGAGGTCGACGGTCCAGGTTTCCCCCCGCTTCAGGTAGACCGTTGCGGCTATGGCATCCTGTTCGAGGATGACAAAGCGCCGGATTGACCGTGTCGCCTGATTACGTGTCCGCCAGCGCCGCCAGCATCGCATCGCGGCCCGCGGTATCGCCGGCGGCGTGCACCGGATGGATCGCGACATGTGTGGCCCCGGCGGCAAAATGTGCCCGCAGACCTTCCTTTACCCTTTCGGCGTCGCCCCACAGAACCATGGCATCGATGAATGCGTCGGACCCGCCGTTCGACAGATCGGCCTCAGTGAAGCCCATGCCAAACCAGGCATTGCGATAATTGTCCAAAACCAGATAGCGGGATAATTCCTCGCGTCCCAGCCGGCGGGCCCTGGCCGGATCGGTTTCGATTGTAACCTTTTGCTCGATCGCCAGCCACTTGTCGCGTCCAAGAATCTTCGCCGCCTCGGCGGTATGCGTCGGAATCGTATTGTACGGGACGGCGCCTCGCGTCATCTGCGCGGCCAGTTTCAGCATCAGCGGACCCAGTGCGGCGATGCAGATCGGGAAATCCGCCGCGCCAGGTTCATCCTTCATGATTCCATTCAGATAGGCCCGCATCGCCGGCACCGGCTTTTCATACACGTGACCGCGCACGCCTTCGACCATCGGAACGTGGCTCACCCCAAGGCCGAGTATGAAGCGGTCGCCGTACAACTGGTTCAGGCTGATCATGCCGCGCCGCGACGTGAACGCATCCCGCGCATAGATCGAGGCGATGGAACTGCCGATTTTCAGCGTCTTGGTGTGCGACAGCATATACCCGGCGACGGTGAACGATTCATAACCCCGGGATTCTGGATACCACAGCGTATCATACCCCAGCCGCTCCACGGTGTTGACGAACGCGCCGATGGCCGCCGGATCGGCGTGCTTGTCGGTGGAATACCAAACCCCAAGGCGTCCGAGTTTCATGACACATTCCTGTTCAGATGATGTTCGCCGACCGGAGGCCGGCGATTTCGGCGCGACCATACCCGAGTTCCGTCAGAATCTCGTCATTGTGCTGTCCAAGCATGGGGGGCGGCCGATTCACTTCCGGCCCGTCGTGGCGAAACTTGAAGGCTGCCACGGGAACGGTGAATGATCCTGGGATTCCGGGCGCATTGTCGTGCCGGTGCAGGAGGCCGCGGGATTGCAGCTGTGGGTCTGCCAGGGCGTCGCCCATCGTTCGCACGCGTGACGCCGGGACGTGGCGTTCCTGCAGGAATTCCTCCCATTCCGCCGCCGTTCGCGTGCGCATCAGTTCAGTCAGGGTACGCACTTCGCGGTCATAGTCGGCGTCGCGCTCGTCATTGGTGCGTTTGATGAGGTCCGGTCGCTCCAGCACAGTCCAGAGCCGCTTTTGCTGGCGTAGGTTCGAAGCCCCGAGCATCACCATGCCTTCGGCGGTGTGATAGGCCATGGAGGTCGCGTGGGGCATCCGATTACCTGAGGGTTTTGGATGCCTGCCGTTACGCAGATAACCGGTGACGTGGCTCGCCATCATGATCATTGCGACATCGAGCATCGCCATGTCGATGCGCTGGCCCTCGCCTGTCCTTTCCCGCTGAAACAGTGCGGCGGCCAGCGCGTAGGCGCCCATCGTGCCGGTTGCGTAATCGACGGCCGGCGCACCGATCTTGATCGGATTGACCTCCGGCGTGCCGGTCATCGCCATGATGCCGGAAGTGGATTGAATCACGTGGTCGTACGCCGTTCGTACCCGCTTGGGCCCATCCTGGCCGAAGGCGGAAAACGATGCGTAGATCAGCTTCGGGTTGATCGCGCGAAGATCTTCGTATCCAAGGCCCAGCGCCTCGAACGCGCCGGGCCGGTAATTTTCCACCAGCACGTCCGCCGTTGCCACCAACTGCTTCAGGATCGTCCGTCCCTGCTCGGTTTTCAGGTTGAGCGTGATGGCGCGTTTGTTGGATCCCTGGGTGAGGAATCCGGTGCCCATGCCGGCATGGTTGAGATCGTTATCGGTGCCGGAATCGCGGCTTTGGTCCGGATCGTTCGGATCCTCTACCTTGATCACGTCGGCGCCCATCAAGCCAAGCTGATAAGCCGCGAACGGGCCGGCCAGGACGTGGGTGATGTCGATAATGCGGATGCCTTCGAACGGACGCGCCATCGGTATCCCTCCTGTAATTGAAAGGGACCGTGCCGGGTTGGCATCCGACCGTCAACCGGTGGCG
>DATARX010000305.1:0-7457 GCA_036263955.1 Rhodopila sp.
CCCCCCATCCCATCATGCGCGCTCCCATCATGCGCGCTCCCGTCATGCGCGCTCTCGTCATGCGCGCTCTCGTCATGCGTCATCCCGTCATCAATGTCTGCCCGGCGCGACAACCCGTTTGCGGCGCGACATCGATCCGCGCTAGACGACGGGACTGTCCTCGTCCAACCGGAGCAAGCCGCACCCATGCCTGTCCTGTCCGACCGCTGGATCCGCCGGATGGTGCAGGACCACCGCATGATCGAGCCGTTCGTCGAAGCCCAGAAGCGCGACGGCGTCATCAGCTATGGACTGTCCAGCTACGGCTACGACGCCCGCATCGCCGACGAATTCAAGATCTTCACCAACATCGACTCCGCCGTCATCGACCCCAAGGCGTTCGCGCCATCCAGCTTCGTTGACCGCAAGACCGATGTCTGCATCATCCCGCCGAACAGCTTCGCCCTCGGCCACACCATCGAATATTTCCGCATCCCGCGCGACGTCCTGGTGATCTGCCTCGGCAAGTCCACCTACGCCCGCTGCGGCATCATCGTGAACGTCACCCCGCTGGAACCCGAATGGGAAGGGCAGGTGACGATCGAAATCAGCAACACCACGCCGCTGCCGGCCAAGATCCACGCCAATGAGGGGATTTGCCAGTTCCTCTTCCTGCAGGGGAATGAGGCGTGCGAAACCAGCTACGCCGACAAGGCGGGCAAATACATGGGTCAGCGGGGCACGTCCCTGCCAAGGATGTAAGAGCACACATGGACCGTATCCGGATTCGCGGCGGCCGCCCGTTGTCGGGGGAGATCAAGGTCGGGGGCGCGAAAAACGCCGCCCTGCCGCTGATGGCCGCCGGCCTGCTGACAGACGATCGCCTGGTTCTCAGCAACGTGCCGCGCCTGGCCGACGTCCAGACCATGACCCTGCTGCTGCAACAGCACGGCATCGCGGTCGACCCCGCCACCAATGACGGCCGCACCCTTTCGCTCGGCGGCGCCATCACCAACACCGAGGCCCCGTACGACATCGTCCGCAAGATGCGCGCCTCCTTCCTCGTCCTCGGCCCATTGCTCGCGCGGGTAGGGGAAGCCCGCGTCTCGCTGCCCGGCGGCTGCGGCATCGGCGCCCGCCCGATCGACCTGCACCTGAAGGGCCTGGAGCAGCTGGGGGCCCGCATCGTGCTGGAAGGCGGCTATATCGATGCCCGGGTCGACGGCCGCCTGAAGGGCGCCACCTTCGTCTTCCCGTTCGTCTCGGTCGGCGCCACCGAAAATCTGATGATGGCCGCCGCCCTCGCCGAGGGCCGCACCGTCCTCGCCAATGCCGCGCGGGAGCCGGAAATCGGCGACCTCGCCGCCGGCCTGGTCGCCATGGGCGCCCGCATCGACGGCATCGGCAGCGATACCCTCACCATCGACGGCGTCGATCGGTTGCACGGCGCCGAACACGCGATCATCCCCGACCGCATCGAAACCGGCAGCTACGCCTGCGCCGCCGCCATTTCCGGCGGTTCCGTCTTCCTGCGCGACGCCCGCCTCGACCACCTCGGCGCCACCGTCCGGATCCTGCGCGAAGCCGGCGTCGATATTATCGAGGAACCCGACGGCCTGATGGTCAAGCGGCTCAACGGCCTGCATGGCGCCGACGTCATGACCGAACCCTATCCCGGCTTCCCCACCGACATGCAGGCGCAGTTCATGGCGCTGATGTCGGTCGCCGACGGCGCCTCCATGCTGACCGAGACGATCTTCGAAAATCGCTTCATGCATGTTCCGGAACTGAACCGCATGGGCGCGCGCATCAACGTCCATGGCGCCTCGGCCATCGTGCGCGGCGTGCCCAGCCTGTCCGGCGCCCCGGTGATGGCGACCGACATGCGCGCCTCGCTGTCGCTGATCCTGGCCGGACTGGCGGCGCAGGGCGAAACCATCGTCAATCGCGTGTATCACCTGGACCGCGGCTATGAGGCGGTCGAGCAAAAGCTCGCCGCCTGCGGCGTGGACATCGAACGGATCCCTGGCTAGCGCGATATCAGCCTGCCTCGAACCGCGAAGCGACCTCAGGCCGATGAAATTGCTCGCCAAATATGAGCTAGGGCGTTTCCACTCAGGGTCGAAATGCTCTAGACCGTTTCCGGGCTGACCATCCAGCCTGGAAATGGTCTATCTCTTTGTTTGATCGCATGATTCACCCGCCTTGGACGGTCCGTCCGGCATGATCATGCTCTAAGGAACAAACCATGCGCATCGACGCCATCGCCATCGGCAAGAACCCACCCGAAGACGTCAACGTGATCGTCGAGGTCGCCATCGGCGGCGAGCCGATCAAATACGAACTGGACAAGGAAGCCGGCACGCTGTTCGTCGACCGCTTCCTCTACACGCCGATGCGCTACCCGGGGAACTACGGCTTCGTGCCCCACACGCTGTCGGACGACGGCGACCCGATCGACGTACTGGTGGCCAACACCCGTCCGATCGTCCCCGGCGCGGTGATCAACGTGCGCCCCGTCGGCGTGATGAAAATGAGCGACGAGAGCGGCGGGGACGAAAAGATCATCGCCGTGCCGTCGCCGAAGCTCACCCAGCGCTACGTCAACGTCCACAACTACACGGACCTGCCCTCGATCACGCTCGAGCAGATCCAGCACTTCTTCGAGCATTACAAGGACCTCGAACCCGGCAAATGGGTCAAGCTGCTGGGCTGGGGCGACGCTGCCGAGGCCAAGTCGCTGATCGTCGAAGCGATCGAACGGGCGAAGAAGAAGTAAACCTGCTTCCCAACACCGTCGGCAGGTATCGCTGACCCAGGGCACCCGCCGCCCCGCGACCCAGGGTGCGATCGTCCGAGGTCGAACCAACCTCGGACGCGACCGCTCTCTCGAACAATGAGAACGAGTGGCCCGACCCCGACGTTCGCCGCACCACGAGGCGGACGCAGGGGATAAGCAGGCCACCGAAAACGAAGACCTACGGCTGCGCTTTCGCGCAGAACGCATCCAGTGCGCTGGTTTCCACCTTCCCGCCCTCGAAATCCGCCGCGATCCGTTCGTACAGCGCGGCGGCCGACTGGTAGAACCCGTCGCCGGTCTGCCCCGGCCCGACGAACGCGGCGATCTCTTCCATTTCCGCGACCCAGCGATACGCCTTGCTGTGCATCTTCGGCATCTGCGTCACCAGCCACTTCAGCAACGCCGGCTGGCTGACCTTCATCTCCGCGATCAGCGCCTCCGCCGTTCCGGCGCGGGACGCCGCCAGCATCATCGTCGCACCCAGCGCGGTGAAACCCTTGGTGATCCCGGCATATGACATCTTCATCGCCGACGCCGCGCCCACCGGCCCCGGCTGCACCGGCATCGACAGCCCGTACTGCGCCAGCACAGCGACCTTCGCCGCCTCCGGCCCCGACAGGTAGATCCGGGTCTTGGCGGAATCCGCCTCCGGCGGCGGCCCGATAATCCCGCCATCGACGAACGCCGCCCCGGTTTCCCGCACCACGCGGTCGATCCGCAACACCGTCTCCGGACTGACCGCATTGCAATCGACATACACCGGCTTGCGCGTCGCCGCCCGCATCGCCGGGACGAGCGTTTCGGCCAGACTCAACGCCTCGCCCGGCGGCACGATCGACAGAATGAAATCCGCCTCGGCGATCTGCCCATACGACGCATCCGTCATTCCCGCCGCTCGGGCGCGCGCCACGGTGGCGGCGGACCGGCCGGCCAGCAAGGTGCGTACCGGGACGCCGGTCGAGGTCAGCCGCTTGGCCACGGCACTTCCCATCATGCCCGGTGCGATTACCGCGACGATCGGTGGCATTGGTCATCCTCCTCGGTTGCTTGCCCCGAGGATGGCGCAGCCCACGGCCCAGCGATAGCCCGGACCGCCCGCATCCGACGCCAAAACCCAGCATCCAACGCTAAAATACAGCGGCCAAAACAAAAAAAGACCCGGCCGCGATCCGATCGCGCCGGGTCTTTCTTAACCTGTGGACGAGGGAAGCCTAGCTGATGCGTATGGAAGCCGCTTCCGGCCCCTTGGCACCCTGCACGACATCCATCCAAATGGTCTGGCCTTCGGCGAGCTGCATGACGCCGGCCCGCTGCAGTGCGGAGGCATGCACGAACACGTCCTTGCCGCCCTCGGCCGGCGCCACGAAGCCGAAGCCCTTGGTCGCATTGTACCACTTCACGGTACCCTGCATCTCCACGGTCGGACCGGTCGGCGCACCACGACGCGGGGCGCCGCCACGATCGCCGCCACCGAACCCACCGCCGCCGAAACCACCGCCACCGGCCCGATCGCCGAAGCCGCCGGGACCACGCGGAGCCCCACCAGCGCCACGGCCGGCAGACGGGGTCGCCGTGCTCTCGTCGACCGACAGCACCTCCGACACCTGGCGGCCTTTCTGGCCCTGGCCGATGCGAACTCGCAACGTCGCGCCCGGGCTCACGGCATTGTGGCCGGACTGATTGAGCGTGTTGGCATGCAGGAACGCATCGCCCGAACCATCGGACAGCGCCACGAAGCCAAACCCCTTCTCAGGGTTGAACCACTTGACGGTTGCGTCGTGCTCTGGGCCGAAACCCGCCGAGGAGGGCCAAGACGGTGCGGCCCGCGGCATGTCGCCTGGCGGAGCACGATCGAAGGCAAAGTCGTCATCGAAGCCGCGGCGCCGGCTTGGGCGTCCGCGGCCGCGGTTGGTCATGTTCAAGAGAAAATCGTCCCTATTATCATACGCGTTGTTCATGGCGACCAGTACCCGCAAAGGCCCGATCACCGGTTGCTCCCCGTTCGGATGCAAACCTAGGAAAGCATAGCAACCTTCCCTTGTGTTGCATACCGCACATAAGTCGTCACGACAGGCCTCTCACTATACAAGCTGGCGCGCCCCGCGCCAGAGCGAATCGCCCGAAATCCCGGTGACCGACAAAGTTCTTTTTGCCATTGTCAAGCGATCCCCACCGCGGTCAGGCCAATGCCATCCAGCCGGTCATGGGTTTCCGGCCTGGCGCGGTTTCCAGCCAGCGTCGCCACGGCCTCAGGCGCCGGGCTCCGCCTCGATTGACTCCGCATCCATTTCGTCCAGGTCCGCGACCGTCGCCACCCCGCCCAGGTCCAGCAGGGTCTCCGCCTGGGCCGCCTCGATCTGCTCCACCCCGCGCAGTTTCCGCCCCACCGCTCGGGTGCGCACCCGCGCCTTGTCGATGGTGGCGGAGAATGTGCCAGCCTGCTTGGCCAGCCGATCCAGCACGTCGTCCATCTTCAGCATCTCGGTCCGCGTGGCGCCCAGCAGGTCGCGGATCTGGTCGGCCTTGTGTTCCAGCGCCAAGGTCACAAACCCGAGATGGATCGTCCGCAACAGTGCCGGAAACAGCGTCGGCCCCATCAGCAGCACCCGGCACTCCCGGCCGATATCGTCCACCAGGCCGGGAATACGAGCCACCTCGGCATACAGCGCGTCAGTGGGAAGATACAGAATCGCGAACTCGACCGTCACCGGTGGGGCGATGTACTTGGCCGCGATCTTGCGCGCCTCCTCCCGCACCCGGCGCTCCAGCATCCGCGTCGCACCGCGTTCGGCCTCGACGTCGCCGGCCTCGGACGCGGCCAGCAGGCGTTCGTAATCCTCGATCGGGAACTTGGAATCGATCGGCAGCACCGGCCGGTTCTCGCCGCGCATCGGCATGATCACCGCGAACTCGACCACATCGTCGCTGTCCGGCCTTACCTTCTTGTTGGTCTCGTACGCGCCCGGCGGCAGGATATCGTCCAGCATCGCCCGCACCTGGGTCTCGCCCCAGCCGCCGCGGGTTTTCACGTTGCTGAACAGGCGCTTGATGTCGCCGATCTGCGCGGTGACGGCCTGCACGTCGCCCATCGCTTTCTGCACCGCGGTGAACTGGTCGATCACCCGGTTGAAGCTCTCGCCCATCTGCTTCTCGACCGCGGCGTGCAGCTGTTCGTTTACCGTCTTGTGGATCTCCGCCAGCTTGGCTTCGTTGCCTTCCCGCAGTTCCCGCAATTTCAGGTCCAGCAACTCGCGCACCGTCTCGAAATGCGCGCCGGTCTGTGCGACGGTCTTCGCCTGTCCCTCGGCCAAGGCCAGCCGCAACGCACCCTGGTCCCGCGACAGCGCCGTCCGGATCTGCTCGATGCCGACATCCAGCGCGCCCTTCAGCCCGGCCAGCCGCTCCGCGCCGCCGGTTTCCCCCGCCCGCACCGCGTTGCGCGTGGTTTCATTCTCCGCCCGCAGCCCCGCCTGGGTCTGTTCGGCCAGCAGCCGCAACGCCTGCAGCGCGTGCGCCTGGCGCAAAACCACGGCGAAAGTCCCGACGCTTGCCGCCAGCGCCGCGGCCACCAGCACCAGAATAAGGATCTCCATGCCTCAGGCCGGTGCGGGCACGCTCGGCCGCAGCCCCTTCGCCAGGCTTGGCAGCACCGGCAGCAGCAGGTTCAGGTCCCGCTCCGCGACGCAGACCAGATATTGCGCAGACGATGGCGTATCACCTTCCGACTCTGGCAGAGGCAGCCCATCCGACCCCAAGGGCAGCGCCGTCAGGCCAAGATCGCCATACACTTTCAAAAGTTCCGGCCCCGCGTGCCAGACCGCGGCATCCAGGCCTTCCTGCTGTGCCAGGTCGCGCAACCGCCAGATCGCGGAAACCCGATCGGTTTCATCGCCCACCGGATCGCCCAGGCCCAGCAGCACCCGGCCGCACCGCCGGAACGGAATAGCCGCCCGGGCGGACTCGCCGAGCACCACCCCGTCCGCGTTCTGCGCCGTCCCGCCACCCCAGTCCCGCAACAGTTGCTGGGCATTGCCGTCCCACGGCAGATACCGCACCCGGCCGGGCCGCAGCAGCAGCCACATCGCCGTCAGCCCCAGCAACACCGCGATCGCGACCGCCAGCCGGACCGTGTTCGGCAGTTCCCGCGACATGATCACCGCCCAGAACGCATTGTTTTTCAGCAGGTGCGTGTGCGGCCGGGTCATCGCCAGCGAGAACAGGCAAAACCCCAGCACCGCCAGCGTCACGGCGCTGCCAGGCTGCAGCGGCCCGCTCAACAGATGGGCATGGCGATAAAAGCAGGCCCGGAACGGCGCGAGCAGCAGCGTCGTCAATACCAGGATGCCCGACACCCAAAGCCGGTTGTCCTGCGTCGCCGCGAACGCCGCGCCCATCACCAGCAGCAGGATCGTCAGGCCCCAGGCGAGGTTGACCCGTTGCGACAGCCCGATCGCCATCAGCACCAGGCCGGCGCCGATCAGCGACGGCACGAACTGCCCGGCCTGGCTGGCGATGGCGCCGTAATCGGGGTCGATCCACGAAAAATCCGCCTGTGGCGCCAGCACGCCCAGGCACAGCATCAGCACGCCGCACAGGCCGACCGCGCCGGTGGTGGCGGTCACCGCGAAGTCCGGCTCGCTCCAGCGGCCGATCGCCTGCACCGGCGGCAGGCGTCCGA
>DATARX010000306.1:0-6814 GCA_036263955.1 Rhodopila sp.
ACCGCTCCGCTCCGCCCGCCAGATAATCATACGCCACCTCATCCGGGGTCTGCCCGGACCGAACGGCCATCGCCGCGATGCTGTCCTTCTCTTCCGGCTCATAGTTCGGCGGATCGTCCATCGGGAACATCCGGTTCCACCGAGTAACGATATGCTGGCGGAACTGCGACAGCCGGTTCAGCAGCGCCGGCGAAGGCGCTTCCGCCAGAACCTGCGCACGGAACGCCGGGTCCTGCATCCGCCGGATCCGTTCCGCCACCGGCAGCTTCAACAACCCCTGGTAGCTCGGCCGGATCGAAAACGGATGCAGCGCCGTATCGATCCCCAGCATCACCCCAACCGGCCGCCCGGCCACCTGCGCCGTGACCATCGCCCCGTCCGCCCGGGCCTTATGCACCCCGTCCATCAACCGCTTCCAGCGCACCTTGTCAGTGGGCCGATCGGTCAGCAGGAACCACACCGGCCGCCCCGTCTCCTGGCCGAACTTCGTCATCCACCCCAACTCTTCCGTCTCGTCATCGAAATCACTGTTCACCCCGAACGCGCCAAAGCCAAGTCCCTTGAACGCCGATCCGATCCCCAGCAGTTCATCGACCTCGGAGTAACGCCCGGGCACCATCTCGCCCGTCGGCGTCTTGTGCGAATTGGTGCGCGACGTCGTGAATCCGAACGCACCCGCGCGCAGCCCTGCGCGCACCGCATCCCGCATCGCCGCGATATCCTCACCCGTCGCCGGCTCCCGGTTGATCGCCCGCTCGCCCATCACATAGACCCGCAATGGATGATGCGGAATCTGCGCGGCGATATCGATCGCCCGCGGCATCTGCTCCAGCGCATCCAGGTATTGCGGAAACGTCTCCCAGTTCCATTTCAACCCGTCCGCCAGTGCAATCCCCGGAATTTCCTCGATCGATTCCATCATACCAATCAAGGCGGAATGATCTTCGTTACGCACCGGTGCGAACCCGACGCCGCAATTTCCGAACAGGATCGTGGTCACGCCGTGCCACGACGACGGCGCCAGCACCGGATCCCAGGTTGCCTGCCCATCGTAATGAGTATGGACATCGACCCAGCCCGGCGTCACCAGCAAGCCGTTCGCGTCGATCTCCCGCTTGCCCGGGCCAGCCTTGCCGCCCACCTGGGCGATCGTCCCGCCATCCAGCGCCACGTCCCCGGTATAGGCCGCTCGCCCGGTCCCATCGACAATGGTACCGCCTCGGATCACCGTATCATGCATGGGTCGCTCCCGTTCTTATTTTGCCTCGACTGTATGGGAAACCGCCCGGCTTCAATGGTCAAGCTTTCCAACCGGCCACGATATCTTGCCGAAGACCCGGTTTGGAACTATCAAGCAAGAGCCGCCAATGAAGCGGCCGAGAAAATAAACGGGAGACTCTGTCAATGCGCATCGCCGCAATACTCATCGCCGCTACTGTACTCATACCATCGGCATTCGTCGAAGCCCGGGCTCAGGCCCCCGCGCCCGTCCCCGAGGCGATGCCCTTCGACATTCCCTACGGCACCCCCATCACGGTCGACCAGGCGCAGAGCGCGATCACCGCCGCCATGACCGAAGCCAAAAAGCATAACTGGAAGATGTCCATCTCGATCGTCGATCCGGGCGGCAATCTGATTGCACATGCAACGATGAACGGCACCCAGTACGCCTCGATCCCGATCTCCCAGGCCAAGGCCCGCACCGCCGCGCTGTACCGCCGCGCATCCGGCGTCTTCCAGGGCGCGATCAACACCGGCGGCTCCCCCTCGTCGCTCAGCCTGCTCGCCGTGACCGGCGGCGTAGCCAGCGAGGGTGGATTCCCGATCGTCGTGGACGGCAAACTGATCGGCGCCATCGGCGCCAGCGGCGGCATCTTCACACAGGATGCCGTCACCGCCAAAGCCGGCCTGCAAGCGGTGACCGGATCCGCCTACGTGGAAACCGCCGCCGCCACCAAATAGCCCGACTTCTGCCGCTTGTTCGCCGCGACCTTGGGCGTTACGCAAGCGCCCAAGGCACCACGCGCGCACAAACAAAAGGACTGGAACGGCATGGCGACAAGACCGGTAATGCTGGTAATCCTCGACGGCTTCGGCTGGCGCGCGGAAACCGCCGACAACGCCGTGCGCCTCGCCAGGACACCGGCCTTTTCCGGTCTGTGGGACTCCTGCCCGCACGCCCTGCTGCATCCTTCCGGACGCGATGTCGGGCTGCCCGACGGCCAGATGGGCAACTCCGAAGTCGGCCACCTCAACATCGGCGCCGGGCGCGTGGTGAAACAGGAACTGGTGCGGATCGGCGAAGCGGTGGCGGACGGCAGCATCGCCCAGGCCCCCGCCTTCACCGATCTGATCGCGGCCCTGAAGAAATCCGGCGGCACCTGCCACCTGATCGGCCTGGTATCCCCGGGCGGCGTCCACGCGCATCAGGATCACGGCGCGGCCCTCGCGGGCTATCTGCACAAAGCCGGCATCAAATCCGTCCTGCACGCCTTCACCGATGGCCGTGACACGCCGCCGCAATCCGCCGCCGACGACCTCAAGCGCCTGCAAGCCGCGCTGCCCAGCGACGTCCCCGTCGCCACCGTCATCGGCCGCTACTTCGCGATGGACCGCGACAACCGCTGGGATCGCGTCGCCCAGGCCTACAACGCCATCGCTGAAGCCCAAGGCGCACGCGTGCCAACCCCCGAAGCCGCCATCGAGGCCGCCTACGCCGCCGGAAAATTCGACGAATTCGTCCCCGCCTCAATCATCGGCGACTACGCCGGCATGAAGGACGGCGACGCCATCCTCTGCTTCAACTTCCGCGCCGACCGCGTCCGCGAAATTCTCGCCGCCCTGCTCGATCCGGAGTTCGACGGCTTCCCCCGCAAACACATTGTAAAATTCGCCGCGGCCGTCGGCATGACCCGCTATTCCGACGCCCTCGCCCCCTTCCTGGGCGTCCTCTTCGCCCCCGAAAAACTGCAAAACATCCTGGGCGAGGTCGTCGCCAACGCCGGCAAAACCCAGCTCCGCATGGCGGAGACGGAAAAATTCCCGCACGTCACCTATTTCCTCAACGGCGGCCAGGAAACCTTGTTCAAGGGCGAGGACCGCATCATGGTCCCCTCCCCCAAGGTCGCCACCTACGATCTGCAGCCGGAAATGTCCGCCCCCGAACTGACCGACCGGGCGGTGGAGGCGATCGATTCACAAAAATACGACCTCATCATCCTGAATTACGCCAACCCCGACATGGTCGGCCACACCGGCGTGCTCGCCGCCGCGATTAAGGCGGTGGAAACCGTCGACACCGGCCTCGGCCGCATCGCCGAAGCCATCAAGCGCCAGGGCGGCGCGCTGCTGGTCACCGCCGACCACGGCAACTGCGAACTGATGAAGGATCCGGAAACCGGCGGCCCGCACACCGCGCACACGACAAACCCCGTCCCCGTCATCTTGATGGGCCCGGGCACGCAACCCATCGTCGATGGACGCCTGGCTGACCTGGCGCCGACATTGCTGGAGCTGATGGGCCTCGAGCAGCCGGCGGAGATGACGGGACACGCGATCATCAGCCATTAGGGCAATCATCAGCCATTAGGGAACCACCATGTCCACGCAGCGCCCGCCCCTGCCGCCATTCACCGCCGAAACCGCGCGCCAGAAGGTCCGCGGTGCCGAGGACGGCTGGAACTCCCGCAACCCAGAACGCGTCTCCCTCGCTTATTCCGAAGACAGCGTCTGGCGAAATCGCAGCGAGTTCCTCACCGGCCGCCCCGCCATCGTCGCCTTCCTCACCCGCAAGTGGAACCGCGAACTCGACTACCGGCTGATCAAGGAACTCTGGGCCTTTACTGACAACCGCATCGCCGTCCGTTTCGCCTACGAGTATCACGACGACTCCGGCAGCTGGTTCCGCGCCTATGGCAACGAGAACTGGGAATTCGCCCCCGATGGCCTGATGCGCGTCCGCCACGCCAGCATCAACGACCTGCCGATCAGTCCGGAACAACGCCTGTTCCATTGGGACCGCGGCGGCCCGCGGCCCGCCGATCATCCCGGCCTGACCGATCTCGACCTCTGAACGCCGCACGATGCGCCGCATCATGCGGGCGGCCGAAGCGCCGCCATGCCGCCGAAACAAGGGCCGCCAGCCCCGGCAGTCGCGCAACGCCGCCCGCCCATTCCGGCCGGCCGTATCGTCACACGCCACACCTCAACTAAATGTGAGCCTGCGTTTTTCTTCACGCGAACCATGGGGGCGCCCGGCAAACACGCCTCAATCCGGCCGCCCCGCGGTTGCCGCCGCGACAGACCCGTATAGACTGACATGATGAACCCGAATCCAACCGTCGCCACGCGCATGACGACCACCGACCTGCTGGAGCGGCTGGTGTCCTTCGACACCACCAGCCGCAACTCCAATCTTGAACTGATCGGCTTCGTCCGGGACTACCTCGACGGCCTGGGCGTGCCCTATCGCGTCAGCTCCGGTGCCGACGGCCGGAAGGCCAATCTGCATGCCATGATCGGCCCCCGCCAGCCCGGCGGCCTGGCCCTCAGCGGCCACGTCGACACCGTTCCCGTGGACGGCCAGGCCTGGACCACCGACCCGTTCGCCCTGCGCCGCCGCGACGGCAAACTGTTCGGTCGCGGCAGTTGCGACATGAAGGGCTTCGTCGCCGCCTGCCTCGCCGCGGTGCCGGATTTCCAGGCCCGCCCGCTGGTTCGTCCATTGCACCTGTTCATCAGCTACGAC
Organism: Rhodopila sp.; assembly: GCA_036263955.1. Classification (GTDB taxonomy): domain Bacteria; phylum Pseudomonadota; class Alphaproteobacteria; order Acetobacterales; family Acetobacteraceae; genus Rhodopila. The sequence goes on from DATARX010000306.1 coordinate 4,748, forward strand.
GAGGAAGTCGGTTGCGCCGGCGCCAAGCGATTGATCGAGGATTTCAACGAGTCCGGCCTGCGCCCCGATTTGTGCGTGGTCGGGGAACCCTCCGGCATGAAGCCGATCCTGGCGCACAAGGGCAAACTCAACCTCGATGTCACGGTGCGCGGCCGCACCGGCCATTCCAGTGAACCATCGAAGGGCGTCAACGCGGTACAGGCCGCCGGGGAGGCGATCGCCTGGGTCGCCCGCGAAGCCCGCCGCCTGCAAGCCGAAGGCCCGTTCGAGGACGGTTTCGACCCCAACCACACCACGATCCACGTCGGCACGGTCACCGGCGGCACCATCCTCAACATCATCCCCGAATATGCCGCCTTCACCATGGAATGGCGCTTCATCCCCGGCGATTCGCCCCATCGCCACGCCGAACGCATGCAGGCCTATATCCGCGAAACGATCGAGCCGGCGATGAAATCCGTCGATCCCGCCTGCGGATTCGCCTTCGAGGTGAACCTGGAGATGCCGGGCATGGCGCTGCCGCCCGATCATCCCCTGGCCACCGTCGTCAAGCAGGTCACCGGCTCCAACAGCACCGGCAAGGTCAGCTACGGCACCGAAGGCGGGTTTTACGAAACCGCCGGGATCCCGACCATCATCTGCGGGCCCGGCCACATCGCCCAGGCGCATCAGCCGGACGAATGGATCGCGGAAACCGAACTGGCGGCCTGCGATCGCTTCATCCGGCACCTCGCCGACCGGCTGCTCGTCTAAGCCCCCGCTCCGCGATGGGTCCGTTTATCCCCCCCGCTCCATTGCCCGAATTCAAGGTCCGTCTCTCCGCGCCCGATCTCTCGCCCTGGGTGGCCGGCAACATCGGCATCCGAGGCGTCACCACACGCGACTCGGGCCGTCCCGGGCCGCATGTCGCGCTGCTGTCGCTGATGCACGGCAACGAACTCGCCGGCGCGATCGTGCTGAATGACCTGTTGCGCGCGAACCTGATGCCGACGCGCGGAAAACTTTCGTTCGCCTTTCTGAACCTGGCCGCCTTCAGCCGGTTTGACCCGCAACGCCCAACCACCTCGCGCTTCGTGGACGAGGACATGAACCGTGTCTGGGACGAATCCCTCCTGCACGGTCCCCGTCACTCGATCGAGCTTGACCGCGCCCGCGAAATCCTGCCGTTCGTGGAATCGGTCGACGTGCTGCTCGATCTGCATTCGATGCTCTGGCCGTCCGAGGCGCTGATCCTCAGCGGCGCCCCCGCCAAGGGCCGCGAACTGGCAAAGGCAATCGGCACGCCATCGCTCGTCGTCGCCGATCATGGCCACGTCAACGGCCGTCGCCTGATCGACTACACAAGATTTTCCAGCATAGAAACAGGCGCCGCCGCCTGCCTCGTGGAAGCCGGCCAGCACTGGGAACAGACAACCGTCGATATCATCCGCGCCAGCGTCGCGGGTCTGCTGCATCACCTGAAAATCCTTGCGCCAGATGCACCGTTGCCACCGCCGCCGCACTTGGCCATCGCCCCAAGGATTGCCGTCGTCACCACCGCCGTCACCGCGATGACCGCCAACTTCGCCTTCACCCAGACCTATCGCGGCGGCGACATCATCCCCCGCCGCAACACCCTGATCGCGGTGGACGGCGAAACCGAAATCCGCACCCCGCACGACAACTGTCTTTTGGTCATGCCGAGCCTGCGCCCCAGCCGCGGCCACACCGCCGTGCGCCTGGGGCGATTCGAGTAGGGAAAGACGAGGGCTCTGCCCTCGACCCGCAAAGGGGGCCACGCCCCCTTTGATCCCATGAATGAGGGGTTTGTGGGAGAGGGGGCTACCCGGACCCGTCAATCATTCGGTCGCCGCCTCTCCCACAAACCACTTACGCGGGTTCCAAGGGACATCGTCCGGAGGGGCAGCGCCCCTCGCCTTCCTAAACCCGCATCAACCCCCGCACATGCACCGCCGCCGAGGCTGCCAACGCATCCAGGTCATACCCGCCTTCCAAAACCGAAACCACCCGCCCGGCGCAATGCGTATCGGCAACAGCCACCAGTTGTTCGGTAATCCAGGCGTAATC
>DATARX010000353.1:0-16906 GCA_036263955.1 Rhodopila sp.
GGCTGCCGGGGGTCCCTGTCGAAACAGTTGATGCAACGCTTCAACCTGCGCGCGGGCCGCGATCCGCAGACCTACGCGATCGGCATCAAGGAGCTGTGGGAAATCCCCGCCGCCAACCACAAGCGGGGGCTGATCCAGCACAGCCTGGGGTGGCCGTTGGACCGGTCCACCTATGGCGGGTCGTTCATCTATCATTTTGGGGAGAACCTGGTCTCCTACGGCTTCGTCATCGGGCTGGACTACAGCAACCCCTGGCTCTCGCCGTTCGATGAGATGCAACGCTTCAAGACCCATCCGGCGATGCGGCCGAATTTCGAGGGCGGCCGGCGGATCTCCTACGGTGCCAGGGCGCTGATCGAAGGTGGGTTGCAGTCGATCCCGAAACTGAGCTTTCCCGGCGGGCTGCTGATCGGCGACGCCGCGGGATTCCTTAATGTGCCGAAGATCAAGGGCACCCACACCTCCATGAAGTCCGGCATGCTGGCGGCGGAAGCCGTGGCCGAGGCACTGGCCGGCGATCATCCGGCAGAGTTGACGGGCTACTTCGACCGGCTGCGGTCGAGCTGGGTGTGGGAGGAACTCTCCCTGGTGCGCAACGTGCGACCGGGGTTCGCGCGGTTCGGCATGTGGGGCGGATTGGCCTATGCGGGCCTGGATACGTACCTGTTCCGCGGCAAGGCGCCGTGGACGCTGCACCACCCGCACGCCGACAATGAAACGCTGGTGGAAGCCGATGCCGCACCGCGCATCGCCTATCCGAAGCCGGATGGGGTGCTGACCTTCGACAAGTTGTCCTCGGTGTTCATCAGCAATACCAACCATGAGGAACAGCAGCCGGCGCACCTGATCCTGGCCGATCCGGCAAAGGCGGTCGATGTCAACTGGAAGCATTTTCGCGGCCCAGAGGTTCGGTATTGCCCGGCCGGCGTGTATGAGTTCGTCGGTGTCGAAGACGGTGCGCCGAAACTGCAAATCAACGCCCAGAACTGCGTGCATTGCAAGACTTGCGACATCAAGGATCCGACGCAGAACATCAACTGGGTGCCCCCGGAGGGGGGCGGCGGACCCAGCTATCCCGGCGGCATGTAGCACCGTGATACGGGGGTGGAGCCGTTGTTCGCGGCTCAACCTTCACTATTATTCACAGGCGATCGCCCTAAGCCGAATGACAGTGTCTTTTGCGACTGATAGAGTGAGCATATGCAACATGCCCGTACCGCACGGCGGTCCGCCCTTCTCGCGCTAACCCTGCTGTCGGCTTGCGCGGCCTCCGAACCCTCGCCGGGGGCGGGTTCGAACCAAGCCTCCGACGGTTCGATCGGTAACTTCCTCGCCGGCCGGTTCGCCATGACGGAAGGCGACACGACGACCGCCGCCAACGATTTGTTGAAAGCCGCGGCGGAGCGGCCGAACGATCCGGAGGTGATGCTGGAGGCGTTCATCGCCTGCGTCAACGCGGGACGGCCGGAAGCGGTGAAGCTGGCGCGGCAGTTGCCGGAAAGCCAGATCGCGCAACTGGTGCTGGCTGACGTGGACATCAAGGCCGGCCATTGGCAGGACGCCGAGGCACGGTTTCATGGCCTGCCGCGGCAGGGCATGACGCAGCTGCTGCAGCCGCTGCTGGTGGCCTGGGCACAGCAGGGCGATGGGCGAACGGATACCGCGCTGTCGACGCTGCGTCCGTATGTCGACAATCCCCGCTTCAGGGGGCTGTTCGCGCTTCAGGCCGCGATGATCGCCGACCTCGGCAACCGGCCGGAGGTTGCGGCGGGGCTGTACCGGATGACCGAGACGAATATTACGGAGCCCAATCTCCGCCTCGCGCAGATCCTGGCGAGCTGGCAGGCCCGTACCGGCCAGGCGGCCGAGGCGCAGCGCACGCTCGCGGCGCTGCCGACCGGGGCGCCAGATCTGTCGATCGCCATGCCGGCGTTGATGGCGAACGTCACCAAGCGCCCGGTGCCGCGGCCGATCGACGGCATCGCCGAGGCGTATTTCACCTTCGCGGCCGTGCTGCGGGCCCAGGACGCCGACGAGTTCTCCATGATCATGCTGCGGCTGGCGCTTGACTTGCGACCGGATTTCGCCGCGGCCCGCCTGCTGGCGGCCGATATCCTGGCGAACCAGCACCACCAGCAGGCCGCCTTGCGCATGTTGAATGAGGTGCCGTCAAGCGATCCGATCATCTCCGTCGTGCAGTTGCGCCGAGCCGGGCTGGTCGATCGGCTCGGGCGATCGGACGATGCGATCCACGATCTGGAGCGAATGGCGCGGGATTATCCGGACAGTCCGCTGCCCGACGAACAGCGCGGCGACATCCTGCGCATGAAGCAGCGATTCGCGGACGCGGTCACCGCCTACGACAAGGCGATCGCGCGGATTTCCCATCCCGCGGCTTCGGACTGGATCGTTTACTACGACCGTGGCGTGGCCGAGGAGCAGTCCCATCAATGGCCCAGGGCAAAGGCCGATTTCGAACACGCCCTGCAGTTGTCGCCCGACCAGCCCTACGTGCTGAACTACCTGGGCTATTCTCTGGCCGATATGGGGCACAACCTGGACGAAGCACGGCAGATGATTCAAAGCGCGGCCGAACGGCGGCCGAACGACGGGGCGATCACCGATAGCCTGGGCTGGGTGCTCTATCGGCAGGGGCACAAGCAGGAGGCCGTGCAGACGCTGGAGCGCGCGGTCGAGCTGGAGCCCGAGGATTCCACGATCAACGGGCACCTCGGTGACGCGTACTTCGCGGCCGGCCGCAAGATCGAGGCGCAGTATCAGTGGCGGCGCGCGCTGACACTGAACCCGACCCCGGATGACGCGGCGAAGCTGGAAGCCAAGCTGAATACGGCCCGCACGGGCCCGGTTCTCAGCGGCCAATAGCGTTCAGCCGACACCGGCACGCACCGACAAAAAGCTGAGGTTTCGTGACGGCTCATACCGAATTCGCACCCGCGAAGATCAACCTGCACCTGCATGTCGTCGGGCGGCGGGACGATGGCTATCACCTGCTCGATAGCCTGGTGGTGTTCGCCGGTGTCGGCGATCGTCTGAGCGTTTCGCCGGCGGAGGATTTGTCACTGACGCTGACGGGACCGTTCGCCGCCGGGTTGGCGGCGGAAACCGACAACCTGGTGCTGCGCGCGGCCCGAGCATTGGCGGATGTTGTGGGGCAGCGGGCGACCGGGCGGCTGGTGCTGGAGAAGGTATTGCCGGTGGCCTCGGGGATTGGAGGCGGATCGGCGGATGCGGCGGCGACGCTGCGGCTGTTGTGCCGGTTCTGGGATATCGCGCTACCGGCGGAGGAGATGCGGCGTCTTGCCGCCGGCCTGGGGGCGGATGTGCCGGTTTGCCTGTCCGGCCATCCCGCGCTGATGTCGGGGGTCGGCGAGATCCTTGCCCCTGCGCCCTCGTTGCCGGAGGCCGGCCTGGTGCTGGTCAACCCGGGGGTGGCCGTTTCGACGCCATCGGTGTTTCGCGCGCGGGCCGGCGGGTTTTCGAGCGCGGCTGGCTTTCCGCCCGGCGGATGGCCGGATGCCGCGGCGCTGGCGGGCGGCCTGCGAGAGACCAGGAACGACCTGGAACCGGCGGCGCAATCGCTGGCGCCGGCGATCGACGATGCGCTGGCGGCACTGGAGGCGCCTTCGGGATGTCTGCTGGCGCGGATGAGCGGGTCCGGCGCGACATGCTTCGGGTTGTTCGGCTCAGCCGATGCCGCGCGGCAGGCCGCCGACGCGATCAGGCGGCCGGACTGGTGGGTTTGGGGCGGGAGGATGCAACACCAGGGCGTGTAGCTTCAGCGTGCAGATACACGCCCCGTTTCCATCGTTTGAGAGGGCGATTCACCGCCGGGCTCGATTTCTGCCCCAGACGATCGCGCTTCGGACGCTGTTCTTGCTTTACGCGGGCAGCGGGCCGACCTATCACGTCGGCCACGTTGGGGCGTCGCCAAGCGGTAAGGCAACGGATTTTGATTCCGTCATTCGGAGGTTCGATCCCTCCCGCCCCAGCCACTTCAGGTCGGTGCCACTCAGGTCGGTGCGGCGCGATGCTCCCCGGTCAGGCCGGTTCCGCTGGGCGCGGTGCGGCGAAGTTCGCCGATCGCCGCTTCGACGTTCTGCCACCGCTCCAGTTCCGTTGTGTCGCCTTGCTGGCGGGCTTCGGCGATGCGCTCATGAACGATGGCCTGCGCGCGCAGGCCATGCACGGCCATCATGTTTTGCGCCGTGTATTTGGTGTCGGCTTGGTCCATCTCCGCTCTCCTTCCCATGGCACCCGGCAGATAGGGTGCCGGGGCCGGGATATCCAATCGGCCGACGTATCGTCCGCGTGGATTGAGCGAACTGGTTTTCCCCCGCGGACAGTCAGCGGGGGGCGGGGTTGTCCGGAGCGTCGATCACCGTGCCGGTGTAGGGCTCGATATACACCAGGTGGTCGTTGACGGATTTCACGCCGTCGGTGTTCTCGGCGATGACGCGGATTCCGTGACGTTCCTGCTCGTTGGTGATGGTGCCCCACAGGTCGACCACGCCATCGGCCACGGTGACATTCAGCGTGGTCATTGGCGTCCAGGACTGGGCTTCCAGCGCGCTCAGGATCGCGCCGCGGATGCCGCGGTCGTCGATCCCGATGGGGCCGGCGTTTCGCACCCGGCCGATCAGTGCGCGTAGCAAATCCGCGCGGCTGACCACGCCGACGACACGACCGTCGGCGGTGACCGGCAGACGCTTGATGCGGTTTTTTTCCATGGTTGCGACCACCTCCTCCAGCGGTGCGTCCTGGGCGATGCTGAGCACGTCGTCTGTCATGACGTCGCGGACGTGGCGGCCATTGGCCTGGGTGAAATCGGCGGCCTGCCGGGCGGGCGAGACGAGCAGGCGAAGCCACCACGGGCGGTTGCGCTGGGTGCCGAGTTCGTCGCGGCGCATCAGGTCGCCCTCGGTGACGACCCCGGCGAGGGTGCCGTCCTTGTCGACCACGAACAGGCCGGAGATGTTCCGGGACAGCATCAGATTGACGGCTTCTTCCACCGTCGCGTCGGATGCGATGGTGATGCAGTTGCGGGTCATGACGTCGGCGACGATCATTGGATTCGCCCTTTGGTTGCCGGGAGAGAATACACGTGGATGACAGAACGTTAAGCTGCCGCTGGGCGCGGCTGGCCGGCGTGTCATGCAGGCATCGCGGGGCGATAGCATTGCGGCAGATCAATTCGGCAGCGTGGCGAAGACGCGATCACCGAAACAAGGCATCCCGATGGCCGCCTAAAAAGCGCGGGCGCGACACGCGGGGACGGGAGATCGATATCCTCGCCCAGGCCGGCCGCACCCTGGTCGGTTTTGCGATCAAGGCCGCGGCGACGGTGACCGCGGCGGATTTTCGCCACCTGCGCTGGTTCGCGGAAAAAGGGCCGGGCGCGGGCTGGAATGTCCTTGGTATCGTCATCCACCTGGGTGACCGGGTGCTGCGGTTCGGACCTCGCCTGGTCGCCCTGCCGCTTTCCGTGTTCTGGTCTTAAGCTTCACTATCCCCTGGACCCAATCTGGACTCCCCAGACCATTTCCAGGCTGACTGCCCAGCCTGGAAATGGTCTATCTCTTTGTTTGATCGTATGGTTCACACGCTTCGGACGTTCCGCCCGGCGTGATCATGCTCTAGGATGCAAACTTTCGCCGATGGGAATGAAAATGGGTCCTCTCGTAACAACCGACTGGCTGGCCAGGGAATTGGGTCAACCGGGGGAACTGGGTAAACCGGACCTCGTGGTGTTCGACGCGACGAAATATCTGCCAAATGAACCGAAGGACGGGCACGCCGAATTTCTTCGCGCGCATATTCCGGGTGCACAGTATTTCGACATCGACCGGATCGCCGATCCGGACACCGATCTGCCGCACATGGTCCCGACTCCCGGGCGGTTCGGCAAGCTTATGGCGGCTCTGGGCGTCAGCAATACGTCGCGGATTGTGTTCTATGACCAGAAAGGGTTGGCCTCGGCGGCGCGCGGCTGGTGGCTGATGGGGCTGTTCGGCCATGACGATGTGGCGGTGCTGGATGGCGGCCTGCCGAAATGGCTGAAGGAGGGCCGGCCGGTGCGGGACGGCGAAGCGGCTGCCCCTGAACCTGGGACGTTCCGTCCGGACTACCGCGGCGCCCAGGTGCGCGGGGTCGGCGACATGCTGCGCAATGTGCTGAACCGATCCGAACTGGTCCTGGATGCCCGCGCCGCCGGCCGTTTCACCGGCGCGGTGCCGGAGCCGCGGTCCGGCATGCGCAGTGGGCATATTCCGGGGTCGGTCAGCGTGCCGTACACCGACCTGCTGCACGACGATGGCACCTTCCGCTCCGCCGGCGAGGTGCGCGGCCGCTTCGAAGCCGCCGGCGTTGACGGATCGCGGCCACTGGTGACGAGTTGCGGGTCGGGCGTGACCGCCTGCATCCTGACGTTGGGGCTGCGCGTCGCTGGCTTTCCGGAAGGGGCCGTGTATGACGGGTCCTGGACGGAATGGGGCGGACGCGCTGACACACCGATCGAGGTAGGCTGACCGTATGACTGATGACACCCGGAAGCGCGGCTTCCGCACCACTCTTTCGCATGTCGGACGCACGACGAAACGCGAGCATGGGTTTGTCAATCCGCCGCTGATGCGCGGCTCCACCGTGCTGGTTCCCACCGTCAAGGAACGCCAGGCACTGCAGGCCCGGCGTGGCGAGCAGGTCCTGACCTACGGCACCGGCGGGTCGGCAACGCATTGGGCGCTGGAAGACGCGATTGCGGCAATCGAGGGCGGGACCCGCTGCTACATCGTCTCGACCGGCCTGGCGGCGGTGACGACCCCGTTACTGGCGTTCCTGAAGTCGGGCGATCATTTGCTGATGCCGGATCATGTCTACGGGCCGGCTCGGGCGTTCGCGTCGTCCATGCTGCGCGATCTCGGGGTGGAGACGACGTTCTACCTGCCGGAGATCGATGAGGCGGGGATCGCCGCGCTGATGCGGCCGAACACCAAGGTCGTCTACACCGAAAGCCCGGGCAGCCATACGTTCGAGATGCAGGACGTGCCGGCGATCGCCAGGGCGGCCCATGCCGGCGGCGCGAAGGTGTTCATGGACAACACCTGGGGCATCCATCACTTCCAGCCGTTCCAACACGGTGTTGACGTCTCGATCCAGGCGGCGACGAAATATCCGGCCGGCCATTCGGACGTGCTGATCGGCGCGGTCACGGTCAACAACGACGCGGACTGGCAGATCCTGCATGCGGCCGGGCGGACGCTGGGGCAGTATGCCAGCCCTGACGATTGTTGGCTGACGTTGCGCGGCATCCGGACGATGGCGGTGCGGCTGCAGGCGCAGATGGAGTCGGCGCTGCAGGTGGCGCACTGGCTGCGCCAGCAGCCGGAGGTCGCGCAGGTGCTGCATCCGGGCCTGCCGGGCGCACCGGGGCACGATCTATGGCGGCGGGATTTCACCGGCGCATGCAGCCTGTTCGGGATCGAGTTCCAGCGGCAGTTCACCACCGCCGCAACGCACCGGTTCGTCGAGGCGCTGGACCTGTTCGGGATCGGCTCCTCCTGGGGCGGGTATGAGAGCCTGGCGGTGCCGACCACCGGGTTCGTGACGCGCACCGCCGGCGGCAAGCCGTTCGCCGGGCCGGTGGTGCGGATCCATATCGGGTTGGAGGACGTGGACGACCTGATCGCCGATCTGGCACACGGGCTGGCGGCGCTGCGGGCGCCCGCCGACTGACATTCGAGAAAGGATCCGCTCGCGGCGATCCCGCTTCAGTGGATTCGGAATGCAAGCCTGACGGGCATGGCGCGGTAAGAGTCCAGCGCCCGGCCCGGAGTGGCTTCGCCGCCGAGGGCCGTGGCGCGGGGAATGATCCGCGGTGCGGTATGCGGGAACGCGGATACCATCAACGAGGTCTTCGCGTTCGCCGCGGCCCAGGCGCGGGCAAGCGGAAGCGGGTCGTTGACCGTCGCGAGTTTCTGCTCCTCCGGTAGCGCCGCGTAGACCTTTTGGCCGTAATCGCGGCCGAGTTCCGGCGTCGCGGAGTGATATAGTTCCACCGCCTTCGGCCATGAGCCGCTTTTCGCGAACAACTGGACCAGGAAGCGGGCGCCGTAATCGGTATTCATCGACGGGTCGAAGGCCTGGTCCATGCTGGGGAAGGCGTCAGGGTGATTGGTCAGGCTGATTTGCATGCAGCCGACATCGATCGACCTGACGACGCGCGGGCGCATCGAGGCCGCGGCGGCGACGGCTTGCGGCTTGTTGTCGTAAAAGCTGCCCTGGCCGTCGAAGTTAATGGTCCAGGGCCAGGGGTTGAAGGTGCCGGACGATTGGTCGCGGCGGCCGCTTTCCACCCGGGCGATCGCCGCCAGCAAATGTGTGGGGATGCCGTGCGCCCGCTCCGCCGCCGCGATCGCTTGTCGGCACATCTGGTTGGCCACGGGCGGGATTATCGGATTGACGTCCGCGCGGCCTTGGCCGGGAGCCAGTATGGCCATCATGGCCAAGGGAATGCGCCAGTTCATGGCCCCGGTGTACTGGAGAAAGATGAACAAAAGGTTGACGAAAGGATTTTGTCGACTGTTCCTGGCAAGAAAACATGTGTGCATAAGGTGGCCCGGATCAGGCCCGGCCGATGACACAACGCGCCTGGAGCGCGATCGTCTAAGGTTGCACCAGCCTCGGACATGAATCGTCCTATGGAGCAACGAAAACCGGACCGAGATGGCGCCAGCCTGAAGCAATCGCGGTCTACGGGCCCTCGCTGCCGGACTGAAGCAGCAGGGTGAGCGATCCGGGCAGGAATCGCAGCGACGGGGCGTGGGCCGGACAGAGTCCGTCGCGTCCGACGGCCTGGCACCAGGCCATCGGCCTTGCCTGGTCCGGCGGACCGAACCGATCAACAATGGCGGCCTCGATCTTTTCCGGCTCTCCGGGGCCGTGGCCGGTGAAGACATAGCGGATCCGCCAGGCGCCCTGGGCTCCCGCCACATCGATCATGAGTCGGCCGTCGCGGGTGCGCGCAAGCAGCGCGCCCTGATCGCGGCTCACTGCGAAACCCTGGTTGCGTATCGTGGCGACGATCGCGGCTTCGGGCATGCCCAGGCGCAGGCCGATGATGTCAGCCCCGGCTGGATCAAAGGCATTGGCTGGAGCCGCGGCCAGTGCAACCGCCGTCGCCACAATCGATGCCGCCCCTCTCATACCTGCCTCCCGGGATCGCCGTCAGGGGACAGTGTCGCCGCAAAACCCTAACGCAGGCTTAACAATCGGCGCATCGGCGCGGGTATCAGAGGTAGTGGTCGGAACTTTCCGGAATCGACCGCGGCGGGGGGGTGAACTCGGCCAGCCTGGCCTGTCCGGCTCTGTAGGCGGCTTCCATGCTGACGAAAGCCTCGGGCGACACGTAGACCGGTTCGCACATGCTGTCGCGGTTGATCTCCCAAACGAATGGGGTTGCGCCCCGCCTGGCTCTACGGACAACAACCTTGATGGAGAGAGCCTCCTTCGTAAGCCTCATGGGGTACGCGCTCCTGCGGATGACAATGCGACCTCATATGGATGCGGGCAGATCGATCCGACAAAACACATATAAGTAATTAGCAATGACTTATTGCGTGAACAGGGCCATGGCTGGCAGTGCAAGCCAGCAGATGATTGTTCCCGTCGAGAATAGCCGACGAGGCGCTAACCACCCGACCGGGCGGAACGGCGTAGCCGCTTGGGGCCGCCGCTGAGATAGAGCAGGGCACTGTCCAACCAGATTTCGAGGCCGTCGCAATCGTCCGGCTCGATATGGTCTGCCAGGATCTTCTGGCCGGTGGCGATTGCCGCGTCGAGCGTGTCGACGTTCAGGTTGCAGCCCTGGGCAATTCGCCCGGCACGCATGAAATGACAGCGGTACATTCGATTGCTTCTTTTAGCCGATTGTTTTTAGCGGTCGAAGGATATTGATAAATAATAAAAAAAGAGCGGAACGCAATCGAAATCTACAGGGTCGCGGGGCTGGGACGCGATTGATTTCAGTTGTTGTTGAGATCGCCGGCTTACCGGGTCCGGGCGGCCGGCCGTGTCGCGCGCGCTGCCGGTCCTGTCTGTCCATACGATGACATAACCCATTGTTTGATCGTATGATTCGTAGGCTCCGCACGTTCCGTCGGGGACGCTCATGCGCTATAACGGCGGTTGCGAAGATTCGAAGGGAGACGACCATGGTAACCAGGCGTTGGGAAAAATCGGCGTTGCCGTCGCGGCATGTGACGGTGGGGCCAAGTCGAGCACCGCATCGCAGTTATTACTATGCGATGGGGCTGACGCAGGAGGAGATCGATCAGCCCTTCGTCGGCGTCGCCACCTGCTGGAATGAGGCCGCGCCCTGCAACATCGCGCTCAACCGGCAAGCGCAGTCGGTGAAGAAGGGCGTGTCCGAAACGGGCGGCACGCCGCGGGAGTTTACCACCATCACGGTGACCGATGGCATTGCCATGGGTCATCAGGGAATGAAGTCCTCACTGGTGTCGCGGGACCTGATCGCCGACAGCGTGGAACTGACGGTGCGCGGGCATTGCTACGATGCCCTGGTCGGTCTGGCGGGCTGCGACAAATCGCTGCCGGGCATGATGATGGCGATGCTGCGGCTGAATATTCCGTCCGTCTTCATGTATGGTGGGTCGATCCTGCCGGGCAAGTTCAAGGGCCGGGACGTCACCGTCGTGGACGTGTTCGAAGCGGTCGGGCAGCACGCCGCGGGTGCGATGTCGGACGAGGATCTCCATGAACTGGAATGCGCGGCCTGTCCGTCGGCCGGGGCCTGTGGCGGCCAGTTCACCGCCAACACGATGGCGACGGTGTCGGAGGCGATCGGGCTGGCGTTGCCCGGATCGGCCGGGTCGCCGGCGCCGTACGAGGAGCGGGACCGGTTCGCGGTGGACTCGGGACGCGCGGTCATGAGGCTGATCGAGCAGCGTATCCGTCCGCGCGATATCGTGACGCTGAAGGCGCTGCAGAATGCCGCCGTGGTGGTGGGTGCTACGGGCGGGTCGACCAATGCCGGGCTGCATCTGCCGGCGCTGGCGCACGAGGCGGGGATCCGGTTCACCATGGACGATGTCGTGGCGATCATGCGGCGCACGCCGTACATCGCCGACCTGAAGCCGGGCGGGAAATACGTGGCCCTCGATGTGCACAACGTCGGCGGCATCCCGGTCATCATCAAGGCACTCCTGGATGGCGGGCTGCTGCATGGCGACTGCCTGACGGTGACCGGAAAGACGCTGGCGGAAAACCATAAGGACGTGGTGTTCCCAACCGGCCAGGACGTGATCTATCCGGTTTCGCATCCGATATCGCCGACCGGCGGCGTGGTCGGGCTGAAGGGCAGCCTGGCGCCGGAGGGGGCGATCGTCAAAGTCGCCGGTCTGCATGCGCTGCGGTTCGAGGGAACGGCGCTGTGCTTCGATTCCGAGGAAGAAGCCTACGCCGCGGTGGAGGCCAGGGCGTACAAGGCAGGCGACGTCATCATCATTCGCTACGAAGGGCCGAAGGGTGGTCAGGGCATGCGCGAGATGTTGTCGACCACCGGCGCGATCTACGGCCAGGGGATGGGCGAGAAGGTGGCATTGATCACTGATGGGCGGTTCTCGGGCGCGACGCGCGGGTTCTGTATCGGACATGTCGGGCCTGAGGCGGCGGTGGGTGGGCCGCTGGCGCTGGTCAGGAACGGCGACCGGATCGTCATCGACGCCAATCTCGGCACGATCGAGCTGATGGTCGCGGACGCGGAACTGGCGACTCGCCGATTGGCGTGGACGCCGCGGCGGACGGATTACAATGCCGGTGCGATCTGGAAATACGCGCAACTGGTGGGGCCGGCGCATCTGGGGGCGACGACGCATCCGGGGGCGGCGTCGGAAACCCATTGCTACGCCGATATTTAACGCGAAGGCGGCCGAATGCTCGGTTACAATCCGCCACCCAGGGTAACGGCTGCAACTGGCATATTCGGATTGGCTTTCGTTGAGGAGACTAGGGGATGAAGTGGCTTCTTGTTGGCGCGGCGGTCTTTCTGGTCGGAATAGGCAGCGCCAATGCGCAACCACCGCCGCCCGGCTACGCGCCGGTTCCACCGCCGCGCGCGGAGGTCGTGCCGCCACCACCCGGCGGACGGATGGTGTGGGAGCCAGGTCACTGGCACTGGGATGGCAGGCAATATGTGTGGCACCCAGGCCATTACGTGGAGCGCGGGCCGCATTACGGGCACTACGTCGAAGGCCGCTGGGTCTGGGGGCCCCGCGAGGGCCGTTGGATCTGGCGCCCGGCGCACTGGGAGTAACAGGCTTACTGGGAATAACAGGCGTACTGGCAGTAACAGGCGTACTGGCAGTAACAGACGCCCCCGTCACTGCGTGATGTCTTGAGAACGATCGCCCGGTGGAAACCGGGCGATTTTTTCAGGCGGGTTTCCAAAGGCCAGGCAGTGGACCGTTCGGACCGGTGACCGGATCGGAGGCAGGGAAGCGGAGATGCGCCATCCGGGTGTGCATCGATTGGGTCGGGGCTTCGCGGCAGATGTCCCAATGCTGGTCGGGCGGATAGGCGCCGACAACCAGGAAGTCGTCGCTGGCTTCGATGCGGCAATGGCCGGTGCCGGTGGGTAGAACGGCGATGTCGCCGGCCCGCACGGTGACCTCATGCCCGTTCGGACCGCCCAGCATAAGCCGCGCCGAACCGCCGGCGAAGCCCAGCACCTCATGCGCGGTAGAATGGTAGTGATGGAACGAATAGACGCCGTTCCGCCACTGCGCCGGCCAGCCGTTGCGTTGGAACAGGTCCTCGAACCGTGAAGCTGCCGGGTCGCCGGTGGCACCGGTAAGGACGCCGCGGTACAGCAGCACGGGCAGCACCGGGTTGTTGGGAACCCAGCCGTTCGCCGCGAGAACCATCGTTTCGGGATGGATGTCCGGCCGGCCATCCTGGGCGAACGCGGGCATTCCGGTAAACGGGGCCACAGTGCCGGCCAAGGCCCCCGCGCCGATTATTCGGTTAATGGCTCGGCGGTCGATGTCGGTCATGAAGGGCTCCGTTTCTGGGTGCCGGCAGAAGCGTCCGGCCCCAGGGTGGTGGGCCGGACGTTACGCGCTCCGGGCGAGCGGGCATTATCCGCTCGGCGCTTGAACTGGCCGGCATGCGCGCCGGGTTGGCCGGCGGCGGCGTGCGGCGCGAGCGCCGACCGGTGCTACGATGCCGGCGTGGCGGGACCGTTGCCGGCGTTGGTTGCCCTGATCGCGGCGGTGATCTCGGCGAGATCCCCGGGATCCAGCGCAAGGGTCGCCGCGTCGATCCAGCCGTCCACTTGTGCCGGGCTGCGGGCTCCGACGATGGCTCCGGTGACGCCGGGCCATGCCAGGGTCCATGCCACCGCCACGGCGGCCACACTGGTCCGGTAGTGATCCGCGATCGGCTTCAGCGCGTCGGCGAGACGCAGGTTGCGGACCAGTCGCTCGCCCGAATATTCCGCGTTGCGGGTGCGCCAGTCATCTTTGGGCAAGGATTGGACGCGTTCGACCGAGAAGCGTCCGGTCAGCAATCCGGATTGCATGGGACTGTAGACGATCACGCCGGTTTCGTGTTGGTGGCACCAGGGCAGTTCGGCCGCGGCGGCTTCGCGGCGGATCGCGGAGAACGGCGGCTGCAGCGTATCGACGTGGCCGAGCCGTTCGGCGGCTGCCAGTTGGGCGGCGTTGTGGTTGGACAGGCCGATGGCCCGTACCTTGCCGGCCTGCTTGAGGTCCACCAGGGTCTGCCAGTAGTCATCGAGCGGCGTGCCGTCCTCGGCTGGCCAGTGCATCTGATAGAGGTCAATGCGTTCCACGCCGAGGCGCTGCAGCGAAGCGTCGACTTCCCGGCGGATGCTGACCGGTGCGCCAACCTGCCTGGGCGCCGCCCAACGGTCGTTTTCGTCCCATACCAGGCCGCATTTGGTGAACACATAGGGGCGCTCGCTGGCGGGAATGCCGGCGAGCGCCTGGCGTACGACTTCCTCGGAATGGCCAAGACCGTAGATCGCGGCGGTATCGATCCAGTTGATACCGCGGCGAACCGCGTGCTGGATCGCGGCGACGGATTCGGCGTCGTCCTGCGCGCCCCAGCCGACCGCCCACGGGCCGCCGATGGCCCAGGCGCCGAAACCGACGCGGGTGATATCCATGTCCGTACGGCCGAGGCGGCGCGTCGGCAACGATACCCCGGGTCGGGTGGCGGATGGCGATTGAACCATTTGCTGTCTCCTGCTTTCGCAGTGCAACATGGGGGGTGGAGCCAATCTGCCTAATTGATTATAGAGATCGGGTTATTCTTCCGGATAGATGAGTGGCCGCATGGAACTTCGTCAGCTGCAGCATTTCGTGGCGGTGGCCGAGGAACAGCATTTCACCAGGGCGGCGAGACGGGTGAACATCGTGCAGTCGGCCCTGTCGACGTCGATCCGCGCCCTGGAGGACGAACTGGATGCGAAGCTGTTTGTTCGCAGCACGCGGCAGGTGCGGCTGACCGCGGCAGGGCGGGTATTCCTCGACAAGGCAATCATCGCGCTGGACGCAGTACGGGACGCGCGCGAATCCGTGCAGGCCGTGCAGGGCCTGCGGCGTGGCAAGCTGAGCATCGGCACGATGCAAAGCCTGCCCGCCTTTCTGGACCTGCCGACGATGCTGGCCCGGTTCCATGCGGACTGCCCGGCGATAGAGGTCCGGTTGTGCCAGGGCGCCCCGTCGGACCTTGTCGAGAAGGTGAAGGGCGGACGGCTCGACCTGGCAATCCTTCCGCTGTCGGAACCGCTAACCGGAGTCGAGACGGCGATGATCGCGTGCGAAGCGCTGATGGTCGCGTGTGCGCCCGGCCATGCGCTGGCCGGACGGAGCGGGGTACCGCTATCGGCGCTGAAGGATCAGCTATTCGTTGATTTCGAGCCCGATTGGGGGACCCGACGATTGATCGATCGCGCGTTCCTGGCCGCCGGGGTGGAACGGTATACCGCATTCGAGGTCAGCGATCTTGATACGCTTCTGGAACTTGTGGCGCGCGGTCTTGGAATCGCGCTGGTGCCGGGGGCGATCGCCGAAGCGCGGCGGCCGTCGATCGGGGTTGCCAAGCTGGCGGAGCCGGAAATCTGTTGGGAGCTTGTCGTGGCCTATGTCGGCGGGGAGGGGAGTGGCGCTGGACCAATGGATGACGCGCCCCGGCATTTTCTGGAGTTGCTGAGCAGGGCGATGGTATCGGCCGGGACGGCAAAGGCCGTTTAGTGATTTATCGAGATCGATGGCCCGGCCGGTGGCGCATCCCATCGACCTCCTACGGCCCGGCCGCGCGTCTTGACGCACGCGACCGCCGGACCGAGGTCACACGCTGCGATCAATGCGCTGCCTCGGTTAGAAGCGTTGCCATCTGCGTATTGGCCTGCTGGCGTGCCAGGCTAAGAGCCGTATTGCCTGACTTGTCCTGCAGCCCGGCGTTCGCCCCGTGCGAGAGGAGCAGCGTCACGACATTCGTCTGCCCGAATAGCGCTGCCATCATCAGGGCGGTCTGGCCGGCATCGTTACGGGCATTGACATCGCATCCCGCATCGATCAGGCGTTGGGCGATCGCGGTTTCGCCCTTGAATGCGACACCCATCAGGCTGCTGTTGCCCTTGGCGTCGGTGGCGCAGGGTTTGGCGCCCTTTTGGATCAGCAGATCCACGGTCTTCGCCTGGCCGTTGTAGGCGGCGATGATCAGTGCCGTGTAGCCATGCTGGTCTCGCACATCCGGCTGCATGCCGGAATCGATCAGACCGCTGACCAGGTCGCCGCGCCCCTGCCGGGCGGCGTCAAAGAACAGGTCCTTGAGGTGAGCCTGGCTCATGCCGGCGGGTGGGCTCGCCGGCATTTGTGTCGACGGATCGGACGCCAGCGCCGGAGCGGCGAGCGCCAGCATGGCGATCAGGAACGCACTTGAAAAGGTCCGCATTGTTACTTCCCTTGACGAAAGCTGCCGCGGGGGTTCCGCGGCAGCACAGTTCGTTTCAGTGAGAGACGTCCTTCGCCGCGAGCCCGGCGATCTCGGTCACATCAAGATGGGTGGCGGTCGCGAGTTGGGTGCCGTACTCCCGGTCAGCCTTGTAGAAGTAACTGACCTCTCGTGCCTTTACCCCATGGTCGTGGACCTGGTTCAGATCCGATGCCAGGTCCTTGATGAGATCGGCCTGGTCCTGCTTGCTCAGGGCGCGCCAATCATCGCCGGCCTGGCTGAAGTCGTCGCTCTTGGAGATCGCGGTTTGCTGCGCCACGCCGGACACGGCGTATTGGCTGAGCTTGAACTGTGGCTGCTGAACCACCGCACCCGCGTCGTGGGTGTTGGACGGTTCGTAGTTCACTTCGCCTACCTGCGGAACGAAGCTCATCCGCCCATCCTGGTTGTTGTTGGCGACCTTCACCAACGGCCGATTGACCGGCAGATCCTGGTAGTTCACGCCGAGCCGATACCGTTGCGTATCCGCATAGGCGAACAGGCGGCCTTGCAGCATCTTGTCCGGCGACGGTTCGATACCCGGAACCATCACGCCCGGCGCGAAGGCCGATTGTTCGGTGTACTGGAAGTAGTTGTCCGGGATCTTGTTCAGGGTCATGGTGCCGACCTTCACTTCCGGCACGTTTTCCCAAATCTTCGTGTCATCGAAGCCATCATACGGAAGCTGCGCGACCTGTTCCGCGGTCAGCAGCTTCACGTACAGGTCCCACTTCGGAAAATGGCCCTCGCGAATGTTGTCGTACAGATCCTTGGTCGCGTAGTTCACGTCGGCAGCATGCTGCTGCTCCAGGGTCATGTTCTTCAGACCCTGCTCGCTCTTCCAGTGGAACTT
>DATARX010000374.1:0-6485 GCA_036263955.1 Rhodopila sp.
CGTCGTTTTTCAGCCGCAGCAACTGCGCCTTGGCCAGCAGTGCTTCCGGCGATTTCGGCTGGGCGGCGATGGCCCGGTCGATCTTCTGCTGCGCGCCGGCCAGGTCCGCCTTGGCGACGGCGAGGCGGGCATCGGCCAGCAGCGGCTCGACCGCGTTCGGCGCCTCCTGTTCGGCTTGGGCGAACGATTTCTGCGCGTCTTCCGGCCGCTTCAGGCCGATCAGGGCATACCCGCGGGCTACCAGGATGGATGCGTCCAGCAGCGAATCCTTGCCGTCGGGCTTCAACCGATCGAGCACGTCATTGAACTTGTTCTGCGCCAGCAGCGCCTGCGACAGCAGCGGCACGGTCTGGTGCGGATCGAAACCGCGATCGCGCGCGGCGGTTGCCTCCCGTTCCGATGCGACCGGATCGCCGAGTTCGAAGGCAACGCGCCCGAGCCAGTAATGGGCTTCGGCGTTCTGCGGGTCGTTGCGGACGGCGTTGCGCAGGTCGATTTGGGCGGATCGCAGGTCTCCCTTTTTCAGGGAGTCCCTGGCGCTGGACAGGTAATCCGCATGCGCGGCGATCGGGAAGGCACCGATCCAGGCGCCCATCATGATCCAGCCGAGAGACCTGTAACGCATCAGTTTTGCCCTCAATCGCTCTTCATCGTTGCGTCGGCGGAGGCGGCCGCGCCTTCGCTTGATCTTGCGGCCTCGGTCGAGAAGCCGTGTGCCTCCATCAGCCCATACAAGGTCGGGCGGCTGACGCCCAGCAGCCGCGCGGCGACCGACAGCGTGTGGTTGCTGCGGGCCAGGGCTTCCTGGATGACGTCGTGTTCCGCGCGCAACCGGGCTGACCGCAGGTCGAGATCGGGGAACCCCTGCGCCGGCGGGGCGAGCTCGAGGTCGGGGGCGTCGATCAGCCGCCGTTCCGCCATGACCACGGCGCGCTTCAGACGGTTTTCCAGTTCCCGCACGTTGCCGGGCCAGTCATGGGCATTCATCGCGGCGGCCGCGTGTTCGGTGAAGCCGCGAATGCCGCGGCCGAATTCCTGGTTGAAGCGGGCAAGGAAGAAATTCGCCAGCAAGACGATGTCCGAACCGCGGTCGCGCAGCGGCGGGATGCGGATGGTGAAGGCATTCATGCGGTAGAACAGGTCGCCGCGGAACACGCCCTGGCTGATCTTGTCGTCCAGGTTGGCGTTGGTGGCGGAAACGATGCGGACATCGACCTGGATCTTCTGCCGTCCGCCAATGCGCTCGACGATCTGGTCTTGCAGGAAGCGCAGCAGCTTGACCTGCAGCGGATGCGGCAGATAGCCGATCTCATCGAGGAACAGCGTGCCCTTGTTGGCGCTTTCGATCTTGCCGATGGTTTGCTTCACCGCCCCGGTGAAGGCGCCGCGCTCATGACCGAACAGTTCGCTCTCGAGCAGGTTTTCGGGGATGGCGCCGCAGTTGATGGCGACGAACGGCTGTTTGGCGCGCGGCCCCAGGTCGTGTACCGCCCGCGCCAGGGCCTCCTTGCCGGTGCCGCTTTCGCCCAGCAGCAGGACGGGCACATTGGTCGTGGCGATCTTTTCGATATCGCGGCAGACCTTCAGCATCTCCGCGCTGCCGGTGACGATGCGTTCGATCGGCGAACGCGCCGGCGCCGCGGCCAGGCGCCGGTTTTCTTCCTCCAGCCGATGCAGGTTCAGGCCGCGTTCGATGATCGTGCGCAGCACCTCGATCTCAACCGGTTTTTCACAGAAATCATACGCACCGAGGGCGACGGCGCGCAGTGCGTTCTTGCGTTCGCCATTGCCGGTGACGACGATCACCTTGGTCTGCGGGGTGATCCGCAGCACCTCGGTCAGTGTCGCGAAGCCTTCGCTGACGCCATCGGGATCCGGCGGCAGGCCGAGATCCATGATCGCGACCGGCGGGTTTTCCCGCTTCACCAGTCCCACGGCCTGCGGCCTGGTGTGCGCCAGCAGGATATCACAGGCGGGAAAGGCCCAGCGATACTGGGAACAAAGACCCTCGTCGTCCTCGACGATCAGTAGTTTCGGTTTGGGCATGGCGGGGCTGTTCACGCTTCGGCCGAAGCTGGTTCGGCGACACTGGGTCGTACTGAGGGCAGGATGACCCGCATTGTCGTTCCGGACTTCGGTTTGCTGATCACCAGCAGGTCGCCGCCGGCGTCGCGCAGGAGTTCGCGCGCCTGGTAGGCACCGATGCCGTGGCCGTCATCCTTGGTGGTGCGCAGCGGGCGAAACAGTTCGTCACGGACGAACTCCGGTTGCATCCCCGGCCCATGGTCGATGATATCGATCACGACTCCATGCGCTTCCATCCGCAATTCGACTTCGATCCGCGCGTCCACGCCGGAGGCTTCGATCGCGTTGTTCAGCAGATGGGTGATGACGGTATCGAACGCATCGGGATCGATCGCGGCGCCCGCGCCGGCGGCGTGGTCGCGCAGTTCGATGTCGCGTTTGCTGGTGATGCGCCGCGCGTCGATCAAGCCGCGCAGCCGTTCCGCAGGCGTGATCAGTGCGTGATCGCGTTCCTGCCGTTCCGCCTGCAAGCGGGACAGCAGGCGCGTGATCTTGCCGACGGATGCACGCACCGTCGCCAGCATGTCCCGCTGGAACTCAGGGTTGTCGGCATAAACCTCGGCATTGGTCAGGAGCATCGAAAGTTGGCCGGAGACGTTCTTGATGTCATGGATAACGAATGCAAATCGCTGGCTGTACTCGCGAAGCTGCTGGGTCTGCGTAAGGACCTGCATGGCACGCTGTTCCGCCACACGGCTCGCGATTTCGCGACCAATCACTCGTAGCAGGTCGTATGCCTCCCGGTCCAGTTTGAATTGCGCGCGGGACCGGGCGAGGACCACGAACCCGATCAGGTCACCGAAATGGTTCAGCGGCAGCACGACCCAGCACCGCGGCAGTTCGGGAAACCACGTGTCGGCGTTGCCGTGTTCCTCCAGCCGGACGATCCAGTCGCCGTCGCCGAATAACGAGACCATCGGATGGCCGGGCGGAATCGGGGCGGTCACCGCCGGCATGTTCCACGATCCCGCCCATTGAAACGCGACATCGCGCGGCGGCCGTACGAACAGCGCCCCCGCCGGGCTGTCGACCACCTCAGCCGCGGCGCGGATGGCTCGTTTGTGCAACGCGACGAAGGCATCCGGCGCGGTCAATGCGTCGATGCAGCGCATCCATTCGCGGCGATAGTCATAGCGGTGGCTGAAGAAATTCTCGACCACCATGGACTTGATGCGGGAACGGGCCGATCCGGACGTCAGCATGACCGCGATGGAAAGGACGCCGGCAAAAACCATCGATGTTTCGGCGACCCGGCCCCATTCGGAGCCGCCGCGGCGGAACACCTCCCCAATCAGTGCGATCGCGAGCAGGAAGATGCCGCTGCCGATCAGGCTGAAACTATGGAAGACCACGTCGCGCGACACATGGAGGTCAACCGCCCATCGGCGATTGCGGACGGTCGCGACCACGATTAGCGGCGCAGCCAGGATGATGGCGGGCGCCCGGCCCTCCAGCAGCGCGAAGGACAGGCGGTGGAACAGCACGCCGTCCGCATACAGAACGAGATCGTACAGGAATATTCCACCCAGCGCGACGCAGAGCAGATTGATATGCCAGCGCGAATCCGGCGGGGTGTTGAAATAGAGGTTTTCCAGCAGCAGCACGTTGCAGACCGCGAACCCCAGCCTGGTCACGGTGTCGAGCGACTGAAAGCTGGGCGAGGCCGGTCCGAACAGCCATTCGGCCAACGGCGTGCATACCAGCATCAGCAGCGCCAGCAGCCCCATCGTCCTGAAGGCGGTCGAGACCTCCTGCTTCGCGCCGACCGACCGGCGATAAAGATGGAGAATGAAACCATACCAGGCAGCGGACCGCCCAACCTCCAGCCACGCCGCCAGGTGACCAATCGGCAGGCGCCAGGCGAGCGCGAAGGTCGCCGCCCAGGCTGAGGTGACCGCGCACGCGAACGCCAGCCATGCGCCGGTCCGACTGAGTGGCGGACGGGCGAGGATGAGCGCCGTAACGCCGCCGTAAACCACGGCGCAGGCAGCATACAACAGAACGATCGCTGGAAGGTCCGGTATCATGAGCGCCGGTTCGCCAATGGCCGTTCGCCGGAACCGGAAACCCTGGATCGGCGCGGCAACCGCTCGACGATGGGCTGGCGGTCCGGGCGCGGGCCGACCCGACTCATTTCTTCACCCCGGACGTTCACCGGTTGCGGCAGCTCATTGATACGCGTGGTGCGGATGCAACGGCCAACACGGGTGAGTCCCGGATCATGGCGCTGCGCCCGGAATTGGCTGTCGAAGCAAAGCGCTGCCTTGACCGGTCGGAGGACCGCCATTTCGCGCGTCAGGCAATGGGCGAGCGCACGCCGCACCGGGCTTTCCTTTCAATCCGTTCGATCAGGCATTAAAGCAACGGCCCGATCCCGCTCGGGGCGAGCGCATCAGCGCGGAGCATGTTTACCGTGGGCATTGTCGCGGCAGGCCAAGAAGCGATAACAGATACGAACGTTGCAGATTGGCCCCGGATGCGTCAAACCCTTTTTCAAAATTGATGATTTTTTCGGAAAATATAACAGATGAGCAGAAATTTTCCGTGCATTTTAGACGGGCCCGGTGCTATTGGCGATTTTATAATCAGCGACTGGCGAGATCACCCATGATATGTCTATCCCTGGTAGCAGCCACCAATGGATTCACCTACTTTCATGTGGTCGTATCTGCGCGTTGAACTGATACATTCCGGATGTTATACGGATCTTCACGGATCGGAGAGGTCGCTGGTGCCGGGGTTCCGCCGCTACGGTGCGGGCTACGGCGGTGTGTAAGGCGTGTAGCTCATTGGCAGAGCGCTGCCCCAACATGGCAGAAGAGGGGGTTCGATTCCTTCCGCGCCTACCAGCGGGTGCGACCGATTCGGTGCCGTGCCGGTCTTCCAGCGTCATTCGTGCCGACCGTCCGATCAGCCGGCGACGTCGTCTTGCCGTTCGGTCCACCCAGAGGTTGCCGTGATCCAAAATTGGTTTGAGCAGATTCAATTCGGTATCGGTCGGTCACCCCAACGTTCCGGCAGGGTTATCGCGGCGGACATTCGTGCCGTATGTGGCCTGGGCGTCGTCCTTCTGTTGACCGGCTGCGGCTACAACGGCCTGTTCGGGACCCATGCACCGCCGCCGGTGGTCGAGAAATCGGCGACCAAAGCGCCGGATGACTATGTCATCGGATCGGGTGACTCGCTCAGCATCTTTGTCTATCGCAACCCCGACCTCAGTGAAGCCGGCGTGGCCGTTCGGCCGGATGGGCGCATCTCCACCCCGCTGATCGAGGACATCGTAGCGGCGGGCAAGACGCCCACCCAACTGGGGCGGGAGATTGAGCAGCGGCTGAGCAAATACATTCAGGATCCGAATGTTACGGTGATCGTGCGCGGTTTCGTCGGTCCGTCCGATCGGCAGGTGCGCGTGATCGGCGAAGCGACCGATCCGATCGCCATACCCTATCGGGATCATATGACCCTGCTGGATGTCATGATCGCGACCAAGGGTTTGACGAAATACGCCGCGGGTAATCGCGCGATCATCGTGCGCACCGATCCTGACGGCAAGCGCCAGACCATCAAGGTTCGCCTGACGGATCTGATCAAGTACGGCGATATCGGCCAGAATATCGAAATGAGCCCTGGCGACACCCTGATCGTCCCGCAATCCTGGTTTTGAGGAACCGCTCGTCATGGATTCAGTGCGTGTCATGGTTTCCCAGTACCTGCGAGCGGCATGGCGCCGCCGTTGGATGGGGGTGATCATTGCCTGGCTGGTTTGCGGCATCGGCTGGGTCGCGGTCTATACAATCCCGAACCAGTTCGAATCCGGCGCCCGCCTGTTCGTCGATGCGGATGCGGTGCTGACGCCACTGTTGCGCGGCCTGGCCGCCGACTCCGCGCCAACCACGCAGCTGGAAATCCTCCAGCGCACGTTGCTGAGCCGGCCGAACCTGGAAAAACTGGTGTCGAAAACCGATCTCGACCTGACGCTCAACAGCCCATCGGATCGCGAACGGCTGCTGACCCGCCTGGGTAACGAGATCAAGGTCAATCCGCAGACCAAAAACCTGTTCACCATCACCTATCGCGACAAAAGCCCCAAGCTGGCGCACGACGTGGTGCAGACCCTGCTGACCATCTTCGTCGAGAGTGCGACGGGTGGTTCGCGTTCGGACATGGAAAATGCCCGCCGCTTCCTGGAGCGGCAAATCCAGTCCTATGAGCAGCAGCTCCGCGCGGCGGAAAAGCGTCGCGCCGATTTCCGAGCGCGCTACATCGAAATCCTGCCGGCCGATAACAACCCCAACGTTCCGGCCCTGGAGTCAGCGCGCAACCAGGCGCAGGCGCTGGAAGGCAAGTTGCAGGACGCGCTGATGGCCCGCGATGCGCTGAAGCAGGAGGTGGAGAACACG
>DATARX010000384.1:0-4844 GCA_036263955.1 Rhodopila sp.
CCGCCCGCGCATCGGTCCGGACGTCCAGCCGCCCCGTCGCACGGGCAGGATGCAAAAACACGCGCGCGGCGGAACGGCGATAGCCGCGATGGATCAGCCGCTGGAAATAACCAACGCCCATCTGGCTGTCGCCGCTGTTGTAGTCCGCACAGCGCGGGATCCCCAGTTC
Source organism: Rhodopila sp. (assembly GCA_036263955.1). Taxonomy (GTDB): domain Bacteria; phylum Pseudomonadota; class Alphaproteobacteria; order Acetobacterales; family Acetobacteraceae; genus Rhodopila. The sequence continues at coordinate 170 of DATARX010000384.1, forward strand.
CTGGGCGCCTTCGATAAATGCCTCCATCACCGGATGGATCCAGTCGTTATCACTGACCGGCAGACTGCCCGCGCGCCCGTGGATGCGGTCGTCGCCAACACCCAACCGCCGCTCCCCGCGCTTGAAGTAGGGCAGGATGTCGACATACCCCCAGCCGCGATTACCGCGCTGCGCCCAATTATCGAAGTCCTCCCGCTGCCCACGGTTGTAGACCATTCCGTTGATGGAGCTTGATCCGCCCAGCGTGCGCCCCTGCGTCGTGGGGATGCGGCGGCCGTTGATGCCCTCGCCGGGCTCCGTCTGGAACTGCCAGGTGTAGGCCGGATTGAACAGCATTTTGATGAAGCCGGCCGGGATGTGGATATAGGGGTGGCGATCGGGCGGCCCGCATTCCAACACGCAGACCGTGACGTTCGGATCCTCGGTCAGCCGGCTGGCCAGCACCGATCCGGCCGCCCCGCTGCCGACGATCACATAATCGAATGTATCCGCCATCGTTGCGTCCTCACCCTGCCCCGGTTTGCCCATTAGGCGTTTTCATTCTAGACTGGCGCTTCAGACCAATCCAAGCCACGAGGTCCGCGCATGGAGTATGTCTGCGACGCTCCGCACAATCGCACGTGGTTCCGCCTCGTCACGGAAGGCGAAGCCGTGGCCGAGTCGCTGGAAATGCGGCACGCGGTGGAAAAACATTACCGGCGGGAGCGGGAGCGCGCCGCCGATACCTTTCACCCCACCACGACGGTGTTCATCGAGCAGGACATCAACAAGGAAGCCCATATCAGGCGATCGATGCCGCAATTCCTGACCCTGCGGGACCAGGACGGGAAAGCGCTGGTCACCGCGATGCTGCCGCCAAAGGGCAGGACCGGGGCCGGCTGCATCATCGTCGGGCCCGGCAACGCCGATCCCTACCCGGAACATGGCGACGCGATCGCGGCACTGGCCAACCATTTCGGCACCACACTCGACCGCGGCAGCTGTTACCCGTATCGTCGCTAGTATCCGATCGCAGCGAAGCGGGAGTCGCACCGCGACCGCGATTCGCCGCGTGAATCGGATACCACAGGCGCAACACGAGGTATCGCGCTTCATTCACACCCGATACTCGATCGCAGGAGAACCGCCATGGCCCTCACACTGGAAAAATTTGCCGCTGACTGCCACGCCACGCTGAAAGCCCAACCCGGCACGCCCGGACGCGAGCAGGTTCGCCAGCTTGTCGAGCAGGCCCTGGCGGATCAGGATTTCATCGCGACCTACATCCCGCCCGGCACGCCGGAGCGGCATGTGCTGTACGAAGACGCCGAACTCGGCTTCGTTATCCTGGCGCACGGCTATATCGGCCCGAAGAGCAGCAAGCCCCACGATCACGGCCCGTCCTGGGCGATTTACGGCCAGGCCGCCGGCGAAACCATCATGACCGACTGGGACTGCGCCGCGAGGCCGACCGACTCCACGCCCGGCAAGGCCGTGGCGAACCACGACTACGTCATGAAGCCTGGCGACGCCTATCTTTACGACGTCGGGGTGCTGCACTCGCCGGAGCGCAAGGACGATACCCGCCTGCTGCGGATCGAAGGGCTGAACATGGCGAAGGTGAAGCGCTTCCCGTATGAGGCGGTGACCCTCACCTAGGCGGCCGACTAATCCGCTGCCTCCTGGCGATGCAGATTTGCGCTCGATCCGCCGTTAGCGCCTTGGCTGGCGCGCGGCGGTCGCGCATTGGGCGATTATCATAGTGCCATATCAAGGAGTGGTCAGTGATTGGACGACGCAGGCCCTTTCCCCTCGGCCGACTGACCGCGTTCTTTCTATGCTTTGCATTTCTGCTCTGGGCCAACCTGGAAACCCCGTTCTGGGGTGACGATTACTGCCGCATGATCGATACAAGCATCGTCAACGCGGTTCTACGGTCCTGGAAGCAATATTTCGAATGGACCGGCCGGTTCTTTACGGAGGTGATTACGTTCGTTGTGATGGGATCGGGAAGAAAGTGGAGCCCGGTCTGGTTCGACATCCTCAATTCGCTGATTTTTGTCGGTCTGATCGGAATCGTTTTACGGCTGGCTAATCCGCCATCCAGTCATGATCAGGATCGCCCAGGCGATCAGCTTGCTGAATTCACGACTGTCATTTTCGTTGCGCTTATGCTATGGTGGCTGCCCCGTACCGTGGGCGAGGTCGCGCTGTGGAAGACCGGCGCAATCGGATATCTATGGCCGGTTACAGGTGAACTGCTGATCCTGGAACGCATCCTCCGGGGCAAGGTCCCGCCCCTCTGGCTCGTGCCTTTTTCTTTTGTTATCGCAACGTTCATTGAGCCATTATCGCTTCTGATGACCTGTTGTATCGCGGCGCTGGCCTTTCGGCGATGGCGCCAGCACGCCCGATCGCATGTCAGGTTTATGGCTGTTGCGGCGGCTCATGCGGCCGGCACCGTGTTTGTTTGCGCTTCTCCCGGTAACTTTGCACGCGCCTCGACGATCGCGCCCAGCCCGCCACTGGACCGATTGGAGGGCGTTGTGGGAAATCTCGGCAGCCTGTTCGACGGCTATTGGGCACCGTTCCTGATGGTCATAGCGATTGCATTCCTGGTTCCGGAGGATCGATTGCAGGCAGTGACGTCCCGCCTGTTCGGTGCTGACCGTCACCCTGTCCCGCCACATCCGCGCGCTCGACCGGGCTGGCAAGCCGGCCGCGGCTGGGTATTCCTGGCGCTCGCGCTTATCTACATGCTGCTGCTGCTGTCCGTGCCGCGCCCAGCCCTGGCGGCTCGGGTTTCATTCCCGGCGAGCGTTTTTCTGGTTTGCTATCTCGCTTCGCTGTTTCACTTCCGGCCCCTTGCGCCACGGCTCAATCAGCTTCTGGCCGCGTTGATGCTGCTGCTGATCGTGCTGCACGGCATGATTGTCGTGCCAGGTTTACGCCAGATCGCACGGATCGATCGCGGTTGGGCCGCCACGCTCCGGCCTTTCGTCGGATCGGGCACCGATGTTGTGCTGCCGCTCGTTCGGATCGACGGCAGGACGGTTTACGTTCGCAAGTCTGAGTTCTTTGAGGGAATCTCCGCAGACCCCAACTATTTCGTCAACGTCTGCTATGCGCATGCGATGGGCCTGAAGACGATCACCGGCCGGTAGCGCGGTGGCACCACCACTCATGCCTTGGACAGGACACCGGCGCGTTCCGCCAGTTCGGCCTCGACCGCACGCAGCAGATCGGCGGCGGCGAACGGCTTTGCCAGCAGCCGATCGTCCGGACCCAACCGACCTTCGATCTGGTCCCCATAGCCCGAGATGAAGACGACGGCCACATCGCCCCGCGTCGCCCGGACCGTGGCGGCGAGATTGATCCCGTTCATTCCGGACATGGCGAGATCGGTCACCAGGACATCGATGTCGTCGTGCCGGGCCAAAGCCTCCAAAGCGGCCTCACCGCTGGTGACATCGTGCACGTGGTAATCGAGATCCCGCAACATCGCCGCCGTCACCGCGCGTACGCGGTCATCGTCATCGACCAGCAAGACGGTTGCGCCCGAACCTTGCGGCGTTTTTTCTCCCCGCTCATCGGCGTTACGCAGCGGCGTGACGGTCGCACGCGGCAAATCCACCGTCACCGCGGTGCCGCTGCCCAGTTCCGACCTGATGTGGACCTCGCCGCCCGATTGCTTGGCGGTGCCGAAAACCTGTGATAGCCCGAGACCGGAGCCGTCTCCTGTCGGTTTGGTGGTGAAGAACGGCTCAAACACACGGGGCAGAAGCTCCGGTGCGATTCCTGTGCCGGTATCCCGCACGGTGATCGTTACATAATCACCTGGCGGCGGCCCATCGGCGGTCTCGGTCCGGGTTCGGTATCGGTTGGCGGTTTCGATGGTAATGACTCCACCAGTCGGCATGGCGTCACGGGCATTGAGGACAAGGTTCAGGATAACCAGCTCGATCTGGCTCTCGTCCACCATCGCAAGCCAAAGATCGTGCGAGAGGCGGAACCGCGTCCGCGCCCGAATCCCTAACGCACTGTCCAGCAGATGCTCCATGCCCCGGATCGTCGCATTCAGGTCGATCGGCTTCGGCATCAACGGCTGTCGCCTTGCGAACGCCAGCAAATGCCCCGTCAGCGTCGCACCGCGTTCAGCCGCGGCCCGGATCGCCGACAACCGCTCAGCCAGCATACCGTTCCGATCGTGCTGCGCGCGGCGCTGCAGGATATCGACATTGCCCAGCACGACCATCAGCAGGTTGTTGAAGTCATGCGCGACACCACCAGTCAACTGCCCGATCGCCTCGATACGCTGCGTCTGCCGCAACGCGGCTTCAGCCCGTGCCCGTTCCGCGATCTGTTGCAGTAGGCGATCGTTTGCCTGCTCCGCCATATCCCGGGCGGCATGGGTTTCGTCGAGCAGTCGTTCCACTTGACGGGATCGGCGGGAAAGCAGCAGGAGCAGGACCACCACAACGCCGCCCAACGCCAATGCTGCCCCACTCAGTACGACGGCCTCACGCCGCCAGTCGGCCAGGATTTGTTGTTCTGAAACGGAAACTATCACCACCAGCGGCAGGCCCCGCAGCGCGCGCACCGCGGTAACCCGGGCGCTACCGTCCACTGGACTTTTCGTTAACAACGCGCCCGACCACCCCTGCGCCAGAATTTCGTGGAACGGTGGCAGGCCGCC
>DATARX010000435.1:0-6234 GCA_036263955.1 Rhodopila sp.
CGCGCGCTCCACCGACTCGCCAGCAGCCCGCCGGGAATCTGCAGCACCATGTAGCCAACGAAGAAGATGCCGGCCGCGAAGCCCGAATCCGCCGCGCTCAGGCCGAAGGTTTTGTCGACATAGGGCAGCACCATGGCCACGTTGATACGGTCGACATAGGCGAGTACGTACATCACGACCGCCATGGGGATGACGTATCCCCATCGCCTCGCGGGTATTGTGGTCTGCATGGTCGCGCTCCTTTCGTCTCGGACGGGACGAATGGCGGATGTGTAGTGATCCGGCAAGATCGCGTGTTACCGCCATGGTGTTTTGGATGCCGCACGACGGAGTTGCGGCTCCGCCGCGGTGACCCGCCGATCATGCTTTCAGGCGAGACCGATACATTCGGAACGATTTGCCGGCTGGCCGGCCGGCGTCGGGCATCGTCACGCGTGGCATCGTCGCCTCATGCGGGATGGCGCGCCGCCGCGCGCATCGCCGATGCGCGATATAGTATCCGGTCGCAGAGAAGCGTCGGTCGCACCGCGACCACGATTCGTCGCGTGAATCGGATACTTCAAATCAACAGCGACGTCGCGCATCGCCGATGCGCGATACAGTATCCGGTCGCAGAGAAGCGTCGGTCGCACCGCGACCACGATTCGTCGCGTGAATCGGATACTTCAAATCAACAGCGCCGCCGCGCGCATCGCCGATGCGTGATACAGTATCCGGTCGCAGAGCAGCGTCGGTCGCACCGCGACCACGATTCGTCGCGTGAATCGGATACTTCAAATCAACAGCGACGTGTCGCGCATCGCCGATGCGCGACATTAGCGATCTATCCCCGCAACATAGCCGCCGTCACCTCGTCCGCCGGATAAAAGCACTCCAGCGCCAGTTCCGACAGCGTAATGTCAACCGGCGTCCCGAACACCGTCGTCGTGCTCAGGAACGTCATCGCCCCCCCGTCCGTCGCCAGTTCGAACGGCACCACCATCCCCCCGTAATCCGCCGGCGCCTGCACCGGCCGTCCCCCGCGCGGCGCCGGATAGCCCCGAAGTTCCTCCAGCAACCGCAACAGCACCGGATCCGCGCTCGCCTCCGCCTGCCGCCGCAGCCGGTCCAGCAGATGCGCCCGCCACACCCCGAGGTTGATCGTCCGCGGCGCCAGCCCCGACGGATGCAGGGCCAATCGCAGTACATTCACCGGCGGCGCCAGCAGCGCCGCATCCACCCCGGCCAGCAGCCGAGGCATCGCCGCGTTCGCCGTCACCAGCGTCCAATGCCGGTCCACCGCCAGCGCCGGATACGGCATGTGCCCCTGGATGATCGCCTCCACCGCCCGCAGCGCCGGCCGCAGCCCGGGGTCATCTAGCGCCCGCTCGCGAAACACCGGCGCATATCCCGCCGCCGTCAGCAGCGTATTCCGGTCCCGCAACGGCACCTCCAACTGCTCCGCCAGGCGAAGCACCATCTCCCGGCTGGGTTGCGCTCGCCCCGTTTCCAGAAAACTCAGGTGCCGCGAGGAAACCTCACCCATGCACGCCAGATCCAGCTGGCTGATCCGCCGGCGCTGCCGCCATTCCCGCAGCAAGGATCCGAACTGCACCGAGGTCTGTGACATGCGGCGAACCCTAAATCACCGCAAACACCCACGCCATGACCTCCCAGGTAATCGACGCGCACCCCGTCGATCGGATGTTCTCCCCACGCGGCCGGCTGGCAACGGGCCATCCGGCGACGCCGTAAGGAGAGAACCCATGACCGACATCAACACCGCGGTCGCCACCTACATCGCCGCATGGAACGAAACCGACGCCGACAAGCGCCGGGCCACCATCGCCGGCGCCTGGACCGAAACCGGAAGCTACCAGGACGCCCACCGCGCCGGCACCGGCCACGACGCGATCGACGCCATGATCGCCACCGTCCAACAGCGCCTCCCCGGTTACCGGTTGCGCCTATCCAGCGGCATCGAGGCCCACAACAACCGCGTCCGCTTCAGCTGGCAGGCCGGCGGCCAGCCCGAGGCGCCGCTGTTCATCGCTGGCACCGACTTCGCGACGATCGCTCCCGACGGCCGCTTCGACGCCGTCACCGGCTTCATCGACGCGATGCCCAGCCTGACCTGACCCGACCAACCGAAACCGGAACGCGCGGGGACCAATTCGCCCCGCGCGTTCCAATGGCCCCGGAAGCCGCGAACCCATGTCCGCCAAACCCATATCCGCCGAACCCATGTCCGCCGAACCCATGTCCGCCAAACCCATATCCGCCAAACCCATATCCGCCGAATCCATACCCGCCACAAAAACAGACGCCCGCCGCTGGCGCGTTCTCGCCGTTGTCGTCGCCGCGCAATTCGTCTTCGTCGTCGATGCCTTCATCGTCAACGTCGCCATCCCGGCGATCCGCCTCGACCTCCACGCCGCCGCGGGCGAAATGCAAGCCGTCATCGCCATCTACCAGATTGCCTACGCCACGATGGTGATCACCGGCGGCCGTCTCGGGGACATCTTCGGCCGCCGACGCCTGTTCATCCTGGGCGTGCTGGGTTTCGCCGCCGCATCGCTCTGGTGCGGCCTGTCCCGCACCGGCGCGGAACTCGTGACCGCGCGCCTCGCCCAGGGTGCCGCCGCCGCGCTGATGGTGCCTCAGGTCCTGGCCACCATCCACACGCTGTTCCCCGATGCCGCCCGCGCCCGAGCCTTCGCGGTTTTCGGCATCGCGCTCGGTCTGGGGGGCGCGGCCGGCTTCGCCCTGGGCGGCTGGCTGGTCACGCTCGACATCGCCGGACTGGGTTGGCGGACCGTATTCCTCGTCAATCTCCCGGTCTGCGCCGCCATCGCTCTTGCCGCCGCCCGGTTGATGCCACGCACTTTGCCCCGAACCGGCATACGCCTCGATATTCCGGGCGCCCTGCTGCTGTTCGTCGCACTCAACGCGCTCATCAGCCCCATCATGGCCGGGCACGACCTGGGCTGGCCAGCCTGGCTGTGGGCGATCATGGCCGCCGGAGCGCTCCTGCTGCCAGTTTTCCTCCGCCTGGAACAGGTCATCGCCCGCCGTGGCGGCACACCCCTGATCGACCTCGCGCTGCTGCGCGACCGCTCATTCCTGCACGGCCTGGCCACGGTCTTCGCGTTCCAGTTTGGCAATATCGCCTTCTACCTGCTGATCACCCTGTTCCTGCAGGGGCAACTGGGCTTCTCGCCCTTGCAAGGCGGGCTGGCCGTCGTCCCGCTCGCGTTGGCCTTCGCCGTCGCCTCGCGGCTCGCCGGACGCTGGGTGACCCGCTACGGGATCCGCACGCTGCTGCTGGGCTGCCTCATCCAGTTCGCCGGCATCGCTGCCCTGGCGGCCGTTGCCTTATGGCTGGGCAACCCTGGCACCGCGCTGATCATGGCGGTCCTGACCATCTTCGGGTTCGGCCAAGGCCTGGTCATGGCACCGCTGTCCGGCCTGGCACTCGCGACGGTGCAACCGGCCCATGCCGGGTCGGCGGCAGGCCTGCTGAACACGGTGCATCAAACCGCCGGCGCCACCGGCGTGTCCTGCATCGGCCTGCTTGCCTTCCAGGGTCACATGCCCGGCGCGCTGAGCCTGCTGGGGGGCGCCCTCATCCTCACGATGATGCTCATCCGCGCCATGCGCCCATCAACCGAGCCGATACCGCAAACCTTGCGCGCCGGGCTTGGCCCTACCAGCCGCCCAAAAGCACGCCCCGCACCGTCTGGTCAGCGATCAATTCCATAGCCGGAATAGATTCCAGTGGCGCGTCGCCCGCCAGTGCGTAAGCCACCTGAACCAGGTCCGCCGCCTTCGCCTGCTGCGCTTTATCCGTCGCCGCCTGGCTCCACAGCGCCACCATCAGAAACCGCTCGGTCCATTCCGCCCGCTTGTCCGGCAGGATGTCGGACATCACCGCCGCCATCATCCTGGTCCGGTCGGTGCGCGGCAGCTTCGCCAGGGCCTTCTGCACCTGCGGCCCGTCTTCGAACCACGACCCCAGCACGTCGTCGTCCACCATCCACTCCAGCCCGCGCGCATACGCCATTTCGATCCCTTCCGGCGTGCGCTCTGCCGGATCCAGCGCGGCGAACTGCCGACCGGCCTCCGCCGCGATATCGATCCGCCGGTCCTTCCACTCCGCGCCGCCCAGCAGTTCCGCGAGCTCCATCAACGGCGCCGGCGGCACGGTACCCTGTTCCACCGAAGCAGCGATCGCGTGCTCGACCATGCTGTCGACGAACGCCTTGCCAACCCGGACGAGCGGCGCCGCCATCTGCGCCTCGCGCAGCAGCTTGCCGACTTTGCCCCGCGCCATGTCCTGGTCGAGCCAGCCATCCACCACCCCGGTGCCGTGCCGCAGCAACAATCCGGCAAAAAGCCCCTTCTTGCCCGTCCGGCTCACCCCGAGGATGCTCTGCGCGCCTGACCCGTCCACGCTCGAGGCATAGAGTTCCAGGTCGCGCGCCGGCGCCGGCCACGCCCCGATCTCCACCCCGGCAATCCGAGCCTTGCGGATAGCGGCATCCAGGGCAGGGCGGTCGCCCGCCGGAATCCAGTTGCGGATCGTGATCGCCCGCCGCAGCGCGTCCGGTGACATCGTTTCCGGATGCGCGGTCTGTTCCAGCGCGCCCGCAGCGGCAACCCGCACCGCGGAATCATCGTCCAGCAGCAGCAGCGGCACCGTCTCGCGCAACACCGCATGCGGCGACAGCGCCAGTTCAATGGCCAGGAAACTGCGCAAAGCGGCCGGCAGCATCGCCCCCGACCCCTTCAACGAATCCACGACCTCGAACGGTGAGGACACCATCCGCGCCAGTTCGTCCATGAACTGACGCATCATCTCCATCATCGCTTCGGGCGGCGTGTCCCCCAAATCCTCCGGCTTGAACCCCGCATCGGCCAGTTGAGCCTGCACATCGTCGGCAACCGGCACCCGCGCCTGTTCCAGCGCGCTGCACATCATGAACCAGTCCTGGCGCGGGATCGTATCAGCCTCGCCGATCGCCACCAACCGTCGCTGGAATGCTTCCAGCATCTCGTTGGCCCAGTCCCAGCCCCGATCCTGCCGATACCGCACGAATTCAAGCTGAGCCGCCAACAGAACCTGATAAGCAAGCACCAGCGACTCGTCACGCTTGGCGGCACTGGCCGCGGCGATCAGCTGCTCGGTCACCACCGGCAGCATCTGCGGCATCTGCTCCAGCCAGCCACGATCCTCCGCCGGGAGGTCGCCGTTACTATCCCGCGCCATCCGTTTGGCGATCGCCTTCACGCGACTGCGGTCCAGCGCGGTCGCATCCTCTGGTTCGGTGGGGTCGTCACCGATCAGCGGCACATCCTCGTCGTCTTCCTCCTCGCCCATCAAGTCGGCAAACTCGTCCTCGTCCGCCGCGCGCTCGTCGATGATATCGATCATCGCTTGCACCGCGTCCTCGATTGCCGACGGATCGCCGGTACGGGTGACCCGGGTTTCGTTGAGCAGTTCGTCCTCGATGCTCCAGACGCCTTCCACCGTCGCGCTGAAGGTCGGCTGTGCGACGCCAATGCGGAACCGGGTCATGGTCCGCAGCGCCTCGAGGCGCACCACGCAGTCAGCGTCCGGCAGCGCGAAGGTCTCTTCTGTCAGCAGAAGGCCGCGATCGCCCGTCGGCCGGTTCTTCGACAGCGCCCGCTTATAGGCCTGCTCGTTTTCGGGATTGAAAAAAAAGTCGCTGAGCACGGTCTCCGCCAATTCCAGCAGCGCCTCGTCGATCAAATCGGGCGGCAGCGCCGCGGGCGGCACGCCGGTGCGTTTGGGCATGGTTACTTCCCCTTGTTTGCGCCATCCGGGCGCAGCAAAAGCAACGGAACGCGGGCGAACCCTAATCCGCCAGCGACGCCAGTTCTGCCCTAAGCGTCGCGATGCCGTCGCCGGTTTCACTACTGGTCGCGAGTATGCGCGGAAACGCCGCTGCGTGCGAGCCGGCAAGGGCAATGGTCGCGGCGATTTTCCGCGCCAGGGCTACGGGTTTCACGCTGTCGGCCTTGGTCAGCACGAGCTGAAACGTCACCGCGGCGCGATCCAGCAGGTCCATCACGTCATGATCGGCCTGCTTGAACTCGATGCGCGCATCCATCAGCAGCATCACCCGCCGCAGCGTCGGACGGCCACGCAGATACGCGAACATCATGCCCTGCCAGTCGGCCTTGATGTCCTTCGACGCCCGCGCATAGCCGAAGCCCGGCATGTCCACCAGC
>DATARX010000444.1:0-11080 GCA_036263955.1 Rhodopila sp.
TCCAGGCCCTCGATGCGGGTTTCGTGGAACAGCCGGAAATACCACTGGACCAGCGCGCGGAACACGGTCTGCGGCAGCAGGCGGACGATCCAGAGTGCGACGGCGAAGTTCGCGACGGCGGCGATTTGCAGCACGCGTGGGGCGGAAAAGCCGGCGGCGGAAAAGCCGGCGACGCATGCCGCGCCCAGCACCATCATCACCGCATTGACGACGTTGTTGGCGGCGATCGTGCGGGCGCGGTGCGACGGCTGGGCATTTTCCTGCACGATGGCATAGAGCGGCACGGAATAGAGGCCGCCGCAGACCGCGAGCAGCAGCAGGTCCACCAGCATGCGCCAGCCGGTGGGGGCGTGCAGGATGGCGGCGACGTTGGTCAGGTGCAGGCCGCCGGCGGTGATCGCGGTGGCGCCGAAGTCCCAGGTGAAGACGGTGATGCCGAAGGCGGCGAACGGCACCAGGCGGGCGCTGACTTCGCCGTGCAGCAGCCGGGCGCAAAGCATGGAACCGACGCCGACGCCGATCGCGAACATGGTCAGCAGCAAGGTGACCACGTGTCCGTCGGCGCCGAGCGAGTCGCGGGCGAGGGTGGGGAATTCCGAGAGCAGGGTGGCGCCGATCGCCCAGAACCAGCTCAGTCCGAGGATCGAGAGCCATACCGGGCGGATCGCGGCGGCCTGGCGGGTGACGGCGATCGTTTCGCGGAGGATGTTCCAACCGATACTTAATGACTTGTCGGCGGCGGGGGCGGCGGGGATGCCGAACGCGGCGGCCAGGCCGATCAGCGAGACGCCGATGCCGGCGGCGCCGACGATGGCGGGGCCGGAGTCCAGCAGCGCCAGGGCGCCGCCGGCGACGGTGCCGGCCAGGATGGCGAGGAAGGTGGAGGCTTCGATCAGGCCGTTGCCGGCGATCAGCTCCTCCTCGCGCAGGTGATCGGGCAGGATGCCGTATTTCAGCGGCCCGAACATGGTGGCTTGCACGCCGAGGCCGAACAGTACCGCCAGCAGGCCGGGGACGCTGTTGGCGATGAAGGCGTAGGCGGCGAGGGCCATCAGGAGGACCTCGGCGGCCTTGGTCAGTTGGATCAGGCGGGATTTGTCGAAACGATCCGCCAGTTGGCCGGCGGTCGCGGACAGCAGCGCGTAGGGGGCGATGAACAGTGCGCCGGCCATGGCGGCGAGGCCGGCGCCGCCGGCACCGAGCTTGAAGATGGCCAGCACGACCATGGCGTTTTTGACCAGGTTGTCGTTGAAGGCGCCGCAGGTCTGGGTCAGGCAGAGCGGGCCGAGGCGGCGGGAGAAAACCAATGCTTTCATGACACGATCCTCAGGCAAAGGGCGACGATTTCATCGGTTAGCGCGGCCAGTCCCTGGGACATGCGGCCGTAGAGCTTGAACGTGGCGGTCTGGACGACGACGCCGATGATGGCGGCGGCGACCAGCGTAGGGTTGCCGGGCGGGATGTCTCCGGCCTGCATCGCGCCGGCGATGTGGCGGCAGATGATTTCGACCGGGTTATGGGCGTTTTCCGGGAACTGGCGCAGGGAACCGTGCTGGGTCAGTAGCAGGAAGTTGAAGAGCAATTCGTCCTCGGCGTGAAGGGCGCAGATGGTTCGGACCATGGCTTCAAGCTGCTGCCGGAACGTGCCGGGGGACGCGGCGGCCTCCGCCAACTGGCGGCCGTATTCGGCGTAGCTGGCGTGGAACAGGTCGCCGATCAGTTCATCTCGGCCGCGGAAATGCGCGTAGAGGCTTGGGGCCTTCATGCCGACGGCGTCGGCGATGTCGCGCATCGAAACGGCATCGACACCGTGTTCCACGAACAGGCGCATGGCCTCGCGCCTGATGCGTTCCTTTGGCGGGTGGGTCTCCAGCATGCGTGTTCCTAACGAACGTTCGTTAGGGTTCTTAGCGCCCGTTCGTGGAGGACGTCAAGCCGTGGGGTGCGGCACCGCTGTCATCGGTGACGACCCGGCGTCATCCGCGGGCCTACAACTCCGGCAGCGGAATGAACTCCTGTTCGTCGCCAGCGACCAAGCCGAAGCGGCCGGCTTTCCAGTCGGCCTTGGCTTGCTCGATCCGCTCGCTCGTGGACGAAACGAAGTTCCAGAAGATGTGGCGCGGACCGTCGATCACCGCGCCGCCCAGCAGCAAAAGCCGAGCGCCGGCGGGTCCGGCGCGGAGGGCGAGGCGGTCGCCGGCGCGGAACAGCAGCATGCGGCCGGCTTCGAATTGCGTGCCGGCGACGTCGACAGGTCCCTGGACGATGTAGACGCCGCGTTCTTCATGCTGATCCGGCAACGGCAGCACGGCGCCGGGTTCCAGCGTGGCGTCGGCGTAGAACAGCGGCCAGTGGGTCTGCACCGGTGACCGGATGCCCCAGCCGTCGCCGGCGATCAGCCGCAGCCGGACGCCGTTGTCGTCGAGAATTGGCAATGATCCGGCATCGTGATGGACAAAGGCCGGTGGCGTTTCCTCCATCGCCTTGGGTAGCGCGACCCAGGACTGGATGCCGAACAGTTTGTTGGTGTGCGCGCGTAGCGCGGTGTCCGTGCGTTCCGAATGCGCGATGCCGCTGCCGGCGGTCATCCAGTTCACGTCGCCTGGGAGGATCGGAAGCTGGGTGCCGAGGCTGTCGCGATGCAGGATCGAACCGTTGAACAGGTAGGTCACGGTGGCGAGGCCGATATGAGGATGTGGCCGGACGTCGAGGCCCTTGCCGATGAGGAACTCGCCGGGGCCCATCTGGTCGAAGAAGATGAACGGGCCGACCATCTGCTTTTCCTTGGCCGGCAGGGCTCGGCGGACTTCGAATCCGCCGACGTCGTGGGCGCGGGGCAGGATCATCGTTTCGATCCCGCCCGGCAGTGAGGCTTGGGTTTGGCTCATGATGGATGCCTCCGCTGATGCGGCGCGCACTGAATCACATAGCGGTGGCGGGGGCTAGATGCCGTGGGCTGCGCTTCGGCGCGGAAAAAACGATCCGGACCGGTTGGTTTACCCCTCATTAACCTCTTTGCGTCATGGTCGGGCAACTGCGTATTCAGAAGGCCGCCTTATGCCCATCATGTCCGCGTTCGCTAACCTGAAAGTCCGGACGAAAATCCTGGCTGGCTTCGCCTTGGTTCTTGCGATCCTCGCGGTCGTCGGCGGTGTCGGCCTGGTGGCGCTGAGTCGCATCGGCGACGCCGATGAAACCGTCGTGCAGCGCAGCCAGGTGCTCGCCGTCGCCAATGATATTGCACTGAACTTCGCCACGGCGCGGCGTTTCGCAAGGGAATTTGGTTACACCGGCGATGCGGCGATCACCCCACAGGCGGACGCTGCCCTGGCGCAGGCGGTGGATGCGGTAAGCAAAGCGCTTGATATGATCAAAAACCCCGAGCGGTTGGCAAAAGCCAGGCAAATCGCGGAGGACGCGCATGGCTATGTGGGTCTCTTCGCGCGGCTCAAGGATGTAGCGAAAGAGCGCTCTACCTTGCAAACGCAGGTCCTTGGTCCGTCCGGAAGCAAGTTGCGGCAGGACCTGGAGGACATGGCTGCCACCTTGGGGCGGAATGGCAGCAGCGACGGGCAGTTGGCGGTGCTCGGGAGCCTGGAGAGCGTGATGGTGGCGCGGCTGGATGCCACCAAGGCGGTCAGCCGCCACGACGAAACGCAGGCGAAGCAGGCCGAGGAATCTTTCGCACAATTCAAGCTGGCGCTCACGCAGATCGCACCCTTTGCCACGGGCGTCGAACTGGCACCCTTGTTCCATGAAGCCGGCGCCCTGGCCGAAACCTACACGAATGCCGTCCATCGCGCGCTCGCTCTGACGCAGCAGGCGGATGAGTTGGTCAACGGCGAAATGCTGTCGATCGGAACCCGTATCGGCACCGATGCTGAACTCATTAAGCGAAGCGCGAGCGACGACCAGGCGGCGGCCGCCGCCGCGATTCAGGGTGCGATTGCCTATGGAAGGACGGTCAGTCTGTTGTTGATCGTCGGCGGATTGGCGGTTGGCGTCACGCTGGCGGTGATCATTGGTCGTGCGATTGCCCGGCCGGTTCGTGGCATGACCGCGGCGATGCGCGCGTTGGCCGGCGGCGACACCGCCATCGCCATTCCCGGCCTGGGCCGTTCCGACGAAGTCGGTGAAATGGCCGGGGCTGTCGAAGTATTCCAGCGGCAGGCGATCGATAATATCCGTCTGGCCGAGGAGCAGGAGCGGGAGCGGGCGGCGAAGGATCGGCGCCAGCGTGCGATGGATACCTGCACGCAGGATTTTGGTGCGTCGATTTCGGGCGTGATGGAGAGTTTCGTGGGGTCTGCCGCGGCGATGCGCGAAGCGGCTTCGGCGGTGAACGAAGGGGCCCGGCAGACCCGCGCGCAGACCTCCAGTTCGGTTGAAGGCGCCACCTCGTCGTCGAGCGATCTGAACTCGGTTGCCGCGGCGGCGGAAGAGATGGCTGTCAGTATCAATGAAATCAGCCAACAGGTTGCCCATGTCACAACGTCTGTCCAGGCGGCGGTGGACCGTGCGACGGAGACGGACGCCAAAGTGGCGGGCTTGTCGGCAGCCGCCGATCGTATCGGCGACGTGGTGCGGATCATCACCGATATCGCTGGCCAGACCAATCTTTTGGCATTGAACGCGACGATCGAGGCAGCCCGCGCCGGGGAAGCCGGCAAGGGCTTCGCCGTCGTCGCCGGCGAAGTAAAGGCCCTGGCATCGCAGACCGCTCGGGCGACCGAACAGATCAGTACGCAGATCATCGCCATTCGCACTGCGACCGGCGATGCGGTCAACGCGGTTCGCGATGTTGGCACCGCGATCGGGCAGGTCGAAACCGTCGCCACGGCGATCGCGGCGGCGGTGGAGGAACAGGCCGCGGCAACGCGGGAGATCACCAACAGTGTCCAGTTGGTGACGGCCGCGACCTCGGCTTCCGCCGAAGCGATGCGGCAGGTCCTGTCGATCGCCGAAACCACCGACTCGAGCAGTCTTGTTGCCCTGAATTCAGCGGATGAGGTTGGTCGTACCGCGGACACGTTGCGGGTCGAGGTTACGGATTTCCTGGCGGCGATGTCGCACGGCGACGACGCCGAGCGGCGGCTTTACGAGCGGATTCCCGGGAATGGTGCGCGCGCGACGCTGCGGTTTGCCGACGGTGTCCCGGCAGAGGCCGCGATCGAGGATGTCTCACGCGGCGGAATGGCCGTGCGGCACGCCGGATCCTATCGGGCCGGTGCCGACGTGGAGATAACCCTGCCGGGCGGCAATGCGGTCAGGGGGCGCGTCGTGCGTTCGGGAAATGGTATGACCGCGCTGGCCTTCCGGCAGGATGCGGCGACGCTGCCCCGGCTCGATCAGGCGCTGCGCCTTATCGGCGAGGGGGGCGACCGGCAGGCGGCGTAGGCAGGTTCGGTCAGCGCCTTTTCCGTTCGCACCGTTTCACCGAAACAGTCTTATCCCACCGTTACCAGGCGCAACGACAACCCGAATTGCTGCTTCAGGTCGCAGCTCCAATGGTCGGTGACGTTGGTATCGCTGAGTCCGAGGTTGAAGAAGCTGGCTTCCGGGGCCTCGAATAGCGGGCCGGCGTGCCAGGCGCCGCGCAGCAGCATTACCGCGGTGTCCCCGGGGATGCGGAATGCGCGGATGTCCTGCGGGGCGGGGCGCGCTTCGGGCACGTCCTCGGCGGGTGGCGGGGCGACGGCGAGCAGCCAGGACTGGCCGCCGGATGACGCCAGCACCTGGGTCACCTGACGGTGCCTTGTGATGTGGCTGATCACCATGCCGCGGTTCGGCACGCGCATCGTGTAGAAGCGCGGGATGCCGGTTCCGAACCGGAGCACCCCGTCCTGTGGGCCGAAGGCGGTGCCATCTTCCATCGGCGGGATCACCGTGCCGTACGGCGCGAAGGCGGCGGGCGAGAGGTCCATCACCGGCAGGTCGCGGATTTCAGGCATGTGCGGTTTCCTCCAGCAGGTGCGGCGGGATTGTCAGGTCGCGTTCGTCGTAGGCGCGCAGGGCGTCCAGGATACCGTCCTCCTGCTCCAGCAGAAGGCGCTGCGTCAGGGATCGGATCAGGCGCGGCAGCGCGAATTTGTGCCCGCTGATGGAGGTCGCGTGTGGGCCGGCGCTGACGAAGGCGGCGAAGTTGAAGGCGTGGACACGGGAAACCCAGTTGTCCGCGGACGTGCGCGGCGTGAACCGGTATCCGGTGTCCAGGTAGGGGTATGCGGCCAGTTCGTCGTGGACCTCGTTCGGCGGTGGGGTGAACCGGTCGCGCCACAGGGCCACGCGCGGCGCCAGTTTGCGCAGTTCGGGCCGGGCGGCGAGGTCGAACGCGTAGCCGGTGGCACAGATCACGTGGTCGAAATGGAAGGTGCGGCGCGGGGTGGTGACGCGGATATCGGGCCCATCGCGTGCGACGTCGTGCCACGGGCTGGCCGCATGCATGCGAAAGTTCGGCAGGGTGATGGCGATCTCGAAGCTGGCGACGCCGGGCGGCTGGTCGAAAATCCGCATGTGGCGGGCGATGTTCCAGCGGACGGAGTCACTCAGTTGGGTCCAGTGCGCCATGATGCCGGGCGAATCCAGATGCCGGTGCGGATTGACGACGGGCAGGGACGGGCGGCGGAAGCACAGGTCGGCGCTGGCGGCGCCGGATCGCAGCGCCACCACCGCGGCATCGAACGCCGAGGCGCCGTGCCCCAGGATGCCGATGCGCTTGCCTTTCAGCCGGTCGAAGTCGATCGGTGTGCAGGCGTGATCGTAACGGTCAGGCGGCAGGGCGTTGGTGACGACCGGGGGCATCCGCCACACGCCGGTGCCGTCGAAGCCGGTGGCGACGACCACCGAACGCGCCAGCCGGGGGCCGCTGGTCGTTTCGACAGTCACGACATCCGAGCGCTGGCCGGGATGGATGTCGGTGACGGTGACCTCGTTTTCGACCGGGAGGCCGAGCGTTTCGCGATACCAGCGTAGATACGCCATCCAGTCCTGGCGGGGGATTCGGGTAAAGCTTTCCCAGGCCGCCGCGCCGTAGCGGGCTTCGTGCCAGGCACGCACCGACAGCGAGGGCTGGCCGAATTCGATGCCGACCTGCTGCTTGGGCGTGCGCAGTTCGCTCATGCGGGCGAAATGTTCCCACACGCCTTCCCGTCCGGCCGGCCGCGCATCCAGCACGGCGACATTGTCGACGCCGTCGCGCCGCAGCCCCTGGGCGATCGCCAGGCCGGATTGGCCGCCGCCGATCACCAGGACATCGGCGGCGGTGGTGCCGTCGATCGTTACGGGGCGGACCCAGGGCCGATCCGGGTAGGACAGCGCCTGCAGGTCGGCGCGCGTTCGGGCGGCGAGGGTCCGCTCAGCCGGTGTCATGCCAGGCGGCCGCCGGTGACGACCGGATGCCCGTCCAGGGTGATGGTGCAGTTCCGCATCGGCATGTCGATGTGGCACGGGGTCTTGCGACTGCCGCCACCGGTTGCGTTCGGCCCGGTCGAGAACAGGAAATTTCCGGCGAAGGCGCGTCCGTCCTGGCCTTCGATCGTGTTGGACGGGTATTGGCCGAGCGCTTCCCAGCGGGCGTTGTGGCTGAGCCCCCAGCCGAGGTGGGACAGCGCGTAGACGTCGGGCGATTCATAACGATCCATGTAGGATCGCAGCAGGTCGGCTTCGTAGCCGCCGGTGATGCGGCGGATCCAGCCGCCTTCGATTTCGAACGCGACCGGTTCGTTGATATAGCGGTGGAACGGAAACGTCATGTCGCCGCGGTCCAGCACCACGCGGCCGTCGCCGCTGCCATCGTTGGCGTAGGTATAGGCGAAGGCGCCGGGCCACTGGTCCCAGCGTCCGGCCTCGTCGGCGAAGCCGTACTGGCCGATGACGTTATACTGCCCGATGTCGAAACGAAGATCGGTGCCGGCGGGGGAGGTGACGTGCATCCGCCGTGCCGCCTTCATTTGCGCGACGGCGTTAAGGACGGCTTCCTTGTCGGTCGGTTCCGGCATCATGCGGTCGAGGATCTCCGGCGGCTCCAGCACCAGCAGCACGCGGGTGCCCATCTGCCGGGCGGCGTGGATACGGCTGTCATGCACGAAGACCAGGTCGATGATCAGGTCGGCGGCTGACAGCAGCGGAATGATCGACGCCGGCAGACGGTTCGGATCGGGAACCTCCACATACAGCACCGAGGCACCGAGCTGTTCGGCGGCGAGGGCGGCGACGGCTTTGTAGCGGCCGTGGCTTTCCCAGCGATCCAGGATGACGACCTGCTCCCCCACACGCACCGCGCTGAGGGTCAGGACGCGTGTCCAGTTGGTCAAAAGCCGGGATTGTTGCGTGTTCATAGTCCGAATTCCGTGGTTGAAGGAGGGCGCCGTTGGAACGGCATCAGTCCGTTTTCCCTCCATATGGACACGCGGGGCGGGAATGCGACGACAGTCAACCTGGCAATGACAGGCCCAGTGTGGCGATTGCGTTGCCGCTCAGAATGGCAGTTTCAGTTTCCGGCCCGAGTTGCTTCAGCACCGTTCGGTGCGCGGCGGGACTGTGCCATTCGGTGCTGTCCAGGTCGGCGTTCGCGACATGCGGCGGGAAGAACGGATGGTCCGTCCCGAACATGATCCGTTCCGGCCCCACCAGGGAGATCAGCAGTGCCAGTGACGGTGCCTGGTAGCCGATCGCATCGAAATACAGTTTCCGTAGATAGGAGCTGGGTTCGTGGCGCAGGCGGACCGGGGAATGGGCGTCGCCGGCGACGCAGGCGTCCAAGCGTCCCGCCAGGTATGGCAGCACGCCGCCGGCGTGGGCGATCATCAGGCGCAGTCCGGGAAACCGGTCGAACGTGCCGCCCAGGATCAGACGGGTGATCGCGGCGGTGGTTTCGAACGGGAAGCCAAGCGCCAGCATCGTTGCGTGGCCGTAGCCGGCGAGTGCTTCGTTGCCGAGTCCGTAGTGCGGATGCACGAAGATCATCGCACCCGAACGCTCCGCCGTTTCCCAGACGGGGTCCAGCGCGCGATCGTCCAGGCCCTTGCCGGCGCCTGTCGTGCCGATCACCGCGCCGCGCAGATGCGGCAGGCGGGCGATGCGGTCCAGTTCCGCGGCGGCGGCTTCCGGGTCGCGTGTCGGCAGCAGGCCGAGGCCGTACAGGCGGCCTTTCCCGGCGACGCACAGCGCTTCCATATCCTCGTTGATTTCAGTTGCAACCGCTTCGGCGCCGGGCAGGAAATCCAGCCAGGGATTGGCCGGACTGATCAGCGACACCGCGATGCCGTGCCGATCCATGAAGGCGAGCTTGCGGGCGGGATCGGAATATTCGCTGCCGATCGGGCGGCCGACGGCGGTGCTGGCGTCAGCGTCCTCCCCGGGCAGGAGCAGCATGCGGTCCTGCCCGTCGCGGGTGACGATACGGGGGACCGTATCGCGCGCCCGCAGCAAGGCAACATAACGGTTCGGATAGACGTGCGAGTGCACGTCTATCGCTGGCGCAATCATCGAAGAAGTCATTTGATTTCCGTTTCAGCCTTGTCCCACACCGAATGCGTCCAGGCGCCTTCGGGCTTCCTGGTGATGATGGGGGCGGAACCACCGGTCAGCAAGATATTGACGGTCTGGTCAAACTCCGCCGGATCCAGGTAGCCGACGCCCTTGCCGCCGGTGCCGACCAGCTTGGCGATTTCCTTCATCTGCCGTAGCTGGATCTTGTAGACCGCGACGCCGGCCGGATCGTTGTCGACAATGATGTGGGCGGCTTCTTCCGGATGGGCGATGGCATATTTCCAGCCCTCGATCGATGCTGCGAGGAAGGCGGCGGCCTTGGCGGCGAACTTCGGATCGTTCAGCTTCGGACCCAGGGCATACAGACCGTCTTCCAGCGTATCGACGTGGTAGTCGGCGTAGGGGAAGGTGATCAACTGGTCGGGTCTAACGCCGGCGTCGAGAACCTGGTAATATTCGTTATAGATCTGCGTGGCGACGCAGTCGGCCTGATGTTGCAGCAGCGGATCGACATTGAAGCCCATCTTGATGATCTTGACGTCGGGACTGGCGCCGGACGTCGACAGCCCAAGATGGGCGGCGAAGGCCAGGAACGGATATTCGTTGCCGCCGAACTGAACGCCCACCGTCTTGCCCTTGAAGTAATCGATCGGCTTGGTCAGGCCCGGCTTCTTCCAGCAGCTAATCATGCCGCCGGCGCGTTCGAAGAACTGCGCGATGTTGACCATCGGCACCCCCTTTTCCCGTGCCGACAGGGCGCTGGGCAGCCAATCCACGGCGAAGTCGACGCCACCGCTGGCGATCACCTGCGGCGGCGCCAGATCCGGGCCGCCCGGCTTGATGGTGACGTCCAGGCCGTGGGCCTTGTAGAAGCCTTTGGCCTGCGCAACGATATAGCCGGCGAACTGCGCCTGGTACACCCATTTCAATTGAACCGATGCCGAGTCCAGCGCGTAGGCGCGGCTCGAAGACAACGCCAGGGCGGCGGCGAGCGTCGCCGCGACCCCCGACCGGAACAGCTTCTTCACGTTGAACACTTATGCCTCCTTCAGGATTTGGGCCGCGTACGGCCGGACAGTTGCGAGGGATGCCAGAACGTGGCGCTGCGTTCCGCCATGGCGAGCAGCGCGTAGCTCAGCGATCCGACCAGCGCCGCGATGAGGATCGCGGCCCAGACATGATCGAGCGCGAGATGGCCGATTTCCGCCGAGATGCGGAACCCGATCCCGTGCACGGGGGTGCCGAAGAACTCGGCGACGATGGCGCCGATCAGCGACAGGGAGGCGTTGATCTTGAGCGCGGCGAACAGAAACGGCAGCGCCGCCGGCAGGCGGAGCTTCCACATCGTCTGCCAGTCGCTGGCGGCGTAGGAGGTCATCAGGTCGCGCTCGATCCTGGAGGCCTGCTGCAGGCCGGCGATCATGTTGACGAAGGCGGGGAAGAAGGTGACCAGGATGACCACCGCCGCCTTCGATTCACCGCCGAAACCGAACCACATGATCATGATCGGCGCGACGCCGACGATCGGGATGACGCTGGCGAAATTGCTCAGCGGCATCAGGCCTTGTTGCAGGAACGGCGAACGGTCCGC
>DATARX010000456.1:0-2625 GCA_036263955.1 Rhodopila sp.
GGATTCGACCTCGTCCTTGCTCATGCGGCGTCGGCGGGCGACGCGATTGACCTGGATCGCGCGCGGAGCGGAGACGACCACGACAGTATCGACCCGCTTGTCGCCCTTTGTTTCGAACAGCAGCGGAATATCCAGCACCACCGCGCGCTTTCCGGCCCGGCGCATGCGGCGGACGAAAGCGCGTTCCTCGGTTTCGACCATGGGATGGAGGATGTGTTCGAGGCGGGTGAGCGCGGCACGGTCGCTGAGCACCGCCTGGCGCAGCGCGGCGCGATCGACTTCGCCGTTCGTGGTTGTGCCGGGGAACGCGGCCTCGATCGCCTTGACCGCTCGGCCGCCCTTGGCTTGCAGCCGGTGAACGGTCAGGTCGGCGTCGAACACCGGCACGCGGGCTCGTCTGAAGGCGGCGGCAGCGGTGGATTTTCCCATGCCGATGCCACCGGTAAGGCCGACGATTTTCATCCCGGCAGCAGGTCGGCGGCGACGAAGCGGCGCAGGGATTCGTCCACGGTAGGATCGACGCCGAACCATTTCCGGAATCCCGGCACGGCCTGGTAGAGCAGCATTCCAAGCCCCTCGACGCAGCGTATCTGACGCGCGCGGGCAGCGGCGAGCAGGGGTGTTTCCAGCGGCACGTAAACGATGTCGGCGACGGTCAGCCCGGGGGCGGCTCGGTCGAAGTCGATTTCGAGTGGCGGGTGCCCGGCCATGCCGAGGGAGGTGGTGTTCACCAGCAACGCGGTATCGGCAAGGGCGGCGGCGCGTGAGTCCCAGTCGATCACCGCCAGGCCCGGGAGTTCGCGAGCAAGGGCCTCGGCACGGTCGCGGGTGCGGTTCGCCACCGTGACCCTGACGCCAAGATCCTGAAGGACGGCGGCGATCGCCCTGGTGGACCCACCGGCGCCGAGGATCAGGGCCGGGCCGGCGGCGGGGTCGACGCCCTGGGCGCGGAGGTTTTCCAGGAAGCCCCAGCCGTCGGTGTTGCTGCCGGTGATGCGGCCGTTTTCGAATACGATTGTATTGACGGCGCCGGCGCGGCGGGCGGAGTCGTCGACCGTGTCGCACACGGCGAAGGCGGCGAGTTTGTGCGGGATGGTGACGTTGACGCCGGCAAATCCCGCCAGCATCAGGCCGCGGATCGCCGTCGGGAAGTTGGCGGGCTCGATCGGGAGTGGGAGGTAGGCGCCGTCGATGCCGTGGCGTTCAAGCCAGAACCCGTGCAGGCGTGGGGAGCGCGAGTGGCTGACAGGCCAGCCGGTGATCCCAGCCAAGCAGGCTTTGCCGGAGAGGATGGTCATCGGTGGGGCGCTTCGTGGGGGAGGGGACGTGGCTGGTCGGCGGCACGTTCACCGTCATGACCGGACTTGTCCCGGCCATCTGCGCACCGGCGGGCGAAGCGTGGATGGCCGGCACAAGGCCGCCCATGACGAAACAACGGGGTGCGAGGGGAACGTGTGTGCACCGTTCTAGCCCAGGAATGCCTCGGTCCAGCGTTTGTAGTCGCCTTCGCGGGTGACCTTCGCCATCAGTTCGGTGGAGGCGATGCCCTGCAGCGCCGCCGGCTTGGTGCCTTCTCGCAGGGCTTTCAGCGTGTCGTGGATCGCCTGCACCGCCGCGGAGAATGGCTGGTGGCCTTGTAGAGCCACGCGGACCCCGCGGCTGGCCAAGTACTCTTTATCCTGCAGGTCGCCGGAAACGCCACCCAGCATAAGGGGGATTTTAACCTCTTCGGCAATCGCGTCGAGGTCGTGGCGGGTCAGGCCGCCGGCGATGAACAGGGCGTCGACGCCGGCAACCTCGTACGCTTTCAGCCGCTTGATCCCGTCCGCCAGGCCCGTGATCGAAGGGGAACTGGTGCGGCCGATGATGGTGAGGGATTTGTCCTCGCGGGCGGCGAGGGCGGCGCGCATCTTGCCGACGCCTTCCTCGATGGAGATCACCGTCGGCTTCTTCTCGCCGTAGGCGCGGGGAAGCAGCGTGTCCTCGATCATCAGCGCGGCGACGCCAGCGGTTTCCAGTTCCTGTACGGTGCGCATGACGTTCAGCGCGTTGCCGTAACCGTGGTCGGAGTCGACCATCAGCGGCAGTTTGCCTGCGCGGTTGATGCGGTAGGCCTGGGCGGCGAATTCCGTGAGGGTCAGCACGATCAGGTCGGGCGCGCCGAGCACGGCGAAGGAGGCGATGGAGCCGGCGAACATGCCGATTTCGAAGCCGAGATCCTCGGCGATGCGGGCGGAAATCGCGTCGTGGACGGAACCGGGGTGGATGCAGGCGGTGCCCGCGATGGTCTGGCGGTAACGTTCGCGACGATCGGTCCAGTGCATGGTTTCCCCCGGTTCGGTGTCGCCGGCATCGTAGGGAGGTTGGCGCCGATGGGAAAGGGAGGCGGGCGCGAGGCGCGCGCATGCCTGGGCTGACGATGCGATGCGGAAATCCGGCGGTGTGCGGTCAGGGCTTTCTTAGCCGCTGGCCGCTATCAGTAAGGGCTGTTTGCCTGGTCAGATCTCGGGCAGCGCCTTTGGCGCGTGATTGGTTCCCGACAAAACGTCTTCTACAGGAGACAATCTATGGGTGAGGTCCTTCGAACCGAAACGTTCGCGGCTTGCTTCGTCGCCCTCAACGACA
>DATARX010000474.1:0-5164 GCA_036263955.1 Rhodopila sp.
GCTGGGCGCGGAGCTGCGGTGGCGCCAGCCCACCACCTTGTTGTTCTTGTCGAGCGCGGCCTCGATCCGTTCGACCGAGACGGTGTGGTAGAAATCGTGCTGGATGTCGTCCTCACGCGTCCAGGTGACCTTCACCGGGGCGCCGATCGCCTTGGACACCAACGCGGCTTCCAGCGCGAAATCGCATTTCGACTTGCGGCCGAACGCGCCGCCCAGCAGCGTGACGTTGACGCGGACCTTGTCCATCGGCAGGCCGAGGGTCTTCGCGGTGTCTTCGTGGGTGCCGCCGGCGCTCTGCACCGGTGCCCAGACCTCGGCGCTGTCCGCCTTCACGTCGGCCACCGCGGCCGGCGGTTCCATCGAGGCGTGGGCGAGATGCGGCAGGTAATATTCGGCGGTGACCACCTTCGCGGCGTTCTGCATTGCCGCGTCGATGTTGCCCTGGTCACGGCCGATCTGGCCCGGATTGCGCGAGCCCTTTTCCAGCAGCTTGCGGTACTCGACGGAATCGTAGGTTTTGTTGGCGCCGTCATCCCAGGTGATCTTCAGCGCCGCGCGGCCCTTGATCGCCGACCCGGTGTTGCGGGCGATCACTGCCACGCCGCCCAGCGGCTGGAACTTCGACGGCCAGGGCCAGCCCTGCACCTCGATCACTTTTTCCACGCCCGGCACCTTCAACGCATCGGTGGCGTCGAACGACACGAGCTTGCCGCCGACCACCGGCGGGCGGGCGATCACCGCGTATTTCATCCCCGGCAGTCTTGTATCGATGCCGTATTGGGCTCGACCCATGGTGATGTCGCGCAGATCGTAGATCTGCACCTGGCCTTTCCCCATGTACCGGTAGTCCTTGGCCGCCTTCAGCTTCAGCTGCGCCACCGGTGGCGTCGGCAGGGCGGACGCGGCCGCGGCCAGTTCGCCGTAACCGAACTTGCGGCCCGTGGCGGTGTGGACGACCTCATGGTTCTGCGCCTGGACGGTCGACCGATCGACGCCCCAGCGCGTGGCGGCGGCCTGCTCCAGCATCTGCCGCATGGCCGCGCCGCACTGGCGCATCGGCTGCAGGAAGTGGCGGATGCTGCGGGAGCCGTCGGTATCCTGATTGCCGTAGCGTGCTTCGTCGCCGGGCGCCTGCTGGATTTTGACGCGGGACCAGTCGGCTTCCATTTCGTCGGCCACGATCATCGGCAGGCTGGTGCGCGGCCCGGGCCCCATTTCGGAGCGGTGGGCAATGATCGTCACCTCACCCGAGGGGTCGATCGACACGAACACGTGCGGGTCGTTGACCGTGCCATGCGGCATCAGGTTGGCGCCGGTGGCATAGTCGGCGAAGGCGCGGCGCGGCAGCAGCGAGGCGCCGACGACCAGGGCGCCGGAGGCGACGAGACCCTTCAGCAGGAAGCGCCGGCTTGCGTTCTCCAGTTTGCCGTTCTCCAGCGCGGGCGCGTCGGTGGGGCGCGGCCCGATTCCATCCAATGGTGCCATTTTCAAACCCCCGTGGAAGCAAGCCGCACGGCGGCGGTAATGCGTTGGTAACAACCGCAACGGCAAATGTTGCCCGACATGGTGCTGGTGATTTCGTCATCCGACGGATGCGGCGTTTCCTTCAGCAGCGCGGCGGCCTGCATGATCTGTCCCGCCTGGCAGTAGCCGCATTGCGGCACGTTCAGTTCGCGCCAGGCCTTCTGCACCGGGTGATCGCCTTGCGGATGCAGGCCCTCGATGGTGACGACCTCATGGCCGGCGGCATCGCTGACCGCGAGGCTGCAGGATCGCGTGGCGGCGCCGTCGAGATGCACCGTGCAGGCGCCGCACAGGCCTTCGCCGCAGCCGAATTTCGTGCCGGTCAGACCGACCTCGTCGCGCAGGACCCACAACAGAGGAACGGAAGGATCACCGTCATAGGTAAACTCCTTGCCGTTGATTCGCAGTGTGATCATTGATGATTTCTCGATATATCGGTTGGCGGCCTGGCCGCTCAACGGGTGGAACATCCGGATCGTAGGTAAGCTGCTTATGCCGTCGCGCTAGTGGGGGCGAGGCGGAGGATTACATAACAAACGGGTAAGGTTTGGCGTTCCGAACGTCACATCGCCGGATATGGCTTTGCGTATGGATTTTGTATATACGATCGCGGATTTTTGAGCCGTGATCAATGTCCGTTCCGCTTCCTGGCGCCGTTCTTGCGCAGCAGAAACTCACGGCCGATCTTCACCATCGGCACGCCGTCGTATTCAACGATATCCGCCGTGGCGTACGTTTCATGCCATGAGTCCGGAATGAAACTACCGGTGCCGACGACATCGATCGGGACTTTCGCGTCGGCCATCACACGGCATTTTTCGACACCGAAGCCGGAGGACGCGACGATCCGAGCCTTGTGGTCGCCGGCGAGGTCGAGGGCTTCGCGCATGCGCCAGATCGCGGCGGCGGAGACGCCGGTGCCGACCAGGGCGCGCAGTTCGGAGTCGCTGCGGTATCGGCGGATCGCACCGGGTGCGTACCGTTCCAGGACCGCGTAGCTTTCCGCCGGATCCAGTCCCTCCAGGAACCGGCCGCCATGGGTATCCAGGCGGAACGACATCTGCCCGTCGGCGACGATGTCCGGGAAACGGGCGCAGACCGCCAGCGCGTCTGTTATTTCTTTTCCAAAATAGTCCACCAGCACGGTGATCGGCTGGTCTGGAAACGTTTCGCGAAACATCTCCGCCGCGCGCACGGTGGAACCGGCGTAGCCGATCAGGGAATGCGGCATGGTGCCAAAGCCCCTGGTCGCGCCGAACCAGTGCGCGGTGCCGTCATTGGCGTTGCCGATGAAGCCCTTGGCGCCTTCGCACCGGGCTGCATTGCTGCCGACCGAGGCGGCGTAGGACATCATGTCCTGCATTTCCGCCCCGGCGCAGTGGCGTGCTTCCATCGCCAGGAACGCCACCTGCGGCAGCGACAGCGCCATCTGGTAGGCGTTGTGCGCGGCGACGCAGGCCGGGCCGATCTTCTGCAGCAGAATGGTTTCCAGATCCGACAGATGCACCATGCTGCCGGTCAGGTAGACGATCGGCTCACCGGCGCCGACCCAGTCGCCTTCGTGATAGATCAGGTCGACGTCGATGTCCGTGCCGCGCCGATCCGCCGCCATCTTCAGCCAATCCAGCATCAGCCGCGGCGCGCAGATCACCGGGCGGCGAAGAAACAGCGCGTAGGTGACCCGCTTGTCACCGAACCGCGCCACGATCGCCTTGGTGCGGTTGAAGTAGCTGTCGGTCCTCGCGGTAATATCGGCCCCGAGGTCTTCGCCGGTGCGGATCACAATACGTCCCCCACTTTGCTTTTCTGGTCGCTCTTTTTACTGGGCGGCGAGGGCCTGCGCCGCGCCGGGCAGGCGGCGGCGCTTCAACTCCTCGGCAACCAGGAAGGCGAGTTCCAGCGACTGTTCGGCGTTCAACCGCGGATCGCAGAACGTCTCGTAGCGTTCGCTCAGGTCGGCCTCGGTCAGGCGATGCGCACCGCCGATGCACTCGGTGACGTCGCGGCCGGTCATTTCCACGTGGACGCCGCCGGCCCAGGTGCCTTCCGCGGCGTGGATGTCAAAGAAGCCGCGCACTTCCTGCAGGATGGAATCGAAGTTGCGGGTCTTCATCTTCGACAAGGTGCTGATGGTGTTGCCGTGCATCGGGTCGCACAGCCAGACCACCTTGTGGCCGGAACGCTGCACCGCGCGCACCAGCGCCGGCAGGCGGGCCGCCACCTTGTCCGCGCCCATGCGGCTGATCAGGGTGATGCGACCGGCCTCGTTTTGCGGGTTGAGGATGTCGAGCAGCTTGAGCAGGTCTTCCGGCTCCTGCGAGGGGCCGACCTTCATGCCCAGCGGGTTTTGCAGCCCGCGCAGGAATTCGACATGGGCGCCTTCCGCCTGGCGGGTGCGATCGCCGATCCACAGGAAGTGGGCGGAGCAGCCATACCAGTCGCCGGTGGTGGAATCGACGCGGGCCAGCGCCTGCTCGTAGGGCAGCAGCAGCGCCTCGTGGCTGATGTAGAAATCGGTCTCCCGCAGGTCGCGGGTGGTTGCGCTGGTCATGCCGCAGGCGGCCATGAACGACAGCGTCTCATCGATGCGGGAGGACAGGTCGCGGTAGCGCTCCGCCAGGGGGGAGCGATCCACGAAATCCAGGTTCCAGCGATGCACTTCGTGCAGGTCGGCGTAGCCGCCCGAGGAGAACGCGCGCAGCAGGTTCAGCGTGCTGGCGGACTGGAAGTAGCCGAACTCCATGCGCGCCGGATCGGGCGTGCGGGCGGCTTCGGTGAACTCCGGCCCGTTGACGATGTCGCCGCGATAGCTGGGCAGCGTCACGCCGCCCTGGGTTTCGGTGTCCGAGGAGCGCGGCTTGGCGAACTGGCCGGCCATGCGGCCCATTTTCACCACCGGAAGCGAGGCGCCGAAGGTCAGCACCACGGCCATTTGCAGCAGCACGCGGAAGGTGTCGCGAATCACGTTGGCGGTGAAATCGGAGAAGCTCTCCGCACAGTCGCCGCCTTGCAGCACGAAGGCCTTGCCATCGGCGGCGAGCGCCAGATGGGCTTTCAGGCGGCGGGCCTCGCCGGCGAAGACCAGCGGCGGATACTTGCCCAGGCGGGCTTCCATATCCTCGAGCCGGGTCACGTCCGGGTAGGTGGGAACCTGGCGAATGGGGCAATCGCGCCAGGAGTTCGGGCTCCAGGCGCGCGGGCTTGCGGCACTGGCGGGTCTGTCGGTCGGCATAAAAAATCTCCTCAACCGGCTTTATGTCGCGAAATGCGTGAAATGGCTACAGCCACTGAGGGCAGCCAAATGGTCGCGGTTCACGGGAGATGCTGACGCTTGCCACGGACCCGATCCTCGGGTGCGCTGTCCGGTATCGTTCGGTCTGGCCATTCGCCGGGTCATTGCGATCGCTTACGTAGGGTGCGTGGTCGGACATGGTGAAGGACCTTCGCCAATCTCAGGCCGGGGACACATCAACAGGCGC
Organism: Rhodopila sp.; assembly: GCA_036263955.1. Taxonomy (GTDB): domain Bacteria; phylum Pseudomonadota; class Alphaproteobacteria; order Acetobacterales; family Acetobacteraceae; genus Rhodopila. The sequence continues at coordinate 5,004 of DATARX010000474.1, forward strand.
AATATCCGCGATGGTCGCATCAGTGGGCAAGCGCGACGTGGGATCGACGCCCAGTCCGGCCAAGTTACTCTGATTGTGGAAGCTGATCTGATCGCAATCCTGAATTGTTAGCCGTGAAGGCCAGAGCGTGACCGGACCGTAGACACCATCGTAGAACGACT
>DATARX010000020.1:0-10972 GCA_036263955.1 Rhodopila sp.
CGAACCGCAGATCCTGCTGATGGATGAGCCGTTCGGCGCGCTGGACGCAATGACCCGCGACGACCTCAACGTGGAGCTGACCCGTATATGGCAGACGGCGAGACGCACCGTGCTGTTCGTGACGCACTCGATCCCCGAGGCGATCTTCCTTTCGGATCGGGTGGTGGTGATGTCGCCGAGCCCGGGACGGGTGCGGGAAATCGTGACGATCGACCTGCCGCGGCCGAGGCCGATCACCATCCAGGGGACACCGGCGTTCGCGGCCTACGTGACGCATCTGCGCGGCGTGTTCGCCGAGCTCGGCGTGGCCCGGGGCTGAGCGCGGGCACCGGCATGCAGCCTTGGGCAGCGGTTTCCGGGATGCGCAGCACGTTGGTGGTGCTGGTAGGGCTTGTACTGGCCTGGGAACTGGCGGTACGTGGATTCGATCTGCAACCGATCCTGTTGCCCGCGCCGTCGCGCATCGCGGCCGAGATCGCATCGGCCCCGTGGTTCTACATCCGCCAGTCCGGCGCCACGCTGATGACCACCGTTTCAGGGTTTGTGCTGGCGGTGCTGCTGGGGGTTTCGTTGGCGATCGGCATCGTCTATTCGCAACTGCTGGAGAGGGTGATCTATACGTTGCTGGTGGCGCTCAACAGCCTGCCGAAAGTGGCATTGGCGCCGCTATTTGTCATCTGGATGGGCACCGGGGTGGAGCCGAAAATCGCCATCGCGGTGATGCTTGCCATCTTCTCGATCGTAGTGGACATGGTGCTGGGCCTGCGTTCGATCGATCCGGACATTCTCGCGATGGCGCATGTCAGCCGAGCCCGGCCGATCGCGGTGCTGTGGAAGATACGGCTGCCGAATGCGCTGCCGACGCTGTTCGCGGGCATGAAGGTCGGCATCAGCTTTGCCCTGGTCGGAGCCATCGTCGGTGAATTCGTCGCCGGATCGAATGGCCTCGGCACGGTGATCCTGATCGCGGAGGGACAGTTCGACACTACGCGCGTATTCGCCGCACTGGTGATGCTGGGCGTACTCGGAACGGTGCTGTTCTACGCTATCGAATTTGCCGAAACGCTGCTACTGCCCTGGCATCCGTCCCACCGCGCGCGGTACGGCAAGGGGCGAGGCTGATCTTATCATACTACATCCGGAAAATTGGCCGCCCGACGGCGGTCGACGTCACAGGCCCGAATGGCGGCACGACTCTAGGAGACCGTCATGGCCGGGCACGCGCTGTGCGTATCCCGGCCATCTGCGCTTCGTCGGTCGGTGCGCAGATGGCCGGGACGCCCGAATCAGGCGCCAGGCCATGACGGAACCGCAAGAGTTGGGGTCATCGGCCCCTGGTATTACGCCTGGTTGCCGGGAACGTCGTAACTGTCCATCAGCGTGTCGACGATCCCGTGCAACTCCTCCCACGGGGTGTGCACATGGCTGTAGTTTCGCACGATAAATGACGCGCCTGCGTAGAACTTTTCGTATTGCTGCTGCCGCCCGGCGAACTCGGAGCCGACCAGGTCCCAGGCCAACTTGAATAGTTTCATTCGGTCCAATGCCGAGCGCTGTGGCGATGCGAAGTAGGTTTCGAACTGATGACGGAGGACGGCGTCGTTCAGAACCGATGAATCAGCCGGCATTTGGAAGACGCCGCCGCCGCACAACTCGCGGACGCAATCGATGAGGGCCGAATAGCTTTCGGTGCACCAATTCAGCGCGGCGTACATCATGCGCCGATTGAACGTCAGGTAGCCTTCGGGCCAATGCTCCGCGGCCTGGATCTGGCCGGCGATGACACCGCCCAGCAAGGCTTCCTGCGCGGCGAGCCGTCCGATCGTTTCGCGTACCGCGGGCACGGCGTCCGCCCCGGATGTCTGCGTGAGTCGGCTTGCCAAACCGACCAGCAGACGCAGCTTGCTGTGAAAGCGGACGTTGGATTGATGGTTTCCGTAGCAATGCGCCGGGGTTTCCACGTAGATCGCCCGCGCCAGGCGGGCATCGTTGTGAACGAATACGCGCTCCCACGGGACTTTGACGCGGTCGCACAGCACCATGCTGTCGGTTTCGTCGAAGCGATAGGTCAGCGGTCCTTCGAACTCATGCGTGACATTGGGTTCGAATGGCTTGCGCGCCCACAGCGACAGTCCCGGGGCGTTGATGGGGATGGCGCAGGTGATGCTTTCCGCCGACTGATCGGGCGCGAGCGGAACCAGATTGCCGATCCAAAGTTCGTTGGCGAACACCGCACCCGTTGCCAGCATCTTCATGCCGGAGATGACGACGCCGTCGTCATTCTCCTCCACGACACGAAGGGTGGGCACGGATATGTTCTGCTTGTGATAGAATTCAGGATTGCGGGCGGCTTGCGGCGGCACCACGGCGTAGGCGGCGTATAGATCGTTGTCGCGCATGTATCGGTAATAGGACGATATATTCCCGGCGAATGCCCCGAAAACCTCCGGTTTCATCGACATGCCGGTAACGAAGGACGATACGTGGTCGGGCGATCGGCCGAACATTCCATAGGTGAGATCGGCGATACGGCGGTGGGCTTCGCTGCGCCGTGCCAGATCGTCGTGCGTGCGCGACTGCAGATAATACATGCTGTGCCGCTCGCCGTTTTCCTCGAACGACAGCGCGTCGCGGTTCTCGGCGGCAGCCTTCATGTCGTAGATGGCGGCGACGGATTGCGCGCCGTTGCGAAACGCCGGGTGGGCCGTGACGTCGCGAACCAGTTCCTGACCGATATAGACGGATCGTCCGTCGCGGAGTTGTTCCAGGTGGTCGGCACCACTTTTGAGCATATGAAACGTCCTATCTTCAATCGCCGTCGATCATCCTATGACCGAGGCCTGCGCCCGACGCCATCCGCCCCTTATGCCAAGCGGCAGACAGGCTGACGTGTCGGAACGCTCACCGTCATAGCCGTGCAATGTCCAGGCCATCTGCGTATCAACGGTTCCGGGGTGGATGGCCGGGACTTCGCCCGGCCACGGCGGATCGAAAGAGTCGTCGTCAACGCGGGTTGGTCTTACGTGGCGACACCCCGCTCCCGCCGCAACCGCAGGGTTGCTGATCGGTCCACCGCCCCGGTCTCTGTATCAACCGCCACCGCATGGTGCCTTGCCGCATAGAAGGCGGTGATCTTGCCGTTCCACACGTCGGCCGCGACGGCGTCGGGGTCGCGCGCCAGCGGATCGCCATGACCGCCGCCGCCGGCCTGGTGATGGGTCACCAGATCGCCGCGCACCACGGTCATTGTCACCTTCCCCGGCAGTGCGCGCTTCGCGTTGCCCTCGCCTAGCCAGTTGCCACTGGGTGCGCCGGGTTCCCCGCCCGCGAGGCCGTATGGCGCGAAGCGCAGCCGGTCGGCCCGCAATTGCAGCACCGCGCTGTCCGCCAGCAAGCGATAGCTGCGCCGCAGTCCCAGCCCGCCGCGGTATCGTCCGGCGCCGCAGCTATCCGGCACCAGGCCGTATTCTTCGATCCGTACCGGATGTTGCCGTTCCATCACCTCGACCGGCGTATTGGACAGGTTCTGCGAGGGGTTGGTGATCGCATCGATCCCGTCCTGGTCGGGGCGCCCGCCCCAGCAGCCGCTGATCATGTCCACGACGATGAACGGCACGCGGTCCTGCAGCCCGCCAAGGCAGACCACGGTGTTGCCGCCCTCGCCTGCCGCGGGCATGATTCCGGGCACGATCTGCGCCAGCGCGCCGAACATCGTGTCCATCACCCGGTAGCCGGTCAGCGCCCGTGCGGCCACAGGCGCCGGCGGCAGCGGGTTCAGCACGCAGCCTTCGGGCGCTCGCACCTCGATGCAGCGGAACACCCCGGCATTGTTCGGGATGTCGCCTTTCAGCGCACAGCGAACCGACAGGAACGTGTTCGACTTGGTGAACGACAGCGTCGAGTTGATCGCTGCGCCCACCTGCGGCGAGGATCCTTCCCAGTCCACCAGCAGACCGTCGTCGCGAACGGTGATCGCGACCTGAAGCACCACGGGTGGTTCGGAGAGCCCGTCGCTGTCGATATGGTCGGTGAAATGGAACGTGCCGCGCGGCCATGTCGCGATCTCCGTTCGGGTCATGCGTTCGGCGTAGTCGAGCAACGCCGCGACATGGGCGGGAAAATCGCTGGTGCGGCCGGCGAGTTTGGTGATCTCGCGCGCACCGACCTGGCAGGCCGCGTACTGCGCCCGCAGGTCGCCCAGCACCCGATCCGGCACGCGGACGTTCAGCCCGATAATGGCTTCCAGCGTCCTGTCCATCGCGCCGTCATGGTAAAGCCGCAACGGCGGCAGACGCAGGCCTTCCTGGTAGATTTCGGTGCTGTCCGCTGCGTTCGAACCGGGCACCCGGCCGCCCATATCGGTGTGGTGGCAAATTACCACGACCCAGGCGAGCAGCCGTTCCGAAATGAATATGGGATAGAACATGAAGATGTCCGGCAGGTGCATGCCGCCGGAATAGGGATCGTTCATGATCACCGCGTCGCCCGGCTTCAGCGTTCCGCCCCAGGCCGCGTTCACCGCCCGCATCGCTTCCGGGATCGCGCCGAGATGTTGCGCGATCGTTTTGGCCTGCGCCACCATTTCGCCGGACGCGTCGCAGATGGCAGCGGAGTAGTCCATCACGTCCTTGATGATCTCGGATCGTGCGGTGCGCAGCACGGTGAATGCGACTTCATCGACGATGGCGTCCATCGCGTTCTTGAACACGGCGAAACCGATCGGATCGAGCAACGGGCCAGTCGTTGGGGTGATGCTGTCGGGCATGTCAGGCATTCTCCTCGATCGGTGCGATGACAATGGCGCCGGCGTCGACGGTGCGGGCAGCGTATCCTGGTGGCAGCAGGATCGTCGTGTCGTAGCTTTCGATGATCGCGGGCCCCGAAACCGTCACGCCCGCAACCATCTCGTCACGGGCCAGCAGGCGCGCGATGACGCTGGTACCGCCCGGCAGGCTGATCTGGCGCGTCCCGGCGGTTCCCTTCACCGCGGAGGGATCCAGATGCAGTCGGGAGAAATCAAGCCGTTCGGCGGCCAGACCCACGGCGGTCAGGCGCAGGTTGACCAGTTCGATCGCCTCGTTGGCCTGGTAGCCGTAGCTGACGCGATACGCCGCATGGAACGCCGCGGCCAGCGCCGCCCGCCCGCCCTCGACGAACGCGGTATCGGGCAGCGCGATCGTCAGGTCGGAGGATTGCCCGAGGTAACGCAGATCGGCGGCAAACCGCAGGCTGGTATTTTCTGGCGCGTAACCTTCCGCGGCGAGCGCGCGCAGGCCGTCGGCGCGCAGATCCGCCAGGGTGCTTTCGATCTCCGCCGTTGCGATCGACGCCAGCGGACCCAGCACCGGGCGCACGACGTCATGCTCGATATCCGCGGTCAGCATGCCCGCGGCCGAGAACACACCGGACGCCGGGGTGATCAGCAACTGGCGGATGTCCAGCGCGCGGGCGACGTCCACCGCGTGCAGCGGACCGCCGCCGCCGAACGCCATCAGTACCATCTCCCGCGGATCCCGCCCCCGCTCCACCGTCACCGCTCGGATTGCCCTGGCCATGCCGGCGTTGGCAACGGCGCGGATGCCGTGCGCCGCTTCGATCACGCTCAGGCCGAGCGGACGGGCGACGTGTTGTTCGATGGCGCTATGGGACAAGGCGGGATCGACCGGAAGGCTGCCACCGGCCAGCGCGGCGGGGTTGAGGTATCCCAGCACCATGTTGGCGTCGGTCACCGTCGGCCGCGTGTTGCCGCGTCCGTAGCACGCCGGCCCCGGATCGCCACCGGCACTCTCCGGGCCGACGAGCAACAAGCCGCCGGCGTCCACCCGAGCGATCGATCCGCCACCGGAACCGACTTCGGCGATGTCGATCGCGGGCACCTTCAGCATGAAGCCGCCGCCCTTGATGAACCGGGACGGCGAGCTGATGCCATCGCGGAACTCGTATTCCGTCACCAGCGCCGGCCGCCCCTGCTCCACGATCGAGGCTTTGGCGGTTGTGCCACCCATGTCGAAGACGATGGCATCCGGCGTCATGGTGGTTGCTCCAAGCCTCGCCGCGCCGGTCACCCCGCCGGCCGGGCCGGAGCCGACGGCGAATACCGGCCGCTCCTGCGCGGCGGCGATGCCGATCATGCCGCCATTGGATGCCATCACCTGCACCGGAGCCTTGATTCCGATCGCGGCCAGCCGGCCGGACAGCCGAACCAGATACTGCCGCATCGCCGGCAGCAGATAGGCGTTCACCACCGCCGTGCTGGTGCGCTCGTATTCCTTGATCTCCGGAAGCACATCGCAAGACGCCGTCAGCATGATGTCAGGCGCGATGTCAGACAGCAGCGCATGCACCTGTCGTTCGTGCGCCGCATTGACGTAGCTGTTGATGAAACAGATCGCGACCGACTCGATCCTCTCGCGACGAAAGGTTTCTGCTGCCGCCCGCACCGTTTCCTCGTCAAGCGGCGTAACGACCGACCCATCCGCGGCGATGCGCTCGGTCACTTCCAGGCGCCAGCGGCGCGGTACCAGCGGCTCCGGCTTGCGCCAGCCGAGGTCGAACATGCCGGGCGTGCGGATGCGTCCGATTTCCAGCACGTCGCGGAAACCGGCCGTGGTCAGCAGCCCGGTGCGGGCGCCGGTGCGTTGCAGGATGGTGTTCGACGCGACCGTGGTGCCGTGCACGATCTCCGCGACATTGCCGGGATCTTCCCGCGCGTCCGCAAGCACCGCCTTGATACCGGCAACGACGCCTTCCCCGGGATCCGCCGGCGTTGTCGTTACCTTGCTGACAAAAGCGCGGCCGTCCGGCCGGGCAAGAATGACATCGGTAAACGTTCCACCAACGTCGACACCAATTCGAATGCGCAATGCAAAACCCCTCGGTTTCCATGTTGAGCGTACCCGTCAAACCGGTAACTTGGAAGACCCCCTGGACGGGCGGTTAAACATTCGTAACCGAAGTCCTGTCATGACGTCCGCCATACACTCGGCCATTACGTCCCAGACGCACGTCACAGACGCACGTCCCAGGGGCACGTCCCAGGGGCGCCGAATCGCCCGGAATCCCCCGACCGCGCTGTGATCGGCGCCGAAAATGTCCGGTGCGCCCGCCTGGTTTCAACGGTAGTATCAACGCAGGCGGGCATGGCGCGACTCGGGAAGACACGCCGGCCAGAGAGGACTGATCGCTATGGATATTGCTGCCGCCATCGAAGCCAGCCCCCACGACGAAGCCTATAAAGGCCATCGCTGCGTCCTCTTCGACACGGAAACGACCGGCCTCGATCCGCTGAACGGCGACCGCGTCATCGAAGTGGCGGCGTTGGAGCTGCTCAATGACCTCCCCACCGGTCGGCACTTCCACGCGTTGATCGATCCGCAGCGCGACATCCCGGCCGAAGCCTCCCGCGTGCATGGGTTCACCAATGGGGATCTGGTCGGTAAGCCGTTGTTCGCTGCGATCGCCCAACCGCTCGCGGATTTCTTCGCGGACAGCAAACTGATTGCGCACAACGCGCCGTTCGATTTCGGCTTCCTGGACATGGAATTCGGCCGGGTGGGACTGCCGCCGCTGGGACGCGACCGGATGATCGATTCGCTGGCGTTGGCGAAAGCCCGCTTCCCCGGGATGCCGAACAGCCTGGATGCGCTCTGCCGGCGTTTCTCGATCGACCTGTCAGCCCGCACCACCCATAATGCGCTGCTCGATTGCAAGCTGCTGGCGGAGGTCTATGTCGAACTGACCGGCGGCCGGCAACGCGGCCTGTCGCTGGCGGCGCAGGATGCGCGTGGGCCGGTGACGGTCTATGTCCATACCGGCCCACGCACGCCACATCCCATCATCCCGACCGAGGCGGAACTTGCCGCCCACGCGGCGTTCCTGACCCGGATCAAGGAGCCGGTCTGGCTGCTCCCCTGACCCAATCGGACCGGTTCAGGCCCAATGCCCCTCACGCCAGACCCATCCGCCACCCTGCTGCTGCCACTGACCCGGCACCCAGGCATGTGCACCCGGCGGCACCGCGACATATTGGCCGCCCTGCCAGGTCCAGGGCGCGCCGCCGACCCCGCTGTAACGCCAATGGCCGGGCTGCCAGATGGTCGGTGTTGCACTCGCCGGCGGCGGCGGCACCAGTTCCGACATTGGCGGGGGCGGCGGCATCGGCGCTGAGGGGACGATCGTGGTCGGCGGTTGCTGCACGATCACCTGGGTTGTCTGCGGCGGCGGCGACGAATCGCCGCAGGCAGTCAAGCCAAGCAATGCGGGCAGGATAAGCGGCAAGGCGTGAATGGTACGCATGTGTTGCTCCGTCCGAGTCAAGAAAAGATAGGTACAGATCGGCGCCCCGCCGCGGCGGGCGCAGGTCCAGGGCGACTGAGCCCGGTCGGCCGGGGCAACAGGCGGACGTTCCCACGGGACAACCCAGGAGAAACGCCAAGACACCGGCAGGCGGCTTCAGTCAGCCGGAGCGGTTAGGTCCGCCAGTGACCGTCAACCCAGACATAGCCACCAGTCGGCTGCTGCTCCCAATGTCCCGGCTCCCACACCGCCTGGGCCTGCGGGGCCTGCACATAATGACCCTCGTCCCAGGTCCAGGCGCTGCCGTTCCACGCCCAATGGCCCGCCTGCCAGCTCATGGTCTGGCCGCTCGGCGGCGGCGGCGGAGGAACCGTCTCGACCCGCGACGGGGGCGGTGCGCTGGGGGCGATGATGACTGTCGAATTCTGGGCGGAAGCGGATGCGGCCAGCCCGATCGCAGCAACGGCGGCAAACGTGGGGACAGATAAACCACGGAGGTATAATCGGCGCATAAGACGCTCCTGTTATAATCAGGAAGTCGCATCACAGTCATGCGATGCCTACACTGCCAAAGGCGGCAGAACGTCTGACCAGATGGTGCGCCGGTACGATGGGTTAACGGGTGAAGGAATCACAAATCATTGATGAACCGATAAGATACTGTCGCCGCTCCAGGACGAGCGGGATGCCGCGCCGAAACAAAAAAGGCGCGGACCATGACGGCCCACGCCCTTCAGGAAGCAAGAGTGCCTGGAATCAGGCGCTCTTTTTCATGATCTCATCCGCCACGTTGCGCGGCACCGGATCGTAGTGATGGAACTGCATCGTGAACGATGCGCGTCCCTTTGTCATGCTGCGCAAATGCGAGATGTAACCGAACATTTCCTTGAGCGGCACGTGCGCCCGCACGATCACGGTGGACCCCGAACTCTCCTGGTTCTGGATCATGCCGCGGCGGCGATTGAGGTCGCCCACCACGTCGCCCACGTGATCCTGCGGCGTGGTGACTTCCACGTCCATGATCGGCTCCAGGATGATCGGCGTGGCATTCTTCATGCCCTCGCGGAAGCAGGCCTTGGCGGCGATTTCGAACGCCAGCGCGGACGAGTCGACGTCGTGGTACTTGCCGTCGACCAGCGTGTATTTGAAGTCCACCGTCGGGAACCCGGCCAGCACGCCGGTATCGGCCTGCACCCGGATGCCCTTTTCGACCGCCGGGATGTATTCCTTCGGCACCGAACCGCCGACAACCTTGTTCTCGAATACGATCCCGCTGTTCCGCTCCAGCGGTTCGAAGATGACCTTGACCTCGGCGTACTGCCCGGACCCGCCGGACTGTTTCTTATGCGTATAGGTCTCGGTGTGCGTCTTGGAGATCGTTTCGCGATACGCCACCTGAGGCGCGCCGATGTTGCAGTCGACGCCATATTCCCGGCGCAGACGGTCGATGATGATCTCCAGGTGCAACTCGCCCATGCCGGACAGAATGGTCTGGCCGGTTTCCTGGTCGGTGCGCAGCCGCAAGGACGGATCCTCGCCGGCCAGCTTCTGCAGGCCCAGCGTCATCTTCTCGACAGCTTCCTTGGTGCGCGGCTCGACCGAGATGTCGATGACGGGCACTGGGAAGGCCATACGCTCCAGCACCACCGGGTCGTCGCTGGACGCCAGCGTGTCGCCGGTGCCGGTGTCCTTCAGGCCGACGAAGGCCGCGATATCGCCGGCCTCGACTTCCTTGATTTCCGCCCGCTTGTCGGCATGCATCTGGAACATCCGGCCGATGCGCTCACGATGGCCCTTGGTGGTGTTCATCACCATGTCGCCCGACTTCAGCGTGCCGGCATAGACGCGCACGAAGGTCAGGGTGCCGTACTTGTCGTTGATGATCTTGAATGCGAGGCCCGCGAACGGCGCCTTCGGGTCGGCCGGGATGCGGCGGCGGTCGGGGTTGTCACCGTCTTCCTCGCCTTCTTCCAGCGCCACTGCGATGCCGGGCACGTCGATCGGGGACGGCAGGTAGTCGATCACCGCGTCCAGCAGCGGCTGCACGCCCTTGTTCTTGAACGCCGTGCCGCACAGCACCGGGCGGAACGTGCCGTCGATCGTGCCGCGCTTGATGCAGCGCTTCAGGGTCTCGATGGAGACCTCACCCTTGTCGAAATATTCCTCCATCGCCACGGTGTCGACCGAAAGCGCGGTGTCCAGCAGGGTCTGGCGATGCTCCTCGACCATGTCCGCCATGTCGGCGGGAATGTCCTCATAATGGTACTTGGCGCCGAGTTCGCCGCCTTCCCACACGATCGCCTTCATTTCCACCAGGTCGACCACGCCCAGGAAGCCGTCTTCCACGCCGATCGGAAGCTGCAGCGGCAACGCAATGATATCCAGCTTCTCCTTCAGCGTGGCGAAGGCGCGGTAGAAGTCGGCGCCGGTCCGGTCCAGCTTATTGATGAAGATGATGCGCGGCACCTTGTAGCGGTCAGCCAGGCGCCAGTTCGTTTCGGACTGCGGCTGAACGCCGGCCACGCCCTCAATGATGAAGACCGCGCCGTCCAGCACGCGCAGGCTGCGATTGACCTCGATGTTGAAGTCGATGTGGCCAGGCGTGTCGATGATGTTGATGCGGTTGTCTTTCCACTCGCATGTCACCGCGGCGGAGGTGATCGTGATGCCGCGCTCC
>DATARX010000104.1:0-20984 GCA_036263955.1 Rhodopila sp.
CCCCGCCTGCCGGTGGCGCCGAACCGCATGCTGCTGGTGACCGGCGTGTTGCTCGGCGGCCTGCTGACCGGCGCGGGTCTGACCGTGCTGTTCGGGCAGCTCGACCGGTCGTTCTCCACCGTGGACGAGTTGCGCAATCTCGGTCTGCCCGTGCTGGGTGGCATCTCGATCCTCGGCCTGATCCCGTTCCGCCAGCGGGTGATGGCGGTACTTCGGTTCGGCACGGCCGTCGCGGTGCTGGTCGGGATCTACGGTGGTCTTGTGGTTCATATCCTGCGTTCGGCGGCGTTGATTTAGTGATGACCCATTGGATCCAAATGGCCCGAGGTGACGCCTGATGTTGATCCCGAAGGCATCCCATCTGGTGGAACGCGTCGCCGAACGCCTGCTGCGATCCGGCGCGTTGGATGACTCGGCGGCGCAGCTGTTGAGCCAGCCCGGCGCCGCGGCTGGGGATGGATCCCCGGTCGTGCCCAATGGTGCGGGCGCCCATTCCGGCGCCGATCGTGCCGCGCCATCGCAACGGTCGTCGCTGTTCGCGCCGCCGCCCAGCGCCGCCCCGGCGCAGCCACCGGCCGCGTCCGCGCACCCCGCGCCACTGGCGCGCGCCCCGATGAACGACGCCCCGATGAACGACGTCCCGATGAACAGCGCCCCGATGAACAGCGCCCCGATGAACGGCGCCCCAATCAACGGCGCCGGGGGAACGGCTGCCGAAACGGATTTCGGGTTGCCACCGGATAGCGCGGACGCCGCCACGCCGGTATCGGACATGCCGACCGAACGCGGCCCAGCCTTGCCCTCACCGGCGATACTCGCACAGGCGCGGCTTCCCACCCCCGACCGCCCGGCCGATTTCGCTTCGCCCGACGCCGGTGCGGCGCTGCGCGGATTGATCGTCGATCCGGCGGCGTCCCCGCTGCAAGGCCAGAGTTCGGTCGACGCCGTATCGCTTGAACGCGCCGGCATGGTGGACTGGTCGCGCACCCGCACCCGCATTTCGGAGGAATTCCGCCTGGTGCAGCGGCAGATCATTCGCTCCGCCTTCGGCCCCGGGGCCGAACCGGGATTTTCTAACCTGCTGCTGGTTACCAGTGCCCGGCCGGGGGAGGGCAAGAGCTTCATGGCCACCAACCTGGCGGGCAGTATCGCGCGCCAGGGCGACCACCACGTGTTGCTGGTCGATGCCGACTCCAAGCGCGATTCGATCTGTTACAGCCTGGGGCTGGCACAGGCGCGCGGACTGCTGGACCTGGCGGCCAACCCGAAGCTCGATCCGGCACCCTTGATTGTCAAAACGCCGATCGAACGGCTTTCGGTCTTGCCGGTGGGTCGCGAGCGCGAGCGCAGCGCGGAACTGTTCTCCACCAAGGAGATGACGCGGCTGATCCAAAGCCTGGGTCGGCGCTATGCCGATCGCTTGCTGATCCTGGATGCGCCGCCGTGCCTGTCCACGTCGGATCCCGCGGTGCTGGCGCAGGTCGTCGGCCAGATCCTGTTTGTGGTGGAGGCGGATCGCACCCAGCGGGACGAGATCGAGGCCTCGCTGGACCTGATCCAGGCCTGCCCGACGATCACCATGGTGCTGAACAAGCAGCAGATTTCGTCGCGGTACACGTTCGGCGCCTACTCCTCCTACTACTCGTCCTGATCCGGCGGCCCGCGACAACGGGATGACGGACACCACCCCGACGATCGCGGTTGATACCCGACGGTCACGTGCTAACCCCTCGCGCCTCCGCGTGCTCGGTCTGGCGGCCGCGGTGACGCTGACAGGAACCGGTGCGGCCCGGGCGTTTCCGCTGATCGACCCGACCGACCAGAATCTCGTGCCGCAGGGCACCGAGCTCGCTTCCCCGGACGCGCAGGACCTGCAGCACCAGTTGCAGATCGCCAACGGGCTGGCGCCCCCCGCCGGTGGCGGATGGACGTTCGTGCCAAGCATCAATTACCAGGAGATGCTGACCGATAACGTCCAGCAGGTGCACAGCCCGCGGCAGGCCGACCTTGTGACCTATTTCGCGCCCGGGTTCGCTCTCGCGGGCGACATGCCGCGGGTGACCCTCATCCTCGATTGGTCGCCGACCCTCGCCATCTATGCCGACGACAGTTCGCTGAATGCCTTGACGCAACAGTTGAACGGCATCGGCACGATCACCCTGGTGCCGGACCTGGCCTATGTCGATGTACGCGCGGTCGCCGGGGTGCAAAGTGCGTATGGCGGGATCGGCGGTCTGGGCACCGTGGGCGCGAGCACCACCGCAACCGCGCAAACGACGGCACCGACCCTGGCCGGCAATGCCCAAGGTCTGACCAGAAGCAATGAGGTACAAACTGGCAGCCTCGGGATTTCGCCATACCTGCTGGGCCATTTCGGCGATTGGGGAACCGGCCGGCTGGGGGAGGCGCTGAACGTATCGCGCTCCGCCTCACTGTCGGGCTTTGCGTCGTCACCGTTTCCAACCGGCGGCGTCAACGGCCAGACGCTGATTTCAAGTGAGCAGACTGCGCATTTCGCCACTGGCGATAATCTGCAACGGTTCCAGGACGCGATCGATGTGGACCTGCTGCAAGATCAGACCACCGCGGACCCCGGCTCTATCAACGGCACCACCGGCTCGGTCGTCCAGAACACAACGCAGTCCCGTCAGACGCGCGACACCGTCTCCAATACGATCACCTATGTGGTCGACCGTTCCATTTCCGTCTTCGCCTCCGGCGGCCACGAGGATATTGTCTATTCCGGCACCAATGCGCAGTCGATCCATGACATGACCTGGAGCCTGGGTACCACGCTGACCCCCAACGCGGACAGCCGGTTGACAGTCAGCTATGGCCACCTGAACGGCTTCAACTCGTTCACCGCCAACGGCTATTATGCGGTGACCGCCCGCACCGCGCTCAGCCTGTCCTATGGCAGCACGCTGGGCACCCAGCTTGAATACCTGCAAAACCAGCTCAATCTGGCGGCGACGGGCCCGAACGGAACGCTGGTGAACGGCCAGAACGGCGGCCAGCTTTTTGGCGCCACCAATGCGTTGGCGATACAGGATGGCGTCTTCAAAACCACCACCTTCACGCTGGGCTCGCAGACCGCCCTGGATCGCGACATCGTCTCGTTCAATCTGCTTCTGGCGACACAGACCAGTACCGCTGGGGCAAGCTCCTCTTCCTCCACATCCAAAACATTCCAGGCGAACTGGATCCACCAGATGCGGCCGGACATGACCCTGAACGCCGCATTCTCGTTGTCGTTCCAGGATCAAGCGTTCCAGAACAACCTCAGTCCGGGGAACAGCACGTCGATTGTGGCCAGCGTGGCATGGCAGAACCAGATTTCCGAGACAGTCAGCATCAGTGTGCGGTATTCCTTCCTGCAGCAACAATCCGCGACGACCGCCTTCAACATCACCCAGAACCTGCTGATCCTCGGCCTGACCAAAACCTTCTGATCGAAGACCGTGTTCGACAAATTCTATAACCTCTCTGGCCTGCCTTTCCTGCTGACACCCGATAGCCGGTTCTTTTTCGGATCGAGCGGGCACAGCCGGGCGATCGCGCACCTGGTGTATGGGCTGTCGCAGCAGGAAGGCTTCATCGTTATCACCGGCGAAGTTGGCGCCGGCAAGACGACATTGGTTGAGCAGCTTTGGTCGCAACTCGACCGAAACACCTATGTCATCGCGCGCGTCGTGACGACCCAGGTGTCGGGCGACGACCTGCTGCGCCTGGCGATGGCGAATTTCGGGCTGGGCGATACCCCCGGTACCGAAAAATCGACGTTGCTGCGGAGGTTCGAGCATATGGTGCGCGATCAGCGCAAGCAGGGGCGCCGCTGCCTGCTGGTCGTCGATGAGGTGCAGAACCTGTCGCTGGCGGCGATGGAAGAACTGCGCATGCTGTCCAACATCGTCGTGGACGGAAAAGCCTCGATCCAGACGATCCTGCTGGGGCAACCGCAGTTCCGCCCGATCCTCGCGAGCAAGGACTGGGAGCAACTGCGCCAGCGCGTGCTGGCTTCCTATCACCTCGGGCCGCTGACCGAGGACGAAACCCGCCGCTATATCGAGCATCGGTTGCGTACCGTCGATTGGCGCGACGACCCGGTGCTGGAGGATGCCGCCTTCGCGGCAATACACCGGCAAAGCGGCGGAATTCCACGGCGGATCAACACGCTCTGTTCCCGCGTGCTGCTGTTCGGCGCGTTGGAGGAAACCCACACGATCACCGGCCTCATGGTCGACGACACCGCCGACGAACTGAACCGCGACCTCGGCGCCGGGCTTGAACTGCCAACGCCCGGGCCGCGTCCGCTGGAGGATCGCGACGACCTGGTGCGGCGGATCGAACAGCTCGAGCGGCATGCCTTCCGTCAGGAGCAGGTTTTTAAGCGGGTGATGGATTTGCTGGAAGCCAACGCCACGGGACGGGTATGAAGACGCCTGCCCGTGTGTCATGGCTGGGCCTGGCGCGGGCGTCAGATCCTGCGGCGGCCGGCGCGGACAGGAATGACCGGTTCCGACCGGCCAACGTTACAAGGTCAGAGGCGTCAATGGGTTGTCTTCGCGTGCGACAAGGTGGCGACGTATGACCCGGATCCGCAACGCAATGACCGTGGATGTGGAGGATTATTTCCAGGTCCAGGCATTCGCCCAATGTATCGATCGCAAGGACTGGGATGCATTTCCTCGCCGCGTCGATCTGAACACCAATCGGATCCTCGACCAGTTCGACGCCGCCGGCGTCAAGGCGACGTTTTTCACCCTGGGCTGGGTGGCGCAGCGGTTTCCCGCCTTGATCCACCGGATCGTCGCCGACGGGCATGAGCTGGCCAGCCACGGCTGGGATCACACGCGTGTGGATGCGCAGGATCCGGAGACGTTTCGGGCCGACATTCGCCGGACCAAGGCCCTGCTTGAGCAGACCGGCGGGGTCGAAGTGCAGGGCTACCGGGCCGCGACATTCTCGATTGGTGCCCGCACCATGTGGGCGTTTTCGGTTCTGCGCCAGGAAGGTTACCGCTACAGTTCGAGTATCAACCCGATCCGACACGACCTGTATGGAATGCCGGATGCGCCGCGCGTGCCGTTCCGGCCCGACCAGGACGGTGTGATGGAAATTCCGATGACGACGGTGCGCCTGCTCGGCCGCAACTGGCCGTGCTCCGGCGGCGGCTATTTTCGCCTGTTGCCAACCGGGCTTTACCGCGCAGGGCTCGGTCGGGTGAACCGGCACGACCGGCAGCCCGGCATCTTCTATTTCCACCCGTGGGAGATCGATCCCGATCAGCCTCGCATCGCCAATGCCGGCTGGAAATCGCGGATGCGGCATTATACCAACCTGTCGCGCATGGCGGCGGACCTGGACTCGTTGCTGCACGACTTTGCCTGGGACCGGATGGACCATGTCTATGCGTCCGTCCTGGCTGAAACCGTCGCGGCCTGACGCATGCCGCTGACCATCCGAACCTTGGATGCCGCCAGCGAACCGGCCTGGGATCGGTTTGTGGCATCGATGCCAACCGGCACGTTCTTCCATCGCGCCGGCTGGGCGAAGGTAATCGAAACCGCCTTCGGCCACGCAACGCATTTCAGTTTCGTCGAACGCGACGGCGCCATCACCGGCATCCTGCCGCTCGGGCACGTCAAGACGCGGTTGTTCGGTGATACGCTGATCTCGGTTCCCTTCTGCGTCTACGGCGGCCCGGTGGCAGCCGATGCGGACAGCGAAGCCGCCCTGGTCGCGCATGCCGAAAGCCTGCTGAAGCGCACCGGTGCAAGCGCGCTGGAGTTGCGGCATCTCGCGCCGCCGGGCGAAGCCGAAGGCTGGATCGATCGGCCAGACCTGTACGTGACATTCCGTAAGCCAATCGAAGCCGACCACGAGCGCAACATGAAAGCGATCCCGCGCAAGCAGCGGGCGATGGTGCGCAAGGGAATCCAGAACGGCCTCGTCTCCGTCGCAGGGCGCGATTCCGATGCGCTACATGCGATATACGCCGAAAGCGTGCGCAACCTCGGAACCCCGGTATTCTCGCGCCGCTACTTCCGGATATTGATGGAGGTGTTCGGCAATGATGCCGATGTGGTCACCATCCTGGACCAGGACACCGCGATCGCCGCGGTGATGAATTTCTATTTCCGTGATGAAGTACTGCCCTATTACGGCGGCGGAACCCTGGCGGCGCGCGGCCGGGCAGGCAATGATTTCATGTATTGGGAAACCATGCGCCGCGCCGCCGATCGCGGCTGCCGGCTGTTCGATTTCGGCCGCAGCAAGATCGGCACCGGGTCCTACGCCTTCAAGCACAACTGGGGGTTCGCGCCGGCGAAGCTGTATTACCGCTTCCGGCTGAAACCGGGCGAGACAATCCCCGACCACAATCCGCTGAACCCGAAATACCGGATGTTGATTGCGTCGTGGAAACGACTGCCGCTGCCGGTCGCCAACGCGATCGGTCCGTTCATCGTGCGCGGACTGGGGTAGGGGGGATGCCCGATCTTCTCTTCCTCACCCAGCGCCTGCCGTATCCGCCGATCAAGGGCGAGAAAATCCGGCCGTTGCAGATCCTGAAATACCTCACCCAATGGTATGACGTGCATCTGGGCTGCCTGATCGACGACCCATCGGACGCGCAGCATATCGAAACAATCCGGGCGATGTGCCGCGACATCCATGTGGCGCGGCTGAACCGGAAGCGTGCGAAACTGACCTGCCTGAGCGGCTTGCTGACCGGCGAATCCCTGAGCGTCACGTTCTTCGAAGACCGGGACCTGCGGCGCTGGGTCCGCCGTGTCGTAGAACAGGTCCGGCCGGCGGTCATATTCGTCAATTCGGGCAACATGGCGCCGTACATCCTCGACCTGCCGAAGCGGGAAATCCGTATCTGCGATCTCGCCGATGTGGACTCCGAAAAGTGGCACGCCTACGCCGAAACCACGAAAGGACCCATGCGCTTCGTCTATCGCCGGGAATGGCGAAAGGTCGCGGCGCTGGAGCATCGGATCGCCGACGCGTGCGACGTCTCCAGCTTCGTCTCGGACGCCGAGGCGGCCTTGTTCAAACGCCTGGTCCCCGATCGCGCCGCCCGGATCCGCGGCGTCAGCAGCGGCGTCGATCATCGCTATTTCGATCCGACCCTGCCTCACGCACCCGTCTATGACACGACCCTGCCGACCTACGTGTTCACCGGCACCATGGACTACCCGCCCAACGTCGATGCGGTCGTGTGGTTCGCCACCGAAATCCTGCCGCTGATCCGCCGCACCGTGCCGACGGCGCAATTCTACATCGTCGGCAATGGGCCCAGCGCCGAGGTCCAGCGGCTGGCCCAGATCACCGGCGTGTTCGTCACCGGCCGCGTGCCGGACGTGCGTCCCTATGTCGCGCACGCAACCGCCGGCGTGGCGCCGATGCGGATTGCCCGCGGCATCCAGAACAAGGTGCTGGAAGCGATGTCACTGGGAAAACCCGTCGTCCTGACCTCCGGCGCGCTGGAGGGGATCGAAGCGCAACCCGGAACCGACGTCATCCTGGCCGACGACGCTGAAACCTTCGCCGCCGGGTGCTGCCGGTTGGCGACAAGTAACGACGGGGCGGCGATCGGCGCCGCCGCGCGTAGCCGCATTGTGCGCGACTATGACTGGTCCGCCCGGCTGCGCCGGTTCGACGACCTGCTGCGCCCGGCGCCGGCCGATCAGGTGAGCGAAATCGCATGAAAGATGTTCCGATGGCCGGGTACACCCGAACCAGAAGCCGCCACCGATGAACGCGCCGGTCATGACCGGGACGCCCCCCCTCGCGCAGGCCGGCAACCTCCGCCGGCTGCTGCCGCCCTTGGCCGTGGGAGTCCTGCTGCTCGGCCTGCTGTTCAACCAGGAGGTGACGTCGGCCATCCAGACCTGGGATGCCTCCACCGCCTACAACCACTGTTTCCTGGTCATCCCGATCGCCGTCTATCTGTACTGGGATCGGCGTCACGACCTTGCCGGCATACCGGCCCAGCCACTGCCGGCGGCGCTGCTGCTGGGGTTGCCGCTGGCCGCGGTGTGGCTGGTGTCCGAACGCCTGGGCATCATGGAAGGGCGGCAGCTTGTCGCCATCAGTTTCGTCGAGGCGCTGTTCCTGGCCGTGCTGGGCAAACGCCTCTGGTGGGCGTTGGCCGGCCCGCTGCTGTACCTGTATTTCCTGGTGCCATTCGGCGAATTCCTGACCCCGAAGCTGCAGGACATCACCACGTTCTTCGTCCGTCACGGCCTCGACATACTCGGCGTCCCAGCCTACATCGACGGCTACGTCATCGAGATTCCGCAAGGCACGTTTTTCGTCGCCGAGGCCTGCGCCGGGCTGCGGTTCCTGATCGCCTCCATCGCATTCGGCGTCCTCTACGCCTTGCTGATGTATCGCAGTTCGGCACGGCGCGGCGTGTTCATCCTGGTTTCCATCATCGTGCCGATCTTCGCCAACGGGCTGCGCGCGATCGGCATCGTCTACCTCGGCTATATCCTTGGCAGCGCGCAGGCCGCCGCCGCCGACCATATCATCTATGGCTGGATCTTCTTCTCCCTCGTGATCCTGCTGCTGATCGCGCTGGGGTTGCCGTTCCGCCAGGATGAGATCTCGACGCGATCGGCCTCCCCCCGCGCGGTGCCGGTCTCCGCGGTGGTTTCGACGCGTGGCAGGTTCGCGATCGCGATCGGAATGGTCGTACTCGCCGCAATCAGCCCCAGCGTGTCGGCGGCCCTGACGATGGCGGCAACGCCGGTCTCCACACCATCCCGGATCGAGGTCGGGCCGGACTGCACGGTGCAGCCGGCCACCGCGCTGGACGCGGACCTGACCAGGACTCAACGGGTGCAATGCGGCGGCGTGCCACTCGACATCCGGTGGCGCGCGTTCTCCCCCCGCTCCACCGCCGCGCCGGTGATGGCGGCAAGGCGGCGGATGGTGGCAGGCGCGCTGACCGAGGGGCTGCAGGAAAACTGGCTGGAGCTTGAGGACGGTAGTGCCAGCCCGTGGCAAATCATGCGTTCGAACGATCCGGTCTATCTCGTCGCGGTGGCGGTCTGGATCGATGGCAAGCCGGTGCGGCCGGGACTGGCCATGCGGCTGCGCATGGCGTTGAGCAGCCTGACCGGATCGAACGACGCCCCGATGGTCGTGACAGTGACCCCCGTCGTGGACTGGGACGCGCACAATCCGATGGACCTGAAGGCCGCCGAGGAGGCCGTGCCCCGGTTCCTGACCACGCATCCGGATCTCAACCGGACGATCGGGGCGCTGTCCGCGTTGCGATGAGCGGACGCGAAGCCGTCAGCCGGTTCGACGTACCACTGAAGTGCGGTGGCATCCCGAACCCACTGAGGCGCGGCGGCACGCCGAACCGTCCGGAGGCTGTGGGCGTCCCCCAGAAAGGCCGCCCGGGTGTTCGTCAGGGCGCGTTGCCGAAGATCCGCTGCTCCACCTTGTCGCCGACCCTGATATCCAGTTTGGCGGTCGTACCGGCGGCGACTTCCAGCGTCGCGCGTACCGGTCCGCGGCTGTCGATCACCGCCCGGCTGCGCGGGGTGGTGTCCTCGGCGATGGAGCGGATGGTGCCGTCGGTGTTGATGAACACCATGTCCAGCGGAACCAGCGTGTTTTCCATCCACATCTGCGACGGGCGCGAGAAGCCCCAGTCGAACAGCATGCCGCCATCGGCAGGAACGTTCTTGCGGAACATCTCGCCGACGGTCTGCTGCGCCTCGGTCAGCGCCATCTCCACGTTGAACACGTGCTGTTTGCCGTCATGGCTGACGATCACCAGCTTTTCCTTGGGCAGTGCCGGCTGCGGACCCGTCGGTTCAGCGGGCTGGGCCCAGGCGCTGATGGGGAATGCGGCGACGAGCGCCAGCAGGAAACGCCGTTTCATGCGGATAGACTCTCCTTGGTGAGGTGCCGGACTTCGTCGCGAATCGGCCCGTTGCGTGGCGCGTCGAGCAGCGTCGTCGACCAGTGGTCCGGCGGATTGCGCCCGGACGCCCGGTCCAGCGTCAGGCCGCGCAGGGCAGCCTCGGCGTGCGGCGGCAGGCGGCCGGGAATGGGAAAATGGTTCACTGTGCCCCAGATCAGGGCCCAACAGCGGCCCACGGTCCATGGGTTGTAGCCGCCGCCGCCGAGGACCACCAGACGGGGGGTCAGGTCCATAACCGCCCGCACCACGGCGCGGTGTGCGTTGTTGGACAGCGACAGTTTGGCCAATGGATCTTCCTCCAACCCGTCCGCGCCGGCCTGCAGCATGATCGCTTGCGGGCGGCGCGCTTCGATCAGCGGCAGGACGGCTTCGTACAACACATACGCGAACTCCGAGTCGTTGCAGCCGGTCGGCAGCGGGAAATTCCGCGCGGCGCCGCCGGCCCGGTCCTGCGCGGGGCCGGTGAACGGCCAGCGGGCGCGCTCGTGCAGGCTGATGGTGAACACGCGCGGATCGTCATGGAATGCGTCCTGCACGCCATCGCCGTGATGCGCGTCGATGTCGAGATAGACGATGTTGTCCAGGCCAAGGTCCAGCCACGCCAGGAGCCCCAGCACGGGGTCATTCAGGAAACAGAACCCCGAGGCGCGGTCTGGCCGCCCATGATGCGTGCCGCCGCCCGGGCAGTGGACGATGCCACCCTGTGCCGTCAGCCGCGCCGCCAACATCACGCCGCCGGCGGAGATCGCCGGGCGCCGGTAGACCTCCTTATACACCGGGTTGCCGTCGGCACCGATCCGGAAGCGGGTGCGGACCGCGTCGCTGACCGCCTGGTCCTGTTCCGCCCGGCGCAGCGCGGCGATGTAGGCCGGGTCGTGGAAGCGGATCAACTCGGTCTCGGTGGCGATCGGGGCGTCGCGGTAAACGCTGTCCGGAAGCCACCCGAGCGCCCGGCACAGGTCGGTGCAGACCGAGACGCGCGGGACGGCGAGCGGGTGTTTCGGACCGTAACTCGAATTCCGGTAGATTTCGCTGCCGATGTAAAGCGGGGTCATGGGAGAAGAATGCATCGCGCACGGATTCGGAAGTCAATTGCCATGCACATGGAACATTGGTGGCCGAAGGGCGGACCTTCGGCAGGAGCCCCATGTCGCCATCGTGGTCCAACCGCGACCCGGCGGTCGCTGGTTCGGGCGCGGCGCGCCTGGCCATGAGACCCATTGGGGCAAGGTGCTGGCGTGGGAGCCACCGTCGCGTCTGTTACCTGGCTGGCAGATCAACAGCGAGTGGACCTGCGACCCGGACTTCTTGACCAAGGTGGAACTGACCTTCACCCCGGCTGAAAACGGTGGCACGCTCGTCACGTTGGAGTATCGAAGCCTGGAGCGCTTCGGCGCCGATGCGTCGCGCCATGCCCAAAAACCTGGCGATGGCGGGCCAACGCGCCTCGCCGACTATGTTGACGCCAAAACCTAAACAGGGGAGACCGCCATGTCCGAATTTGTCATCCATTCCATTCCCGGCAGTCCGTTTGGTCGCGCCGTGCTGGCCACGCTGGAGGAGAAAGGGGCCTCCTACCGGCTTTTACCGGTGGCGCCGGGCACATTGCGTTCGCCTGAGCATCTGGCCCGCCATCCCTTTGGCCGGGTGCCGGTGCTGGAGCACGATGGTTTCAGCCTTTACGAGACCCAGGCCATCCTGCGCTACCTCGATCGGGTGTTGCCGACCCCGGCCCTTACCCCCGCCGATCCCAAGGCGGCCGCACGGATGGACCAGGTGATGAACCTCAATGACTGGTACCTGTTCCAGGGCGTCGCCAACGTCATAGCCTTTCAACGCGTGGTGGGGCCGCGGCTGATGGGCCTGGTGCCCGACGAAGCGGCCATCGCAGCCGTCATGCCCAAGGCGCGCACCGTGTTCAACGAGGTGGCACGTTTGCTCGGCGAGCAGCGCTACTTTGCCGGCGACGCCGTTTCCCTGGCTGACCTGTTGATTGCGCCGCAGCTCGATTTCCTGGCCCAGTCGCCCGAGTGGGCGGTGCTGGGCGCGCCGCATGCCAATCTCGTCGCCTGGCTGGCGCGGATGGAGGCCCGCCCGAGCCTGCTTGCCACCACGTGGGAGCGGGTCAGTGAGATGGCCAAGGCAGCTTCGTTCTGAAAGCAATCACGATCGGCTAATACCGCTGCACCTTGATTACGACCCTGTGGCGGTGCTGGGGTAGGCACGAGCCGGCATGCACCACATGTCCGGCCACCAGGGCTCGCGATTGTCTTCGGCAAGCTGCCGACGCACCGGGCGCCGGTCGCCGGTCGCCGGTCGCCGGTCGCCGGTCGCCGGTCGCCGGCGTGCCAAGGATGGAAAGGCCTGTACGGTCGCCCGATCTCTCCCCGTCGAGGGCGCGGTCGGAGCAAGCCACCGTCAGCATATTTTTGGTATCCCATCAGGGTACAAGCCTGCACCTGGGTCAAACGCGGTGGTTGCAATCTCCGATTTTTTACTTTGAAAGAGGAATGAAAGTAGTTTGAGGGAGAACTGAAAGTACTTTGACGGAAAATTGAAAGTATTCTACTTTGAAAGAGGATTGAAAGTATTTCAAACGACAGAGACGATAATGTATCGGTAATAATTATTATATTGACTTACTTTATTCAGCGTTGCATCGTGGAAACGAGCTAAACACCATATTCACAATATTAGGGGAATCTCAAAATGTCCGGCTCTGATCCACAACGCGTCTCCCAGTGGCTCGCTTCTCGCAATCCGCGCCTGCAGCCGGCAATGCTTGCAAGTCGTGGCGCGCAATACCGTTCATTCGCCGCGGCTCTTGATGCGGGACTGGCCGGCAAGCCCGTGGCGGCCGTCCCGTCCGCAGCGGCAATTTCAGGAAAGGATGGCACCTCGGCGGCCGCTGCGGCCGACGCCGCGTTGAAGGCCGCGGGATCCGACCGCGACAAGCTGATCCAGACGCTCATCGCCAATCCGATCCTGGGCGCCACCAGCGTCATGGACCTCGCGCTGGGACATAGCGGCTACAACCCGCTCGACCCAGCCCAGGCCGGAAACTACGCCGCCTACATTGCCTACGTCACGGATATCGTGAAGGCGCCGTTCTTCCACCTCAATTACTCGGATACCAAGAACCTCCACCAGAAGTCCGACAACTGGGACACGCTGATCGGGAACATCGTCGAACTGTTCGAGGGGATTCAGGGCCAGGATCAGTCCCGGATCGTCACGGGTCTGAAGCAGCTCGCCCACACCGCCACATCGACCAGCGACAAGGAAGAGAAGCTGAACGTCTTCTCCCAACAGGCGATTTCGGTCAACACATCGCAAATCACTGTCGGCATTTACTATAGTTCGGTCTCCATGATCGAGCATGACGGGAAACATACGACCCGGCAGGCCGACTATATCGTCAACCGCGCCTTTCTGACCTTTTACACCGAGACCTGGCCTCAATTTGCACCGATGGTCGCGGATGCGAAGATCGCCAGCGCCAACGACTGGCTCAAATCCATGAGCTCGAAGTAATCGTGCAGTTGCCGACGCCGCCAACGAGAAATGCGCCGCGTCGCGGCGCTCCATCGTTGTGCGGCGTCGTACAGCCTGAATAACGCAACGACGACGGCACCCAGGACGCCGGCGCGGGGAGAAAGCACGTGTCAGAAACGAGTGATCCTCGTCTTGCCTGGCTGATGCGGCACGACTCCCGCATCGGCCCCGCCACCACGGCGGCGGGCACGGCGCCCCCCATGACACCCCCCATGACACCCCCCATGACGCCCGGGGAGGCACTGTCCAGCAACGCCGGGTTTGCCATCGACGCCGTGCGCCGGCTGGCTCCCGCGATCGCCGCCGCCGGCGGCATCGGGTCGGTGAACGCCAGTTCGCTCATTCTTGGCAGTGGATCGGCGCAGGCCCTCGCTCGCGATCGTGCGGTGGTATCCGCGCAGCCCCAGGGATTCGACGCGGTCCTCGTGGCCTTTCGGGAAAGCCCGCTCACCGGCTGCACATCGGTGATGGACATCGCGCTGCGGGACTCCGGCTGGAACCCGCTCGATCCGCGCCAGGCCGGCAACCACGACGGATTCTCCCGATACGTCGCCAATATGATGGGAACCCCGTTCTTCAACCGGCCACCAGGGTTCACCGCCAATACCCTCGACCTGCGGCAGTTCAGGGATCCGCCGGCAATGGTGCGTGCCATCGCCGGCCTGCTTCCCGATACCGGCCCGGTGGACCAGCAGCGGGTGACGCGGTCGATTCTCGACATGGCGCACAACGTGTTCGGCAGCGGCGGTGACAGTGGCAGCGCGCGGGCCACGCTTTTCGTGCAGCACGCGGTTTCGCCCACGGCCGCGGCGATCCTGGTGAACCTGTACTGGTGCCAGGTGATGATGCACTTTGAGCGGCACAGCAGCAAATCGAGCGTGTCGGTGGAGGTGCAAAGCATCTTCAACGTCGAGCGCACGACATTGACCTTCCCGACCGGGAACTGGGCGCAATATGCCGAAGCCGTCGCGCGCCGCCGGCTGACCGACGTGGAGACATGGCTCAGGCAGACGGCGGCGCCATCGTAACCGCCTCGCCAGGAATTCAAACCAGGAGGATGACATGACGGACCAGACTGTTGCGATAGGGCAGTGGCTTGATCACCATTCAACGGCCGTTGCGATGGCCAGGCCCACGCTGATTGCCGCGGCGGAGACGCCCGGGCCGGTCTTCGGCCTGGCATCGATCGGCGGTGACGGGGCAAGCGCCGCATTGCAGGCGGACCGTGAGGTCAACCGCCTGCGTCAGCAGCCCGGCGCCACACAGCCCGGCACACCCGCCTTTCAGGCGATGGTCAGGCAGTTCTCCAAAAGCCCGTTGAGCGGGGTGACCACCGTCACTGCGCTGGCGCTCCGCAAGTCGGGATGGGAGCCGCGCACGCCCGGCGCAGCGGGTAACAAGCAGGCGTCTGTTGACTACGGCACGAATATCGGTCGGGCGCCATTTTTCACCCTTACCTCGGCCAGCCAATCCGTTTCGGTCGGCAGTGACGACGACGCTTGGACCGTGGTACACCTGATGGCACAGGCGTTGTCGTTGTTCGTGCCCGGCACGGCGAGCTTTGTTGAAAACGTGATCACCGTGTCCGGCGACAGCGTGCAGCTTGCCATCGTGCTGTACGCGCCTGATACGGACGCCAGCAGTGTGGCGGTGAAACAGTCCATATTCGCATTCGGCACTGCGCAGTGGCCGAGTTTCGCCGAGAAGGTCGCAGGCATACAGGTGACCTGCGCGGACGAATGGGTCGGCTTGATGGCCAGTCCAAGACAAGGCTGAAGCAATCCGTCAGGCGGTTGATTGGGGCGAATGGCCTCCGGCAAACCTGAGCCCGGGGAAAGCATAAGGCCCCCGGCAAACCTAAGCCCGGCCAAAGCACAAGGCCCCCGGCAAACCTGAGCCCGGCCAAACCATAAGGCCGGTCCGCGTCGCTGGTGACGAGAATGATGGGAACCATCTGGTTCCCATCGCCGCGACCAGCCGGCGTCTCGATCGTCGGAATTCGCAATCGCGGGTCACATCGGGGACGTTGCGCCGAATCGTGCCCGCTTGGTCCGCTTATCCGCCAGATCCAGGACGTAAACCCGACACGCGGGTGCCGATTTGAAGTGGCCTGGTTCTGGGCATGCGCATATGCTGGCCGCCGCGGGGAAGGTCGATCGGCGCCGGGGGACAATGGAAGCGACAACGGACGGATTCACCATCCACATTGCCAATGATCTGTCCGAGATCGCACGGGTCACCGCTCGGCTGCACGCGTTCGGCTGCAGGCACGGGCTCCCCGAGGGGTTTGTCGACCACTTCGTGCTGGCGCTCGACGAACTGGTGGCGAACATCGTCCAGCACGGCCTGCCCACCAACAGCCATGAAACGATCCTGATCAGCATCACCCTCGACGCGCTCCGGTTCGGCATGAAAATCAGCGACCCGGGCCTGGCTTTCGATCCGCTGCAGGAGGCGCCGGCGCCCGATCTCGACTCACCTTTGGAGCAGCGTCGCGTTGGCGGCCTTGGCGTACATTTCGTTCGCACGATGATGGACGAGGTAACGTACCGACGGGAGGGGGATCGCAATGTCCTCGCGCTGTCGAAGTCACTGCCGACGGGAGGGCCGAAAGCCCCGCAATGACGTGTCCGGTCAGTCCGGCTTCGTCGCATCCAGCAGCACCGCATAGCGCTGCACCAGCCAGACGGCGCGTTCGAACAGGCTTGTCAGGCGATAAACCGTCTCCTGGTTCGCGGCCTTGACCAGCCGTCGGCGTATCCCGTCCACCACCGCGCTGCGGTCGGAGGTGATTTGCCGCAGCATCTCGATACTGTCGCGGTCGCGGTCGCGCGCGGCGTCATCGGCGCACATCAGCACGGCCGCCAGTCCCTGGGTCAGCGCGTCGGCCAGGTCGGCGGCGTCACCGGGCGGCATCCCCTCGCGCGTCAGGCCAAGCTGCAACACCGCGTCGTTCAGCAGTCTCAGCACTTCGTTGCGGGCCCGCAGATTAACCAGATGATCGAGCTGGCTGCGCGGCAAGGCGGCGGCGTCCTCCCCAGATCCGGCGACGCTGCCCAGGAAGCGCTCGATCTCCTCGGAAAGCCGCTCGATGCCGTCACGCGTGGCCGGGTCCGCTTCTTCCAGCAGCGACGGCAGCGCGGCCGTGATCCGCATCTGCTCCTTCTCAGCCAGGATCAGCGCAATGTCGGCGTCACCCACCGCGGCATCGTAGATGAACTGCGGCACGCCCAGGCGCTCCGCCGGCAGCGGCGGCGCCACCGCGACAAGCAGGCGGCGTACCCAAGGGGCAAATCCGTAGGAACTCATCAGCACGGTCAGTTGGCAGGACAGGTAGATGAACGCCAGTTGCCGTCCGGGCTCCGCCGCGAGCGCCCGCACCCAGCTCAATACCAACGGCCAGCCGGTCACGTCCTCAAGCCCGATCAGCGCAACCAGCACCGCGGCTCCGAGCAGCTTGCTCAATCCCTGGAACAGAACAAGCTGGCGCTGGCTGCCGCGCACACTCGCCCCCATCAGCACCACGCTGGCGCCGGAGCCAAGGCTGGCCCCGACAACCAGCAAGGCCGCGCCGTGGAACGGCAACATTCCGGTCTGACTCGCCGTCACCGCGATGATCGTGGTGGCGGAGGAGGACTGGGTGAACAAGGTAACCACGAACCCCAGAACGAAGGCGCCCGGCGCGGACGTGCCCACCAGGTCCAAGACCTCCGCCACGGCACCACCGTCATGCAGTCCCGCGGTGCCGGCGCGCAGCAGTTCCAGCCCCAGGAACAGCATCGCGATTGCCAGCACGGATTCCATCAGCTGCCGCCGCGTGGTCCCGGCCTTGCGGTCGATAAAAAGCCAGATGCCGGCGACCCCCAGCGACAGCAGCGTCACCAGGCGCAGGTCGATCGATGCCACCATGACAAGCGCCGAGGTGCCAAGATTGGCCCACAGCAACAGCGGCATCGCCGTGACCATCGGCAGCAGCCCGGCCCTGACCATGCTCACCAGAATGAAGGTGATCCCGTTACTGCTTTGGATCAGCGCACCCGTGGCGGTGCCCGCCACCGCGAGCACCGCCGGCCTTTGGCCATAGGCGGCAACGGCCCGGCGCAACGGACGGCCGCCCAGTTGCATCATGTTGGCCGACAGGGCGCGGATACCCGTGAAGAATAACCCAAGCCCGCCAAGGAAGGAGGCAACGTCCAGCAGCACGGTCATCGCCGGCGGCCTGTCCCGAACCGGTACCCCAACCCGCTCAGCGTAGCGCCGCCAACGCGCTCTCCCGGTCCGCATGGATCGGCACGATCGCGCCGAAACCGCTGATTTCGAACACCTCGGCAACCTGCGGCTGCAGCCCGCACAGAGCGATCCGGCCGCCCTTGGCACGCACCCGCTTGGCTGCCATCAGAATTACCCGCAGCCCGGCGCTGCTGACGTAAACCAGCTCCCTGAGATCGATCAGCAGCGATACGCTATCGGATTGCGTGGCAGTCACCATGTCACGCTCGAATGCGGGCGCGGCGGAGGTATCGAGCCGCCCGTTAGGCATCAAAATCGTCGCTGGCATCGAAAACTTTCGGTTCGCCGGAACAAAGAACGCGGTTTGATTCTAAAGTAACACGTTACCCCGCTCAAGCGCTCCCCGACCCGCGGATCGGCGCGGGTCCGCCCGTGATACGGTTTCTTTCATTAAAGTTCGAAGACAATAAGGACCCGGCCCGGTTGCAGCCGGCCTCGACCACCTTGCCGTTGCTCCGGTCAGATGTGCTATGGTCGTAACGGAACATATTTTAATGGAGGCGGCCGTGCCGATCACGATGAAGGATATCGACGGAGGCGTGACGGTGGCGACGCTTCTGGGACGGATCGACATAGCCGGGGCGCAGGACATCGACATGCCGATGAATGTTCTCGCCGGCTCCAAGCGCAAGGTGGTCGTGGATCTGTCGCAGGTCGAGTTCCTCGCCTCCATGGGCATCCGCAGCATCGTCCTGGCGGCGAAGTCGATCGTGAGCAAGCGCGGGACGTGCTCGCTGGTGGCGCCGCCGGGCAACGTGCGGACGGTGATCGACTCCGCCGGCATCGACATGATCATTCCGACGTTCGACACCCTGGACGAAGCGGTCCGGGCGGCGTCCCCCGGCTGACCGGGCGGTCGGCGTGGCCGAACCCGCATCGCCGGTCCGCGCGCGGCTGACCCTGCGGTCCGGGCGGGAGGATCTGGCAGCCATCCATCCCTGGTTCGAGTCGATTGGGGAACGGATCGCCCTGCCGGCAAGCGCGCTGTTCCAGATCCAGCTTGTCCTGGAAGAAGCTGCGAGCAATGCGGCGCTGCACGGTTTCGACGCGGGCGGGGTGGGCGAGATCGCGCTGGAGGTCACGGCAAACCCGACGCAGGTCATTGCCGTCCTGAGCGATCAAGGCCGGCCATTCGATCCGCTGACCGAGGCGCCGCCGTCACCGCCGCCACGGTCGCTCGACGAAGCGGCGATTGGCGGGCTCGGGATCAAGCTCATGCGTAAATTCGCCTCGGCGTTGCGCTATCGGCGGATCGGCCCGACCAACGAACTGACAATGATCTTCGACCTCGCGGCCTCAAGCAAAGTCTTGAACGCGGGGCAAAGTCTTGAACGCGGGGCAAAGTCTTGAACGCGGGGCAATGTCTTGAACGCGGGGGGAAGTCTTGAACGCGGGAAAATGTCTTGAACGCGGAGGCGATGTCATGACGTCGGGAAGGGTCATGGGCGCCGCCGATAGATAACCGGCCCGGCGCTCCAGATCGCGTCAAACGTTTCGCCCGGCGGCGGCGCGTCGGTTGGACCGAGCAGCAGGAAACCATTTGGGGCGATCGCGCTCGTCAGGGCGTCCAGCGCGGTTCGGCGTGCGGCCGTGGTGAGATAGAGCAGGACATTGCGGCAGACGGCCACATCGACGCCGGTCGTCGGGGCTGGGCCGTCCAGCAGGTTGCTCTGGACAAAACGCACCTGCGCCCGCAGGTCGGCACGCACACCGCGCACGCCGGGGCCTTTCGCCGGAAAGAACCGCTCGTAGCCGGCTGGCATCGCCCGGAATGGTGACAGGCCGGCCGTAGTGAATTCGCCACGTTCGGCGCGGGTGACCATGTCCTGCGACAAGTCGGAACCGATAACCTCCAGCCGCCAAGGGGCCACCGGCAGCAGCGTGTCGCCCTGCTCCCGCGCCACGCCGGCACGCAGCATCGCCATGAGGGTCACCGCGGCAAGACTATAGGCCTCCTCGCCGGATGCACAGCCAGCGGACCACAGTCGCAGCATGCGACGCCCGTCCCGGTCGGCGAGGGCAATCCGCTCCGGCAAGCCGGCCTGCACCAGATGTTCGAGCTGCGGCCAATCCCGGAACAGATAGGTTTCATGCACCAGCAGCGGCGCAATGAGGGACTGCCAATCCGGATCGCGCCACGACAGTCGATCCAGCCGCATGGCGAGCGCCCGCCGTTCGGCGAGCGGCAGGCGCCGAACCAGTCTCTCCGCGAGCCCGGCGTCGCGTGACAGGCCGGCCTGTCGCTCGATCACGTCCAGCAGGTGCGCGGTTGGTGGATCCCCAACGGTCTCGACGCCGGGAATGCAGTCGTTCACGCGGCCTGGCCTTGGCGATGAAACTCGTCAACCGAGACGCGCGTGGAGTCGGCCATCCGCGACAGGTCCAACATGGTCGCCGTGATTTCCTCGGCGGCGGTGGCGTTGGACTGCCCGATGCGGGTCAGTTCGGCGACGTTGCGATTGACGTCGGCGACGACGACCTGTTGCTCTTCCATCGCCGTCGCGATGGCGGCGATCAGGCGGTCGCCCTCGGCCGCGCTCCGCGCGATGCCTTGCATGTTGGCGGCGGCCTCGCGCGCCGTCGCCACGCCCCGCTCCGCCTCCTGGGTGGACAGGTGCACCTGCGTCGCGATGTCCTCGGCGAGGCTGCGCGTGTTCTGCGCCAGCTTTCCGACTTCCTCGGCAACCACGGCAAACCCGCGGCCCTGTTCGCCGGCGCGGGCGGCCTCGATCGAGGCGTTCAGCGACAGCATGTTGGTCTGGTTCGCGATGCGCGAGATACTGTCGGCGATTCGCCGTACGTGCGCGCTGTTCTCGGCGATGGTGGTGACCACCTCCACCATGCGTTCCATGCTGGCGCTGCCCTGCTCACTGAGCGCCCTGGTCTGCTGCGCCTCCTCGCTGGCCGATTGCGTGCTGCGCGCGACATGGGCGATCGCCTGCGAACTTTGCTCCAGGGCGGCCGCCGACTGGCGCAGCGCGGCGAGTTGCACGTTGGAGCCGTCGGACACCTGGCTGACGGCCTGGCTGACCTGCGTCGCCCCGACCGCGACCTGGCGGATGTTCTCGATGATGCGTGTCGTCAACTGCGCCACCGCGCGCGCACGCTCCAGGAAAACGTTGGCGGCTCGCGCCATTTCGCCGATCTCATCCAGCCGCCGCACGCCCGGCACGCGAAGGTCCGTCCG
>DATARX010000191.1:0-8508 GCA_036263955.1 Rhodopila sp.
TACGAGAACCAGCCGATCGCGGCCACCACCAACCACGGTGGATTTCCCGGTCCGGACTGGGGGCTGAATTATTCTAACGGAGCAACGTTCCCTGTCCAGTTCGGATATCGAACGACCTTGCAGAACGATCAATACCCGCGCGCCTTTTCGGTGGGCGGCTTCTATGTCACCGGCACCTACACCGACCCGCTGCTCAACACCAACGGCCAGAACCGCGTCCTGGCCGGCGGGACGCCGAAAATGGATTACGGCCTGAGCCAGGTGTACATCCAGGCGCAGCAGATGATCTACCGCCCCGACGCGTCCGATCGCGGCCTGACCTTGTTCGGCGGCGCGAACTGGACGACCAGCGGCGAGCCCGTCGTCGAACGGATGATCTTCGCCGGCACCTACTACAAGGGGCCGTTTGCCCAGCGACCCAACGACACGCTCGGGTTCGCGGTCAGCCTGGTTGACGTGAACCCCCGCGTCACCGAGCGCATCAACAGCGTTTTGTCGAAAACCAGCGGCGGCCAGGCGAGCGCGTCGGAGATCTCCTACGAACTGTACTACGGAATCGCCCTCGCACCCGGGATGACGTTGAAGCCGTTCGTCGGGTTCATGTCGCATCCCGACCAGGTGAACGCGGGCGCGCCGAGCGGTAACCTGACGCATGCGACATACCTTGGCATGCTGTTCGAGGTGGACATGGCGCACCTGTTCGGGCTGCCGACGCTGAGTCGGTGAGCAAAGGGTTTTCGTCCGTCCGGCCTGGTGTAGGATGCGGGCACCAGATCGCCGGGTGAGACCTGAGCCGTGACCGCCGCCGAACGCCTTGCCGTCGCGATTGATCCGGTTGCCCGCGCGGTGGCCGACGGGATTCCCGGCGCTGTGCTGGGCATCGTGACGACAGCGGGCGACCGCGCCGTCGATGGATTGGGTTTCGCGCAGCTTGAGCCAACAAGCGAACCGATGCAGCGCGGGACGTGGTTCGACCTCGCCTCGCTCACCAAGGTGCTGTTCACCACGCCGGCGATCCTGCGCCTGGCGGCGGAGGGGCGCATTGCGCTGGATGACCCGTTGAGCGTGGCGATCCCGGACCTGCGGCAATACGATCCCGGCGCGGCGGAGCGGCGCCTGACGTTCCGGCAATGCCTCGGTCACCGGACGCACCTGCCCGCGGTCGAGCCGCTCTACACCTATGGCCAGGATCCGGCGACGTTGCGTGCGTTCATCCTGCAACGGGCCTGGCAGGCGGGGCCGCCGGTCTATTCCGACATCAATTTCATGCTGCTGGGCATTGCCATCGAGCGGCTGACCGGGCGGCCTGTGGGTGAGCAGCCGCTGCCGCCGGGACTGACGTTCCGTTCGGATGCGGCGGTAACCGCGGCGACGGAACGGTGTACCTGGCGCGGCCGGGTGCTGCGCGGCGAGGTGCATGACGAGAATGCCTTCGCGCTCGGCGGCGCGGCCGGTCATGCCGGACTGTTCGGCACCATCGACGGCGTGCTCGATGCCGCCTTGGGCGTCCTGCGGGGCGTCGATCCGGCGCTGGCCGGCATGCGCGCCAGGCAGTCCGCCACCCGCGCGCTGGGCTGGGAAGCGCGGCATGACGGATGGTCCGGCGGGGATACGTGTTCCGACGAAACGATCGGCCACACCGGCTTCACCGGCACCGGGGTGTGGATCGATTTCGGGCGTGGGATTGCCTGGGCGCTGCTGACCAATCGGGTGCATCCGACGCGCCATCGGGAAACCGGCATTGTCGAATTGCGCCGTCGTGTCGGTGCGCTGGTCGCGGGCGCGGCCGCATGAACCGTCGACGCCGCGCGGCGGTTGTCGTGCCGGGGTTTGCTGTGTTCCGGCTGGGTGTGTTCCGGCTGGGCATGTTCCGGCTGGGCGTGTTCCGGCTGGGCGTGCTGTTGGCGGTTTTGCCTGGGACCGCCATCGGGGCGTCGCTGGACGAACTGTTGCGCGCCTATCCGGATACGCTGGCGGGCTTCGACGGCTCCGACCTGATCTGGCGCGACGGCACGCATATGCCGGTTGGAGCGGCACAGCCCGCCGGGGGCATGGAGGCGCAGTTGCGGCACGGCTCCATCCTCGATCAGCTGCGATTGGACTATCCGGCGGGTGCGGCGGTGCGGCCGGCGCCGCTGCAGGATCCCGGCCGGGTTCGCAACCGGGCGTTCTTTGACAAGATGTATGGCGATTGCCGAAGCGGGGCGGTCGCGCTGAAGCTGGTGCCGGTGGTGTGGTTGCCGCGGAGTTGGGGACACACCGTCAGCATCACCTCGGTCAACGGTGTGGATCGGCGGCTGGCGGCGATTTCCCGTGAGCTCGACGCGTTGCCGGCGGCGGACAAGAGATATCTTTATCCGCCGGGAGGCACCTACATGTGCCGGCCGGTCGCCGACGCGGGCCAGGCCAGCATGCACGGCTGGGGTGCGGCGATCGACATCAACCCGGCTTATTCGGACTACTGGCTGTGGCGTCGGGTCAAGGCGGGGATGCCGGCCTATGCGGACCGGATCCCGCCGGAGATCGTTGCGGTGTTTGAGCGGCACGGCTTCATCTGGGGCGGCCGGTGGGCGCATTTCGACACCATGCACTTCGAGTATCGCCCGGAACTGCTGGGCTATGATCCGAGGACGGATCCCTAGGCCGCGCTCACGATCCCCGTATCGACCATCGGTGGGGCGCGATCCGTCGTGTTGTGCCTGAAGTCCCCGATTCACGCGGCGAACCGTGGTTGCGGTGCGACTCACGCGATCTCCACGATCGGGGACTAGCGGACATAGGCCACCCGCAGCACGACGAACCAGTTGTAGCGGGTGTCCAGAACGGTGCCGTTCGGCTCCGCGAGGCGGCCGTCCGCGGTGACCGGGACATGCTTCATCGTCACCGCGTGGTCGACATTGCCGCCGACCACGCTCAATTGGCCCGCCGGCTTGGTGGCGACGACGATGTCACAGTGGGCGGGAAACGGCCGCGCCGGCAGCTTGTCGAACCGCATGTGCCTGGCGCGGTCGCGGCCGGCACAGATGATATCGCCCGGCGCCGGCGCGTATTCGTTGGGACGCCGCGCGGTGATCGCCCATCCGGTCTCGTGCCCCTGGGCCTGTCGCATGGCGGCGTTAATGTAGACGTAATGCGACCGGGCATAGGGAAAGCGATTGCCGGCGCCGGCCATGCGCATGACATACGATATGAACGCGGCGGACCATGCGTAGTAGTCATCCCGGTCGGCGCTGAACAGGGTGCCGACGGCGTCATGCTTGCCGGTCCATTCGGCTTCCGGCTGGTCCGCGTTCTGGCCCAGCCACCAATACTCGCCGATGCGCTGCCACAACCCGGGCATCCGTTCGGGCATCAGGTCGGCCGGCAGCGGCGGGCGGGTATCGGGCGGATCGTCATCGACGGGTTGACCGAAGGCGCGCCATTCCTGCATCGCGATCGCCACCGCGTCCTCACGGGTCAGCGGTTCGTATGGGACGCGGGCGAAATCAGGCACGTGGTAGAGTTGCTGGGCCGTGAGCGACGGCACGACGGCCGCCGGGGGTTCCGGTTCGGGCGGTTTCGCGGCGCAGCCCCCGAATGCGAGCAGTATCGCCATCAGGCAAGGAACGCTTCGCATCTGGGTCCTTCGGCATTTGGCTGCTTCTGGGCGCAGGATAGCCCTGGGTGCGATTGTCCCGCAACGATCTGGCTGCGCGGGCTGGCTACGCGGGCCGGCTACAGGGGCCGATTGGCGGGACAGCGGTTGGCGACGCGCGATCCACACCGGCGCGCAACGACCAAGCCGGGGCATTGGACCCGGCACGCCGGCTATGCTACGCGGCCAGACGAGGGCGTTATGGCAGCGTGGGACCGCTGGAGTGACGCCACGGTCGCATGGCCGATAGCCTGGAGGAACACCGTGACCCGTATTCCCATCGATCCCGACACCATCCGCGCATTGGCGGCGGTGCTGGTGGAAACCGGCCTGACCGAGATCGAGATCGCGGACAAGGACAGCCGGATTCGCGTGGTGCGCGGCGGCGGCGTGACGACGACGGTGCTGGCCGCTGCCCCGGCTGCTCCGGTGATGGCCCCCGCCGTGGTCGCGCCGGTGACGCAGGACGCGGCCAGCCATCCGGGTGCGGTGCTCAGCCCGATGGTCGGCGTCGTCTATCTGTCGCCGGAACCCGCGGCTCCGCCATTTGTGACCGTCGGCCAACAGGTCGCCGCCGGGCAGACGCTGCTGCTGATCGAGGCGATGAAGACCTTCAACCAGATCAAGGCGCCGAAGGCCGGGACCGTGACCGCGATCCTGGCGCAGAGCGGGGCGCCGGTGGAATACGGCGAAGCGTTGGTGATCCTGGATTAATCCATTGTTCCAGAAAATTCTGATCGCCAATCGCGGCGAGATCGCCCTTCGCATCCAGCGTGCCTGCCGGGAACTGGGGATTGCGACCGTGGCGGTGCACTCCACCGCCGACGCCGAGGCGATGCATGTCCGCCTGGCCGACGAAAGCGTGTGCATCGGACCGCCGGCCGCCAAGGACAGCTATCTGAACATTCCGTCGATCCTGTCGGCGGCGGCGATCACCGGCGCCGATGCGATCCATCCCGGCTACGGATTCCTGTCGGAGAATGCCGCGTTCGCCGAGATGGTGGATGCGCATGGGCTGACGTTCATCGGGCCGTCATCCGACCATATCTCGATGATGGGGGACAAGATCGCGGCGAAGACGGCGATGGCGGCGGTGGGCGTGCCGCTGGTTCCGGGCTCCGACGGGGAGTTGCGGGACCTGGAATCCGCTCGGTCTGTCGCCGCGCGGATCGGCTATCCGGTGCTGATCAAGGCGGCGGCGGGCGGCGGCGGGCGCGGCATGAAGGTGGCGCGCGATGCCTCGGAACTGGAGGACGCGTTCCGCGTGGCGCGCACCGAGTCGCGCGCGGCGTTCGGCAACGATGCCGTGTATATGGAGAAGTATCTCGATCGGCCGCGGCATATCGAACTGCAGATCATGGCCGATAACCACGGCAACGTGGTGCATTTCGGGGAGCGCGACTGCAGCCTGCAGCGGCGGCACCAGAAGCTGCTGGAGGAGGCCGGGTCGCCGGCGATCAGTCCGGCACAGCGGGATGCGCTGGGGGCGACCGCGACGGCGGCGCTGCGCAAGCTGGGCTACCGCAACGCCGGCACGCTGGAGTTCCTGTACCAGGATGGGCAGTTCGCGTTCATCGAGATGAACACACGGCTGCAGGTGGAGCATCCGGTGACCGAGATGCTGTGCGACGTCGACCTGGTGCGCGAACAGATCCGCGTCGCGGCTGGGGCGTCGCTGGGCTACGAGCAGAAGGACGTTGCGTTCAACGGCCATGCGATCGAATGCCGGATTACGGCGGAGGATCCGGTTACGTTCATGCCGACGCCGGGCCGGGTGACGGCGTTCCATGCCCCGGGCGGGCTGGGGGTGCGGGTCGATTCGGGGTTGTACGCGGGGTATTTCGTGCCGCCGTACTACGACAGCCTGGTGGCCAAGCTGATCGTGCATGCGCCGACCCGGGAACGGGCGATCGACAGGATGCGGCGGGCGCTGGATGAGTTCGCGGTGGTGGGGATCAAGACGACGATCCCGCTGCACCAGCGGATCGTCAATGACGCGGACTTCCAGGCCGGCGACTACACGATCCATTGGCTGGAGAAATTCGTCGCGGGCGGCTGAGTAATGGAGCGAGACAATGAGCCACGATCACGATCATCACCACGAACCGGTGGACTGGAAGCTCAACGGCGTCCGGGTGATCAAGGGCGACCAGTTGGACACCAACACCGCGCAGACGCCGGGGATGAACCGAGCGGCGGCGATCAATCTGGCGCGGGTTGGGGCGCAGAAGATCTGGGCGGGCACGGTGAACATCCATGCCAACGCCAAGACCGGGGCGCATCACCACGGGGCGCTGGAGAGCGTGATCTATGTGGTGCGCGGCAAGGCGCGCATGCGCTGGGGCGAGAAGCTGGAATACGTCGCCGAGGCGGAAGCCGGGGATTTCATCTTCGTGCCGCCGTATGTGCCGCACCAGGAGATCAACGCGTCCAGCGACGAGACGCTGGAATGCGTGCTGGTGCGCAGCGACAATGAGGCGGTGGTGGTGAACCTGGACATCGAGCCGGTGGAGAAGCCGGAGGCGGTGTACTGGGTCGATCCGATTCACAAGCATCCGGGTTAGTGTCGGATGGCCCCCTGTCATTCTAACCCATAAGTTGTCACTGTAACGACCAAGCTCCCCGCAAGACGCTATGGCGGTCCTATTCACTATGGAAGGCGTCTTGCGACAGATCACCAGAACAGCTCTCCCGTTCGGTCTGCTGTTCCATGCAGTTGTTTGCGTCATGGCGGCCACGCCGACCGCGGACTATCTCGCCGCCCGGGACCGGGCGATTGCGGCGCTGGCCACGACCAATGGTGAGGCCGCGGCGGACCAGGCGCGCGAGCAAGCCGCCCTTGATGAGCTGGAGCAGCGCGTGCGTCTGATCGTCGGGCCGATCGGCATTCCAGGCTTTCCGGAGCCGGGCGACAGCAACCTGGGAACACTCTCTCCTGGCGTTGACCTTGGAAAGCTGGACGGCGTCACGGCCAAGGATGCGAATGGGACGACGGTCTACGTGAGCACCTCGGCACTTTTGGACGCTTGGCTGGCAGGCCACCGGAACTGGTGGGGGAGGAGCCACGCCAAACTACCGCAGAACGCCGCCGCCGCATTCAAGATCTCTGATTTCTATACACAGGCAATCAGCCCCGACGCCGCCGCCACCATCTTCGCCGAACTGCCGCTGGCCCACGGGCCGGAGGTCCGTTCGGCAACCGCGCTGCTGCTCGCGTTCGCCCAGGACGGGCCGGCGCCCAATCCCCCGGATGAACTCGTGGTCGCCGTGGTTCGGGATGGCCGCGCGATCCTCCTGGTCCGGCCTCTCAATCTCGTTCAGATCCCGTCATGCAAGTCGGCGTGGGACCGGGACAACAAGGTAGCTCGGGGCGTGCTGGATGATTATACGAAGTCCAGCCTTCGGGACGGAGCCATGTTCGGCAAGTATGTCAGGCTCGATGCGGCCGCGAACGACAACTTCATCCGCTGCTTCGGCGAACGCTTCCGGCCATCCGCCGATTACGAGGCCACCAGGGAGCGGGCGCAGGCGTTGCTTGATCGCGTGTCCGGGCGGTGACACACCGGGGACATACGCATGCGTCGAGATCCAGCATCTCGCCGATGACGGCTTATGGGCCTTGCGGCCGTTGGTACCCGACCCGGCGTTTCCGTTGCCGGCGTCGCGACGCGGCGCGTTCGTGCGTGAACGGTCGTGCTCACCGGTCGTCCGCGGGGAGGCGCTCTTCCCGTTCGTACCCTGTGGCCAAAAAGTACCGCACTTGACGTGTGAGCGGATCGGGTGAACCCAACGGCCCCGAGGGCGGTTTCAGCGGTGGTTCGGCGGGCATATATGTTCCGCCTGGGTGCCGAAGCCCCTCATCCCGCGTCCTTTCAGCGAGCGTGACACCAAGATGAAACACTGGCGGATCGAAGATGTTGCCTGGGATGCGTTCGATCCCTCGGCGGTGAACCCGGCGCTTGTGCCGCTGGTGAAAGCCGCGGCGATGGTGGAGCGGAACGGGCGGGATTATGCCCTGTATCTCGGCGGCGTGTTCCATGACGACCCGGATTTCCGCAATGCGGCGGACTACTGGGCCGAGGAGGAAGTGCAGCACGGCGACGCGCTGGCCAAATGGGCCGAGCTGGCCGATCCGACCTGGAATTTCGCGGCGGCGTTCGATCGGTACCGGGCCGGATACACGGTGAAGACGGATGCGGATGCGTCGATTCGCGGGTCTCGCACCGGGGAACTGATCGCGCGCTGCATGGTGGAGACGGGCACCTCCAGCTACTACACCGCGCTGGCGGAGGCGACGTCGGAGCCGGTGCTGAAGCAGGTGTGCAAGCTGATCGCGGCGGACGAATACCGGCACTTCAAGCTGTTTTACGACCATATGCGGCGGTATCTGGCGCGCGAGAACCTGGGCATGGTGACGCGGCTGCGGATCGCGCTGGGGCGGATCGGCGAGTCGGAGGACGACGAGCTGGCCTACGCCTATCACTGCGGGAACGAGCCGGAATCGCAGGAATACCGGCACCAGCGCTGCACCGCGGCGTATATGGCGAGCGCGATGGGCTTCTACCGCTACCCGCATATCGAGCGCGGCACCGGGATGATCCTGAAGGCGGTCGGGCTGCCGCCGCGCGGCCGGCTGTCGGTGGGCGCGACGAAGCTGGCGTGGCACCTGCTGCAATGGCGTCAGCGGCGGTTCGCGCAGCAACTGGCGGCGTGATCCCTCACGCCGCCTGAGACAAAGTCGGTTACCCGTGCGTCTTGCGCAGGAACCCGGTGCGGGACTGCGCGGCGGCCTGCATGAAGGAGGCGTCCTGGCCGGAGAGGATGAAGCGGGCGCCCATCTCGATGTAGCGGGGCATGATCGCCTCATTGTAGAT
>DATARX010000206.1:0-8190 GCA_036263955.1 Rhodopila sp.
GACAGGATCAGCCGCGCGGTCGCGACGTTCAGCGACAGCCGCAAGATGGTCGTCAGCAGCAGCAGGGTCGGCAGGCTGGAGAAATCGAGCGGCCGTTCCAGCGAGATCGAAATCAGCAGGATCAGGATCGAGGCGATAAACGACAGCGCCAGCGCCATATCCAGCAGGAATGTCGGAATCGGCAGGATCAGGATGGAAAGCTGAAACAACACGCAGAGCGCCAGCCCCACGTCCCCGCCAGGAATGATCCGCCTGACCGGACCCAACAGTTTGAACAGGGAGCCCAGGACCGGACCACCCGTCGTTTCGCTCATGGCGTCCTGGCGGCGGTGCTGGGGGGCACCTCGATACCCTGGGCCGCATACAGGCTGATCTTGTTCCGCAGCGCGCGGATCGAAAGACCGAGCATGGTGGCGGTCCGGGTGCGGTTGCCGCCGGTCAGGTGCAGTGTACCGATGATGACGTCGCGCTCCATCAGGTGCAGCGGCCGGCCGACAAACGGCGAAACACGATCAGCCGCTTCCGGCGCCGGCGAACAAGCGGCGGGCGGCCCGACCTCCAGCGCCTTGGTGTCGATCAGCGTCCCGGTCGTCAGGACCAGCGCGCGGTGAATCGTGTTCTCCAGTTCGCGAACATTGCCCGGCCAGTCATGTGCCATCAGGGCCGCCAGCGCCGCGGACGATAACTGAAGGTACGCCTGCCCGCTTTCGCAGCGATATTTTTCGATGAAGTGTTCGGCCAGCGCGGGAATATCCTGCGGCCGGTCGCGCAGCCGCGGCACATGGACGGCGACGACGTTCAGCCGGAAATAGAGGTCCTGGCGAAACGTCTGGCGATTGACCTCCTGTTCCAGGTCCCGGTTCGTCGTGGCGATGATGCGCACGTTCAGCCGCACCGGCGTTCGGCCGCCGACACGATCGATCTCCCGCTCCTGGATCGCCCGCAGCAACTTCGCTTGCAGGCGGTGGTCCATCTCGCTGATTTCGTCGAGCAGTATGGTGCCGTTCTGCGCGGCTTCCAACTTGCCGATGCGTTGGCTCAGCGCGCCGGAGAAGGCCCCGCGTTCATGCCCGAACAATTCGGATTCAAGCAGTTGCTCCGGTATCGCCGCGCAATTGACCGCGACGAAGGGGCCTCGGGCGCGCGGCGAGTTGCGATGGATATAGCGGGCGATCACTTCCTTGCCCGTGCCCGACTCGCCGCATAACAGAACCGAGGCATCGGACTGTGCGATCCGATGCGCGCGCTGCACCACGGCCGCCATCGCCGGATCACGATAGATCAGCCCATCGCCGGCAGACCCACGGCCGCCGATGGGTCGAGGCGGGGCGGTGGGGCGGGGCGGGGAGGCGGGGCGGGGCGGGGAGGCGGGAAGCGCACCGGCGGGAACCGAGTGATCCCCGGACCGCACGAAACCGCTTCCCGGATCATTCGGGACCAGCAGATCGGTCGCTGCATAAGCGGTCATGCTCAGCGGTCCGACTTGACGATTTCGGTCATCGTCACGCCCAGCCTGGTATTGTCGACCATGACGACTTCACCGCGCGCGATCAGGCGATTGTTGACGTAGATGTCGATCGCTTCGCCAAGGCGGCGGTCGAGCTCGACCACCGCGCCACGGCCAAGTTTGAGCAGCTGCGACACCTGCATGGTCGACTTGCCGAGGACGGCGCTTACGGTCACCGAGATATCGTAGACTGCTTCGAGATCCTTGGCCGATCCACTTTCCATGGTGTCGCGGAGATCGGGCGGCGGGGTGGTGGTGCCGCTCATGACGGATGCACCGTTTCCTGGGTGTCAGCCAAACCGGCCGATAGCGGAATGACCGCTGCACGCAAGTCTTCCAGCAAGGCGGTCCGGCTGATCGTGGCTTCGCCCCGTTGCCATCGGATCGTCACGTCTTCGCCGACGAGACCGTCATCCAGCGCGCGCGACAGGCTGTCGATATCGGCGAATCGCCGTTCGCTACCGCCGTCGTCCCGCAGGACGAATTCCGGCTCCACGGCCAGCGCGGGCTTGATGCGATCGGCGACCATCCGAACGCGGCTCAGCAGTTTGGCCGGCCAATCGTCCGAG
Source organism: Rhodopila sp. (assembly GCA_036263955.1). Classification (GTDB taxonomy): domain Bacteria; phylum Pseudomonadota; class Alphaproteobacteria; order Acetobacterales; family Acetobacteraceae; genus Rhodopila. Next base: position 2,077 of record DATARX010000206.1, read on the forward strand.
GCGACGGCGATAACCGTGTTGACCAGCAGGTCGGCGACCGCCAGCGACGCCGCGTCGACAGCGTCGGCGGCTTTCGCATCCATGTCATGCAGGGATGCCACCAGCTTTGCCGCCAGACATGACTCGCGGGACTGGCCAACGGGCTCCTGCCGCCCCGTCATGTAGCCGTCGGTCCAGGCTTCGGCGCGGATTTGACCGAGTTCATCGACCGCCGGGGGCGCCTCTTCGACCGCCGGCGGAGGTTCATGCTCACGGTCGTTGAAATCCGCGAAGACGGCGAACATCGTATCGGTCGTCATTTTGCCAACCCTTCATGAGAAGCTACTCGATCATCCTGTCGTCATTGCCGGTGTTGATTTCGATTTCGCCGCTGGCCGCCAGTTCCTTCGCGGTATTGGCGATCTCGGCCTGGGCCTCCTCCACCGCCTTCAGCTTGACCGCGCCCAGCGCCGCCATGTCGTCGCGCAGCATTTTCGCCGCCCGCTCGGATAGTTGTGAAAGAAACATGTTTCGGATCGCCTCGGGCGCGCCTTTCAATGCGAGCGGCAGTTTTTCCTTGTCGATTTGCCGCAACAATATCTGCAGTCCCGCCGGCGTGAGGCGGGTGAGATCGGCGAAGGTGAACATTTGCGATTTCACCTTCTCCGCCGACTCGCGGCTGCGTTCCTCCAGGCCGCCGAGGAAGCGCGTTTCCGCCTTGCGATCGAAATTGTTGAAGATTTCGGCGATCAACTGGTGCGAATCCTGCCGCGACGCGCGCGCGAGGTTCGACATGAACTCGGCGCGAAGAATGCGCTCCACCCGCTCCAGGACGTCCTTCTGGATCGATTCCATCCGCAGCATGCGCATCACGACTTCCATCGCGAAGGCATCCGGAAGCAGCGTCAGGACACGCGCGGAATGGTCCGGCTTGATCATCGACAGCACGACGGCAACGGTCTGCGGATATTCGTTCTTCAGGTAGCTGGCGAGAATTTCCTCGCTGACATTGCCCAGCTTGTCCCACATGGTGCGGCCGGCAGGGCCGCGGATCTCCTCCATGATCTGGGAGACGCGGTCTTTCGGCAGCGCCTTCATCAATAGGTTTTCGGTGCTTTCGAAGCTGCCGAGAAGGCCGCCCGTCGCGCCGAAGTTGTCGACGAAGTCGACGCAAAGGTGTTCGACCGTTTCGGCATGGACCACGCCAAGCTGGGCCATGGTGGCGGAGATCGCCTTGATCTCATCCTCATGCATCATGGAAAATAGTTTGCCGGCATGCTCCTCACCCAGGGCGAGCATGAGGATCGATGCCTTGTGAAGACCGGATACTTCTCCGTCCGCCAGTCTGCGCGCCGCCTTAGCCATGTTGTCCGGACACCCTGATCGAAAGGTCAGGAGGACATGGCTAAAGCGAAAAGCTTACCAATCCGTTAATGGCCCGCTGCTACCTGTAGACACGCGCGATGCGGCTTTAGCGCGTGATCGCTTCCGGTCGGAGCGATCACGCGCCCGTAGACAGCGCCAGCGCGGCCGATCGGGCCGAGGGTACCCGCGCACCGCGGCCGTTATAATGGGTTTTGCCAGGTGGCGGCGCGGCGGCACGAGCCACGATCCGAACGACGCGGGTCTGCACCTCGATGGCACGCTCCAGCAGCACCTGATTTTCCGCCGCCAGTTCAACCAGGCGCTGCCCAAGTGTTCCAAGCTTGATGGTCGGCGTCACGGATTTCGTCAGATCGGCCAGTGCCGCCTCCTTGTCCGGCACCAGCGCAACCGCCGCGACGTAGTCGACCCGCTTCAACACCTCATTCTCACGCGACAGTATATCGGCCAACCGCTGGGCCGCCTCCCAACACGCTTCACTCATTTCGTTTTAGCCTCCTGCATCCGCAGCATCGCTTCGTAGACCGGTTTGGCCAGCCCCAGGCCGCCATGATTGGCGATCTGCCTGGCGAATTCCTGCACCATCATCGGCTTCCAGGCTTCTTCGCCAGGACCGCCGCCGAATGGATCGTGCGCGGTGTCCACGGTATCGAACATCGGCTGCAGCAGCTGGCCGATCGCCATTGCCTCAAAATCATGCGCCGATTTGGCGATCCTCGCGGGATCGGCGGATGGCGACACGGCAAGTGGCGAGGCGGCGGACGACGCAGCCGGGATCGCAACCGGTAGTTTCGGCAGCGTTGGGATCGCGGCCATCAGCGCACCTGCAGATCCGCCTGCAGGGCGCCGGCGGCCTTGATCGATTGCAGGATGCTGATCAGATCCCGCGGCCCCACGCCCAATGCGTTCAGGCTGGCAACCAGGTCGCGCAGGGTGACGCCGGCGGTCAGGATCCCAAGTTTCTTATCGTGTTGGTCGTCGATTTCGATACTGGTTCGCGGCACGGTTGTGGCTGTCCCGGTTCGCGCAAACGGCCCGGGTTGACTGATTTCCGGCGTTTCGGTCACCCGAATGGTCAGGTTGCCCTGCGCGATCGCGACCGTGCTGATACGCACGTTGGCACCCATGACGATCGTGCCGCTTGCCTCATCGATCACCACGATCGCGGCGTTGTCCGGTTCGACCCGAAGGTTCTCGATCATCTCCAACGTTTCGATCGGATCGCGACGGGTCAGGTCGAGCTGCACGGTACGCGGGTCTGTTACCTTGGCGATCCGGCCGACCGTCCTGTTGATGACTGTGGCGATCCGTTCCGCGGTCGTCAGGTCCGGGTTGCGCAGACCAAGCCAGAGGCCGAAGCTTCTGTCGAACTTATAGGGAACCTCCTTTTCGACCGTCGCGCCGTTGGCGATCCGCCCGGACGTCGGAACGCCGCGCGTCACCGAGGCGGCCGCACCACGCGCGGCAATCGCGCCGGTCGACAAGGTCCCCTGGCCAACCGCATAGACTTCGCCATCCGCGCCGAGCAACGGGGTCACCAGCAGGGTGCCGCCCGTCAGGTTGGTGGCGTCACCGAGGGCGGAAACCGAGACATCGACGCGGCTGCCGCTACGCGCGAAGGCCGGCAGCTGGGCGGTCACCATGACGGCGGCGATATTCTTGGTGGACAGGGCGGTGACCTGATCACGGGTGTTGACGCCCAGCCGTTCGAGCATACCGATCAACGATTCGCGGGTGAAAACATTATTGTTCAGTTTGTCGCCGGTGCCGTTCAGCCCCACCACCAGGCCGTAGCCGATCAGCTGGTTTTCGCGGACGCCCTCGACATCGGCAATATCCTTGATTCGTACGTCGGCCCACGCCGAGACCGACGAGAAGAGGATCAGTCCTAAGAAAAGGGCGGCGCTTGGGCGCATTCTGCGCAACGGTTCATCCTGGCGGCGGTACATGATCGTTGCAGCAACTCTTATGCCAGGGTGCGAACCGCAGAATTCGGCGCCTCTACATCGGATTCGACTGGGCAGATTGTGCCGATCGGCAGTGGAACCCGGCACAAAGTCCCAGTCCGTGGCAATTTCATTGCACCGAGTTGACGATTGCGTGCACACCCTTGGCGACGGCTTGACAGGTCGCTATACGTCCGCGCGTTCCCCACCCGGAATGGGCCGGGCGCCCTCATCCTCGGTTTCCGGATCCTCGATATCCGGCCCGGGGCAGCGGGCGAATGGATAACCAGGACCGAATTCGCATGATGGTGACGTTGCCCCCTGATTATCGCCCCTCCGAGGATGAGGAATTCATGAACCCGATCCAGGTCGAGTATTTCCGCCAAAAATTACTGCGGTGGCGAGCGGACCTTATTCGAGAAGCCGACGGCACCCTGGCCAGCCTCTCGGAGGGCGGCATTCACGAAGCCGACATCACCGACCGCGCCAGTGTCGAGACCGATCGGGCGCTGGAATTGCGAACCCGGGACCGGGCCCGCAAGCTGATTTCCAAGATCGACCAGGCGCTGGTGCGGATCGAAGTCGGCACCTACGGCTATTGCGAGGAAACCGACGAACCGATCGGCATCAAGCGGCTAGAGGCCCGCCCTATCGCCACGATGTCGATCGAGGCGCAGGAGCGGCACGAGAAGATGGAGCGGGTGCACCGCGACGACTGACGCCGCCGGACTGGACTATCCCCGGGGACTATTCCGGGCGCTACTCTGGGCGCTCGCTGTCCAGCATCGCCATCTGGGCGGCGACGTATCGTTCCCCGGCGGCGGCGCCTTTCGGCACGGCCTGCTCGATCGCCCTCAGGTCGGCCGGCGTCAAATTCACATCCAGCGCACCCAGCGCCTCATCCAATTGCGCCCGGCGGCGGGCCCCCACCAGTGGTACGATGTCGGCGCCCTGGGCTGCGACCCAGGCGATGGCGATCTGCGCCACGCTGACGCCCTTGACATTGGCGATCACCCGCAGCGCGTCCACCAAGCCCAGATTGGCGTCGGCATTGTCGCCCTGAAACCGGGGGCTGTGGACGCGGAAGTCGCCGGGGGCGGCATTGTCCTTCCGCCAGTGGCCGCTAATCAGCCCGCGGGAGAGCACGCCGTAGGCGGTGATGCCGATGCCCAGATCGCGGCAAGCGGGCAGGATCGAGTCCTCGATGCCGCGGGAGATCAGTGAATACTCGATTTGCAGGTCGCAGATTGGGTGCACCGCGGCGGCTTTGCGGATTGTCCCGGCGCCCACCTCGGACAGCCCGATGTAACGGACATAGCCTGCCTTCACCATGTCGGCGATGGCGCCGATGGTGTCCTCGATCGGCACGGCGGTATCGAGCCGAGCGGGGCGATAGATGTCGATGTGGTCCAGGCCGAGGCGCTGGAGCGTGTAGGCCAGGAAGTTCTTCACCGCCGCGGGACGCGCGTCGTACCCGGCCCAGCCGCCGGCGGGGTCACGCATGGCGCCGAACTTGACACTGACCATGAAACGGTCGCGGGCGACGCCGCGCAGGGCCTCGCCGATCAGCATCTCGTTATGGCCCATGCCGTAGAAGTCACCGGTGTCGAGCAGGTTAATGCCGGAGTCCAGGGCCGCATGGATGGTGGCGATGCTTTCGCCGCGTTCGGCTGGGCCATACATGCCCGACATGCCCATGCAACCGAGGCCAAGCGCGGAGACGCGGGGACCAGTGGTGCGAAGGGATCGGTGTTGCATGGCGTTTCCTTGCATCGGGTAAGCTGGCGATTTTAGCAACAGCCGGCCGACTCTTGCCAATCGGCCGCCCTCGTCCCATGGTCCGCCGCCATGTGGTTCGCGCCGCCGAAAGAAATCCCCACGCGGGTCCTGACCCGCATGCCCGACCGGTTCCGCCGCCTGGAACGGTCCGAATGGGCCGACGCCAACCGTGCGGGCGCGCCAGTCGACAGCTTCCTGGAAGGCCCCTGCTATGACGCACAGGGCCGCCTGCATGTCGTCGACATTCCTTACGGCCGCATCTTCCGGGTCGAGGCCGATGACTGGACGCTGATCGCCGAATACCCCGGCTGGCCGAATGGGCTGAAAGTCCAGCCCGACGGCCTGCTCCTCGCGGCGGACTACCGGCACGGGCTGGTGCGGATCGATCCAGACACGGGCGCGACAGCCGCCGTGCTGCAAACAGTCATGAGCGAGAGCTTCAAGGGTCTGAACGACCTGACGCTGCACGCCGACGAATCGATCCTGTTCACCGACCAGGGCCAGACCGGGCTGCAAGACCCAACCGGTCGGGTCTGGCGCCTGCACAAGGACGGCCGGCTCGATAAGTTGATCGGAACCGGCCCGAGTCCCAACGGCCTGGTGCTCAATTCCGCCCAGACGCACCTGTATGTCGCGATGACCCGGTCCTGCGAGGTCTGGCGGTTCCTGCTCCGCCCCGACGCGGTGGTGGCCAAGGCGCAATGCTTTGCCCGCATTCCGGCCGGCACATCGGGACCGGATGGGTTGGCGATGGACTCGGCGGACCGGCTGTATGTCGCCAACCCCGGCCATGGCTGCGTCTGGGTGATCGACCCGGCCGGTGTGCCGTTGTACCGCATTCAGTCCAGCGCCGGGCGGATGACCACCAACTGCGCCTTGACCCCGGACGGGCGCGGGCTGGTCTCCATCATCCGCATCAACCGTCCGGAGAAGCTGAATGCGATCTCCAGTGCCGTCGCCGTCGAGCTGCAGGCCGCGTTCGAGGCGTTCGACGCGTCCGACCAGCGCGTGGCGATCCTCAGCGCCG
>DATARX010000207.1:0-5045 GCA_036263955.1 Rhodopila sp.
GCTGGACATGATCGAACGTCTGTCGGCGCGAGGGGTGAATATTCCAGCTCTACTGATAACCGGCATCCACGATGTGGAGGTCGAGCGCAAGGCAGCCAGCCTTGGTGTAATGACAGTGCTGGAAAAGCCAATGTCGCACCACGAACTTTTGCGCTTCATCTCGGTTTCGGTCGGATAATAGCCAGCCGCGCACGCCCTGGTGGCATCGCGGCCACGCTTTTCGCCGAATGCATTGGATACTTCGGACAGAACGGAATGTACCACGCGCGTCCGGTAGGCGACGCCGCTTCTTGTCTGCAAGATGGGCTCGAAAATCTCGCTGTCAACGACCGTCATGCTCGCCGCCGTCTCGCGGAGCGTCTTTGGCGGTGACGTCAATAACGCTGTCAGACAAGGACTTATATCAAGCGCCTCGGATACCGGCGCTTTCAGGCCGTGATGACCGGGCTTGACCCGGCCGTCCGCGCACCGGCCGTCCGCGCACCGGCCGTCGACCCGCGGATGGCGGGGACACGCATAGCGCGTGCCGGGCCATGACGGCCTGCACGAACCGGTCGGCGCGAGACCAGCGGTTCGCAAGCCAGGTTTTCCAATGGTCGCGGGCGAAATCGGCGAACAGCGGAGCAATCTCACCGCCTGCGGTGAAGCCGTGCCAGTCGTCGCTCCCCCGTTCACACTCCCCCATTCACGCTTCCCCGGCAGACCATCGGCCGGTGGAACGTCGTGACGTAATGGTTCCATACGAAAGTAGTCGACCGAGCCACATTCTATTCGCATAACAGTCATGTCATTACGTAGGCAATACACCGATGCCGCCGCGGCAGGCCTGGACTGGAATCCAGGCCGGTTGCCGATGCAACCAGCGCGATCGCGGGAATTAGGCGGATCCTATGACGCCGCCTCCAAGGCCTCCTCCGCCATCAACCATGCCTCTTCCGCGGCCGCGGCTTCCTTGGCGATGGCGGCGAGCCGGGAATTCGCCGCGGTGATTTCGGCCGCCCGGCCGGCTGCATAGATCGCGGGATCGGCCAATTTCATCTCGATTACAGACCGTTCCGCGGCAAGCGCGGCAAGCCGCTTCTCCGCCTCCTGCGCCTTCCGCCTGATCGGCGCCAGGGCCGCCCGGTTTTCCGCGCGCTCCCGCCGGTCGTCCTTGCGGGTGACAGCTCCCGGCTTCGCGGCCGGGCGTGCCCGTTCGACCAACAACGTCCGGTAGTCGTCCAGGTCCCCGTCGAACGGTTTCACTGTACCGTCACCAACCAGCCACAATCGATCCGCGACCAGTTCGACCAAATGCGGATCGTGGGTGATCAGCAGCACCGCCCCCTGGAAATCCGACAGCGCTTTTACCAGCGCGTCGCGTGCGTCGATGTCCAGATGGTTCGTCGGTTCGTCCAGGATCAGCAGTTGCGGCGCATCCCGCGTTGCCAATGCCAGCAACAACCGAGCCTTTTCGCCGCCGGACAGATTGGCGATCGGGGTTTCCGCCCGATCCGCATCCAGCCCGAACCGCGCCAACTGCGCCCGCAGCTTGGGCGGCGTGGCGGCCGGCAGCGCCCTCGCCATGTGGTCGATCGGATTCTCCGCGGCGACCAGTTCCTCGGTCTGATGCTGCGCGAAATAGCCGACCTTCAGCTTCGGCCCGCGCCGCACCTCACCCGACAGCGGCGCCAGCCGTTCCGCCAGCAGTTTCGCCAGTGTCGACTTGCCGTTGCCGTTGGCGCCCAGCAGCGCGATCCGGTCATCCATATCGACTGTCAGCGAAACATTACGGAGAATCTTGGTTGTGCCGTAGCCGATATCGACCCGATCCAGCGCCAGGATCGGCGGCGCGATCCGCGGCGGTTCGGGGAAGTTGAAGCGCGTCGGCGCGTCCTCGATCACCGATTCGATCTGCGGCAGCCGTTCCAGCGCCTTGATCCGCGCCTGTGCCTGCCGCGCCTTGGAGGCCTTGTAGCGGAACCGGTCGATGAACGACTGGATATGCGCCCGCTCCGCCGCCACGCGCTCCGCCGCCCGGGTCTGCTGCATGGCGCGTTCGGTGCGGATACGGACAAACTCGTCGAAGCCACCGGGCGTGAGCGAAATTTTTCCCTTGTCCAGGTGTGCGATGGCTTCCACCGCCCGATCCAGCAGGCCCCGGTCGTGCGACACCACCAGCGCCGCGCCGGGAAACCGCGCGAGCCAGGTTTCCAGCCACATCGTCGCTTCCAGATCGAGGTGGTTGGTCGGCTCGTCCAGCAGCAACAGGTCCGGATTGGCAAACAATGCCGTCGCCAGCGCCACGCGCATCCGCCAGCCGCCGGAAAACTCCGCCACCGGGCGCGCCTGTGCCGCCTCGTCAAACCCCAGCCCCGCCAGGATCGTCGCCGCTCGGGCGGGCGCCGAGTCCGCGCCGATGGTCAGCAACCGGTCATGCACCTCCGCCAGCCGATGCGGATCGGCGGTCTCGGCCTCCGCCAGCAGCGCCAGGCGTTCCGGGTCGCCTTGCAGCACGGTGTCGAGCAGCGACGTCGGCCCTTCCGGCGCTTCCTGGCGGACCGTGGCCATCCGCGCGCGCGACGACAAGCGAATATCGCCGCCATCCATCGCGATCTCCCCGGCGATCGCGCGCAACAATGTCGACTTGCCGGCGCCGTTACGCCCGACCAGGCCGATGCGCCGGCCCGGATCGATCGTCAGGTCGGCTCCATTCAGCAGCGTACGGCCACCCATGCGGATGACAGCACCCGATATGACAAGGAGAGACATGCGCCGGGTTTAGCGCCGCGGCCAAGGCGAGGGAAGCGCCAAGCGCGACCAGCACCTCATGCGCGCCGCGTCATCCCCAAGGGTCGCTCCGGCGACAGCGCCACGACGATGCAGGCGATCGCCGCGACCACTCCGCCCGCCAGGAACGTGGTGGCCAGTGCGTGCCGGTAGGCGAACACCACGACCGCATGATCCGCCGGCGGCAGACTGCTGCCCAGGCCCACGCCACGTAACCCGCCCGGCATCAGCGCCTGCAGTCGGGCGGTCAGAATGGCACCGGAGACGGCGACGCCGACGGCACCGCCCAACGAGCGGAAGAAGGCCGCCATCGCCGTGGCCGCGCCGAGATCCGCGCGGTCCACCGCATTCTGGATCGCCGTGGTCAAATTCGGGAACGAGACCCCGATGCCCAGGCCCAGGACCGCCAATATCACCTCGCCCATCGCCGCCCCGCCGCCGGTCCAGGCACTCCAGGCCAATGTCGCGAAACTCAGCGCGGCCGCCAGCAGGCCCACCGTCACCAGCAATTTGTAACGCCCGGTATGGGACACCAGGCGCCCGCCGCCGATCGAGGCCACGATCACGCCGCCCATCATCGGCGCGACCATCAGCCCGGCGGATGTCGGGCTCGCTCCCTGCACAAGCTGGAAATACAACGGCAGGAACACCGCCGCCGCGAACAGGCCCATCGCCGCCAGGCCGATCACCAGCGCGCTCAGCACGAACACCCGGCTGCGGAACAACCGTGGCGGCAGCAGGGGCTCCGCCGCCCGCCGTTCGTTCAGGGTCAACAGCCCAATGCAGGCCGCAGCCGCCGCGCCGAGCCCCAGTATCATGGGTGAGGACCATGCGTAGGTCGTCCCGCCCCAGCTCAGCCCGAGCAGCCCGCAGCAGGTCGCGACGCTGAGCAGCAGTGCCCCGAGATAGTCGATCCGATGGTCGACCCGATTGGGGCGGGGCTTGAGGCCGACGCCGATCAGCGCCATGGCCACCGCGCCGACCGGCAGGTTGACGTAGAAGATCCAGTGCCATGACAGCGCCTGGGTGATCAGGCCACCCAGCAACGGCCCCGCGACGCTGCAAGCCGCGAACACGCCGGCGAACAAACCCTGATACCGGCCGCGCTCCCGCGGAGAGACCAGATCGCCCAGGACGGTCTGGGACAGGGTGATCAAACCGCCCGCCCCCAGCCCCTGCACCGCCCTGAACACGATCAGTTCGGTCATTGTCTGCGAGAGCCCGCACAGAGCGGAACCGCCGAGGAAGATCAGGATGGAGGTGAAGAAGGCCGGCTTGCGCCCGAAAATATCGCTCAGCTTGCCGTACAGCGGCGTGGTCATGGTCGAGGCGACCAGGAAGGCCGTCACCACCCAGGATAGATGCGCGAGGCCGCCGAGGTCGCTGACGATGCGCGGCAACGCCGTGGCGACGATATTCTGGTCCAGGGCGGCCAGAACCAGCGCCAGCATCAGCCCCGGAAACACCACCCACAGTTTTTGTCTGTCGGAACCGCCTTGATGCAACGAAGGCGCGTCGAGTGCGGTCATGGTGGAGTCCTCTCAGCGGGGCGCGGCGCCTGCCGGCGCGCCTCCCCACACACCATGATTCGCGACCGATCACCACTATCCTGCTGACGGGCGCCGCGGGGACGTTCAGGATTGGCAACCCGGCGGAAGTCGACGCTCCGGCGTGGCGCGCGATGGCACTCTTTTTCCGACAAACCGCCTGCAAAAAGCACCGGCCCGCCGCTATTGGTTCGTCACCTCGATCATGGCGCGAACCTTGGGATAGACCTCCCGCGCCCAGCGCGAGCCGCTGAACACGCCATAGTGCCCGACGCCGGACTGCAGGTGATGGCGCTTCTGGCTGATCCGGACGCCGGTACATAAATCGAGCGCCGCCATGGTCTGGCCGATCGCGCAGATATCGTCGCGCTCCCCCTCGACGGTCAGCAGCGCGGTGCGCCGGATCGCCTGCGGCCGGACTTTCTGTCCGTGCCAGGTGAGCTTTCCCAGCGGCAAATCGTGATCCTGGAATATCCGCTGGACGGTTTCCAGATAGAACTCAGCCGGCAGGTCCATAACCGCGCCGTATTCGTCATAGAACTTCTTGTGCGCCTCCGCCGCCACCACGTCACCGCAGGACAGCGCCCGGAACTGGCTGATATGGGCGTTGATGTGACGATCCAGGTTCATCGTCATGAACGCCGTCAACTGCAGGAAGCCGGGATACACGCGCCGGAACGCGCCCTTGTAGCGCCACGGCACCTTGGTGATCAGGTTCTTCTCGAACCA
>DATARX010000219.1:0-5085 GCA_036263955.1 Rhodopila sp.
ACCGCCTGATCGAGTTGGCCGCGTAATGGATCGTGCCGGCGCGGCGAGATAGGCCACGCCGGCACGGATCCGACGCCCTGGCTCTTGTGGCGTTATCTGTTGGTCACGAAAGGCAGATTTGGAACGCCGACAACGATGGCAGTGCTCGAGTGCCGACCCGATGTCTGTCCGCCATGATAACCGCCGTCGCGGCGGCTGTCGGGTCCGGGACGGCTGAGAGAGAAACAATTAAGCGGTCTTACTTTCCGCGCAATCCGTGGCTTAATCTGCCTTTCTGCGTAATCCGTGTTAGGATTCTTGCTTCCTAGGCCACCGAACGACATGCGATTGTCGCCGGCACGCGATTGCCGCCGACACGCGATTGCCGCCGACATGCGATTGTCGCAACCAATCCCGACGCCGGCGTCGGTCAAATGCGATTGCCCCGCCAGGTGCAGGGCATCAGCGAAGTCCAACGCATGACCGATCACGGCCCGAACCGCGACGGCTTGTTTCGCATCGCGCGCGCGGCGCCGCTTTACTTCCGCGGCGAACCTGCCTCCTCAGTCCTTCCCTACGCCAGGACAACCCCCGCCGCGGCGAGGAACGGCCCAAGCGCCGGATTGGAATTCCCCTGCCGCCAGGCGATGACGTGCTCGATCGCGGGCGCGTCCGCAAGGTCGCGGAAAACCACGCTGGCAACCCCCAGCTTGCTCATCGACCCGGGCACCAGCGCGACGCCCAGATTCTCCCCGACCAAACTGACAATCGTCTGCTGCAACTGCGTCTCCAGCCGCACCGTCGGCACGAACCCGCCCAAACGGCAATATCCAACGATCGCCTCGCGCAACGTCGGCGCGACATCCGCCGGCGCCGCGATCAGCGGTTCGCCTTCCAGATCCCGCGCGCCGATCAACGTCCGGCCGGCGAGCGGATGGGTCGCATGCATCGCCAGGCACAGCGTCTCCCGATAGATCGCCCGCGTCTCCAGTCCGCCGATCGGGCCGGGGAAAAACATGATGCCGGCATCGAACCGCCCGCTCAGCACGTCCGCGGCCAGCGAACTCGGAATGACTTCCCGCAGCGTGACACGAACCTGCGGGTAGGCCGCCATATACCGCTTCGCCAGGCCGGGCAGCACCGTGTACGCCGCGTGCATCATGAAGCCGACCGCCAGTTCCCCGAGTTCACCGCGATCGGTCAGGCCAGCATTGCGGCAGGCCTGGTCGAACGCCGCCAGCACCGCCCGCGCATCCGCCAGGAACCGCTCTCCGGCTCGGGTCAGCGTCGCATGACGCGAATGACGCTCCAGCAGCCGGACGCCCAGCTCCTGTTCGAGCGCCGCAACCTGCCGGCTCAGCGGCGGCTGGCTGAGATGCAGCCGTTCAGCCGCTCGGCCAAAATGCAGCGTCTCCGCGAGCACCACGAAATACCGCATCTGCCGGATGTCGATCATAATGCCTGATACCGAAAAGGTATGAATGAACCCATAAATCCGCATTGGATTATATCGATCCGGCCCCCTACGGATAGCCCGCTCACCCTTCCGATCGGCTTCCCCTGATGCTCTCGACCCTCGTCGTCGTCCTGCCCATCTTCGCACTCATTTTCGCGGGATGGCTCGTCCGCCGCATCGGTGTCCTCGGCCCCCACGCAACCACCGAGATCAACCGCTTCGTCGTCTACCTCGCCCTTCCGGCCCTCCTGTTCGACATCATCGCCCACGCAAAATGGGCCGACGTCTGGCAACCCGGCTTCATCGCCGCATTCGGCCTCAGCGGGGCACTGGTCTTCGCGGTGACCGTCGCATTCCGCCTCCGCCGCCCGCGCCATTTGGCCGACGCCGCCATCGACGGCCTGAACGCCGGCTACGCCAACACCGGCTTCATCGGTTTTCCCCTCGCGCTGGTCGCCCTCGGCCAGCAGGCAATGGCGCCAACGATGATCGCCACCATCATCACCGTCTGCGCCTACTTCGCCGTCGCCATCGTGCTGATCGAGGTCGGGCTGCAAACCGAATCCCGCCGCATGCATGTCGCAATGAAGGTGGGAAGGTCGCTGCTGCGCAATCCGCTGCTGCTCGCCCCCGCCCTCGGCACCCTGGTCCCGCTCGCCGGCCTGAGCATTCCTGCCCCGGTCGAGACCTTCCTCAAACTGCTGGGCGGCGCCGCCTCACCCTGCGCCCTCGTCGCCCTCGGCCTGTTCCTGGCGGCGGAGCGAAAATCCACCAGCCGGGACGTCGCAGCCACCGCCCTGCTAACCGGCTCCAAGCTCGTGTTGCATCCGATCGTCGCCTGGATCCTCGCAACCCGGGTCTTCGGCCTCTCGCCGCTGCTGACCCATACCGCCGTCCTGCTCTCCGCCCTGCCGACCGGAACCGGCCCCTTCATCCTGGCCGAACTCTACGGGCGGGAGGCAGACGTCACCTCTAGCGTCGTCCTGGCCTCCACCGTCGTCTCGATCCTGACCGTCTCCCTGTATCTCGCCGCCGCCGGATGACACCGGCGCCCTGCGTTCCCTTCAGGCATTCCGGCCAAGCATTCCCGCTTGCCGCCCCAACACCGCCCGAGGCATCTTAGCAAGATGCCAATCCCCATCCTTGTGCGCCGTCTGCCCCACGCCGACGGTCTCCCGCTGCCGTCCTATGCCACCGCCGGCGCCGCCGGCATGGACCTGCTGGCCGCCATCGCCGACCCGGTCTCCGTCGGGCCCGGCGAACGCGCGCTGATCCCCACCGGCCTGACCATCGCCCTTCCGCCCGGCTATGAACTGCAGGTCCGCCCGCGCTCCGGCCTCGCGCTGCGCCACGGCATTACCTTGCCGAACACGCCGGGCACCATCGATGAGGATTATCGCGGCGAAATCGCCGTCATCCTGCTCAACACCGGAACCGAACCCTTCGTGGTCGAGCGCGGGGCCCGCATCGCCCAGGCCATCCTGGCGCCGGTCAGCCGAGCGGAATGGCGCGAGGTGGACAGCCTGGACGCCACGATTCGCGCGACCGGCGGATTCGGCAGCACCGGCACCGCCTGATCGTTCGCGACAGGCGCGCCCTCCGTTCAACTCTCGCAGATATTTGAAGACAACAGCCGGTCCGCACACGCACAAGTTGCTATATGGTAAGCGTGTCGGAACCGGAAGGACGACGCCCGGCCGAAAGGGAAATCACCCATGTCCACACAGACCGCCGAGCTTGAGTTGAACCAATCTTCCGCTGTGGCGATCACGGGACCGGCGATCGACTGCATTTACGACCAGCCAAACCTGGACCCCGATCGCCCGCTGCGTGCCGCCAGGGCGATCGTCACCGCCGTGCTGATATCGGTTCCGTTTTGGGTATTGTTGGCTTTCACGATCTATCTGCTGGTCTGACCCGCCACCGCGCCGCCGCCCGTCACCAATCGAACATCGTTTTTCGATTGACCGGCGCCCTGCGACTGGTCTTCTGACAACAATGCGTCGCACGCTGTCTCTGCTGGCCGCTCTGCTGCCTGCCCCCATGGGTGTCCCGATACGGGTGGGTGTCCCGATATGGGTGATTGTCCCGATCTGCGTGGCTGTCTCGATAGGCCTGGCTGTCCCGACATCGGCGCAGCCGCTGCCGCGCGATGTCACCGACCACTATTTTCAATCCAGCGACGGGGTGCGCCTGCACTACCTGGAAGCGGGACCGCAGGCCGGCCACACGCTGGTCTTCGTCCCCGGCTGGACCATGCCCGCCTGGATCTGGATGCCGCAGATCCAGGCGTTTTCCCGCCGCTACCGCGTCATCGCCTTCGATCCGCGCGGCCAGGGCGACTCCGCCGTCCCCGCCACCGGCTATGAACCCGAACGCCGTGGCCGCGACATCGCCGAACTGATCGCCCGCCTCGGCGGCCCACCCGTCGTGGTCATCGGCTGGTCGCTCGGCGTGCTCGACACGCTGGCCGCGATCCACATCGCCGGCGACCGGAACCTTGCCGGCCTGGTACTGGTCGACAACTCGGTCGGGGAGGAGCCGCCACCGCCGCCGTACCGCCCCGGACCGCGCCGCGTCGGTCCGCCGCCCAGCCATCCCGTGGCAATGAAGGCCTTCGTCCGCGCGATGTTCCGCCGGCCGCAACCGCCATCCTATCTGGAGCGTTTGACCGCAGCGACCTTGCGCACGCCGGTCGCCGCCAGCCGCCTGCTGCTGTCGTATCCGGAACCGCGATCTTATTGGAAGAAAGCCGTTTACGCAGCCAACGTACCGCTGCTGTACGCCATTCGGCCGCGCTGGGTTGCGCAAGGGGAGAACCTCATGCGAAACCGGCCGAATACCCAGATGGAAGTATTCACCGATGCAGGCCATGCGCTGTTCATCGATGACGCGGCGCGTTTCAACAGCGTGACCGAGGATTTTCTCCGGCGGCGCGTCTGGCCGTGAACCTGATACCGCTGTTTCTCGTCTCGCTGGCCGCGGTCGGCTACGAAACCGCGCTCACCCGCTATTTCGCCGTCGCGAAATGGTCCGAGTATGGCTACTGGGTGATCTCCATCGTCATGGTGGGATTCGCGCTCAGCGGGGTCGTGCTGGCGCTGTGGCGCGATGTCTTCGTGCGGCGCTACACCGGCCTGATGGCCGCGCTTCCCGCCGCCTTGGTGCTGACGGCCGGGATCGGCTACCGCTTCACCACCACGAACCCGTTCAATCCGCTCCAGTTGCAGAACCCGGCGACCTGGCAGCCGCAGATCGGCAATATCGCGCTGTATTATGCCGCGCTGCTGCCGTTCTTCTTCCTCGCTGGCCTGTTCATCAGCCTGAGCTTCGTCCGCAACGCCGACCGCATCGGCCGGGTCTACGCCTTCGACCTGACCGGCGCCGGGGCAGGGGCCGCCAGCGTATTGGCCGCGATGCTTGCCGTGCACGCCTTCCACGTGGTTCCGCTGCTGCTGGTTCCGCTCGCTTTGTCCGCCGCCTTCATCGCCGGCCCGTACCGGCTCCGCGCACTCGTCGCCGCAATGATCGCCCTGGGCGCCGTCGAGTCCGTGCTGCTGCTCGACGACCAGGCCGCCTACAACGATTTCAAGGCGATCTACGCGCCGCTGCACACGCCGGACGCCAGGATCCTGGCCTCGGTCAAGTCA
>DATARX010000221.1:0-2404 GCA_036263955.1 Rhodopila sp.
CACAGGAGGGGACATCATGCGCTTCGGCCTGATCATTCGTGGCCAGTATCCGCAAGGCGACGACATGCGCATTCGCCTGAAGGAAGACCTGGACGCCGCCAAACGAGCGGAGGAACTGGGCTACGACCTCGTCGCCAAGGGCTCGCATTACAGTTCGCATCCGTTCCAGTATATCCAGCAGATCCCCTATCTCTGCCAGGTCGCGCTGGTGGCGCCCAAGCTGCGCCTGTGTCCCGGCGTGGTGCTCCTGCCGTTGCACAGCCCGCTGCACGTGGCGGAGGAACTCGGGTCGCTGGACGTCATGTGCGACGGCAAGCTGATCTTCGGCGCCGGCATCGGCTATCGGGAGGTCGAATTCAACGCCTTCGGCTCCACTCAGAAACAATCTGGCAAGCGGTTCGAGGAATGCCTGACCGCGGTCAAGCGCCTATGGACCGAAGACTTCGTCAGCATGGAAGCCAGCTATTTCAAGCTGGACAACGCCAACTGCACCACCATGCCGGTGCAGAAGCCGATGCCGCCGGTATGGATCGGCGCCAACGCCAATATCGGCATCCGCCGGGCCGCCCGCATGGCCGATGCCTGGTTCATCAATCCGCACAACAAGATCGACACCATCGCGGAACAGATGGAAATCTATAAGCGGGCCCTGGACGATTGCGCCAAGCCGTTCCCCGCGGAACTGCCGATGGCGCGGGAGGTGTTCGTGGCACCGACCAGGGCCGAGGCGATCCGCCTCGCCAGGCCGTCACTGGAAGCGAAGTACAAGGCCTACAAGGATTGGAGCCAGGACAAGGTGATGCCCACGGGCGACGCGTTCAGTATGGATTTCGCGGACCTGATGAACGACCGGTTCCTGTTCGGCTCACCCAACGAAGTGGTCGAGCAGATCCTGGTGTTGCAGCGCCGTTTCGGCATCAATACCCTGATCCTGGGCATCCACTGGGTCGGCATGCCGGCGAGCCTGGCCATGGAACAGATGCAGTTGATAGCGGAAGAAGTCTTCCCGGCGGTTCGCTCCGCCTGACAAGGATTGTTGGCAATGAAAATTGGCGCCGTCATGTTTTTCACCACCGAATCCATGCAGCCGGCCGAACTCGGCCGCGCGCTTGAACAGCGTGGCTTCGAATCGCTGTGGGTGCCGGAGCACACCCATGTGCCGTCCAGCCGCCTGACCCCTTTCATCGGCGGCGGCGAGATGCCACGCCCTTATTATGAGATCTACGATCCGTTCCTGGCACTGAACACCGCCGCGTCCGCCACCACGACGTTGAAGATCGGCACCGGCATCTGCCTGGTCACCCAGCGCGATCCGATCGTAACGGCGAAGATGGTGTCGTCGATCGACCAGCTCTCGCGCGGCCGCTTCCTGTTCGGGGTCGGCAACGGCTGGAACCGGGACGAAATCGAAAATCACGGCACCGCGTTCGAAACCCGCAACAAGCTGGCGCGCGAGCGGATCGAGGCGATGCAGACGATCTGGACCCGCGACGAACCGTCCTACGAAGGTGAGTTCGTCAAGTTCGGCCCGATGAGCCAATGGCCGAAACCGTTTCAGTCTCCGTATCCGCCGATCATCGTCGGCGGCGCGTTCCCCTACGCCGCGCAACGCGCGATCCGTTACGGCAACGGCTGGATCCCGCGGGCCGACCGGCTGGAACACGACGGTGTCGGCGTGGTGATCCAGAAGTTCCGGGACATGGCGGTCGAAGCCGGGCGCGAGCCGGCGTCGCTGCCGATCACCATATTCCGCGTCCCCGACGATCTCGCGAAGCTGCGCTTCTGCCAGGAGGTCGGGATCGATCGCGTCGTGTTCAGCCTGCCGGCGGAAAAGGAGGATACAATCCTGCCGATCCTCGATCGGTGGGTGGCGGTTAATCGGGAAATGGGAATCTGATCGCGGTCGAGGGGCTATGATCAGCGGAACGCCCGCGGCGACAGCAGCCCCACACAAGCGGCGGCGACCGCGTCCCCACACAAGCGTTCATCGAGCGAAGCGATCGGCAGGCCAAGACGCGGCGCCAACTCCAGATAGCAGGCGTCGTAAACGGTCAGGCCTGCCCGGCCGCCCGCGCCGATATCGGGCCGAACGCCTGCCCGGCCGCCTGTCGATCGATCTGGATCGGCAGTTCGCCCGGAGCGGCCAAGGCCTCGCTCCGGTCCGCAAGGGTGATGCGCCCGCGCTGTTCGGCCGAACGCAGGACATTGGCTATTTCCAGCTGCCCGAACCCGGGTGCCGCGCCGCCAACACCGCCAACACCGCCAACACCGCCAACACCGCCGATGGCAACGAGCAGCGCCGCGGTGGCCGACGACCGGCTGCACGATTTCCTCGTGCGCTACGACGATCAGCCCGCCGCGACGACCCCCGTCTCCGGGTCCGCTATGCCGGACCGGCCGGCGG
>DATARX010000235.1:0-1625 GCA_036263955.1 Rhodopila sp.
GACAGGAGAGTCGAGCGTGGCGCGTATTGCCGGCGTGAATATCCCGACGAATAAGCGAGTGACCATTGGGCTTCGCTACATCTATGGCATCGGTCCGGCGAAAGCCGCCGCGATCTGCCAGCAGCTTAGCATTCCGGACGAACGCCGGGTCAACCAGCTTTCGGATGAGGAAATCCTCCGCATCCGCGAACTGATCGACCGTGAGTATCGCGTGGAAGGCGATCTGCGGCGTGAAGTCGCGATGAACATTAAGCGGCTGATGGACCTGGGCTGTTATCGCGGCCTTCGGCATCGTCGTGGCCTGCCGGTGCGGGGGCAGCGGACGCACACCAACGCCCGTACCCGTAAGGGCAAGGCGGTGGCGATCGCCGGCAAGAAGAAAGTCACCAAGTAGCCTAGGCCAACCGGCCCGCGCCTTGGGCCTGTCGGATCGAAGCATGATGCCGCGCCGGTCTTCGGCGTGGATGTCCACGAAGGTTATGCCGTGCCGGCTCCCGGCACGGTTGGCAGTTGAAGCAGGATCAAAGCACCATGGCGAAACCCGCCGCAGCCGCTCGGCCTCGCCGCAAAGAGCGTAAGAACATTATCGCCGGCGTGGCGCATGTCGCCGCCACGTTCAACAACACGGTGATCACCATCACCGATGCCCAGGGCAACGCCATCGCATGGTCGTCCGCGGGCAGCCAGGGCTTCAAGGGCAGCCGCAAGAGCACCCCGTACGCCGCCCAGGTCGCGGCCGAGGATGCCGGCAAGAAGGCCCGCGAACATGGCATGGAGACGCTTGAGATCGAGGTCAGCGGCCCCGGTTCGGGACGCGAAAGCGCCCTGCGCGCATTGCAGGCCGTGGGCTTCGCGGTGTCCACCATCCGCGACATGACCCCGATCCCGCATAACGGTTGCCGGCCGCGCAAGCGCCGGCGTGTCTGAGTTTGACGGTCGCCCCTGACCGGACGACGTCAGCCGGACGACGTCAGCCGGCGCCGTCCGGCCAGGGGCGCACCGGAAGGGTTGTGGACCCAGGGCTGGGTTTGACACTGTCCAAGGGACATCAACCGCGCCCGACGCGGTTCGAAAGGTGTTGGTAGTATGAGGCAGAGCGCAGTTATTCAGAGAAACTGGCAATCTCTGATCAAGCCGGAGAAGCTGGAAGTCGAGCCAGGCGCCGATCCATCGCGGGTGGCGACGGTCGTCGCCGAACCGCTGGAACGCGGCTTTGGCATGACCCTCGGCAATGCCATCCGCCGCATCCTGCTGTCGTCGCTGCAAGGCGCGGCGGTCACCGCGGTGCAGATCGACGGCGTGCTGCACGAATTCAGCAGCGTGCCCGGTGTGCGTGAGGACGTGACCGACATCGTGCTGAACATCAAGCAGCTCGCGCTGCGGATGCACGGTGAGGGGCCGAAGCGGATGACCCTGACCGCGACCGGGCCCGGCGAAGTGCGCGCCGGCCAGATTCAGTCCGGCCATGACATCGACATCATGAACCCGGAACTGGTCATCTGCACGCTGGATGACGGCGTGAAGCTGGGCATGGAGTTCACCGTCAACCTCGGCAAGGGCTACCAGCCGTCCAGCGTCAACCGCCCGGAAGACGCGCCGATCGGCCTGATCCCCGTGGACTCGAT
>DATARX010000247.1:0-1563 GCA_036263955.1 Rhodopila sp.
GTGGGGCCATAACGAGCAGGTGCTCGGTCGCGCCCTGAAAGGCCGGCGCGACGGCGTGGTGGTCGCCACGAAATTCGGCCAGACCCAGCGCCCCGGGCAGTCGAACGGCGTGAACGGTCGCCCCGACTATGTCGTTGCGGCCTGCGAGGCCAGCCTGAAGCGCCTCGGCATCGATGTCATCGACCTGTATTACCAGCACCGCGTCGACCCCGACGTTCCGGTGGAGGAAACCGTCGGCGCGATGGCGAAGCTGGTCGCCCAGGGCAAGGTCCGCTTCCTTGGCATGTCCGAGGCGGCGCCGGACCGGATACGCCGGGCCCACGCGGTGCATCCGATCGCCGCGGTGCAGACCGAATACTCGCTGCTGTATCGGGAGGAAGCCGAGGAAACCCGTAAGACCACCACCGAACTCGGCATCAGCTTCGTCGCCTACTCGCCGTTGGGCCGGGGATTCCTGACCGGCGCGATCAAGAGCCTGGCCGATATCGACGGGCGGCGTGCGGCGCATCCGCGGTTTCAGGAGAAGAATTTCGATCAGAACCGCGCGCTGGTGGCGAAGATCGAGGAAATCGCGGCGGCGAAGTCCTGCACGCCGTCGCAAGTGACACTGGCGTGGCTGCTGGCGCAGGGCCCGGATGTCGTCGCCATCCCCGGCACGCGCTATGCCAAGCGGCTGGATGAGAATGTCGGGGCGCTGAACGTTAAACTGTCACAGGATGACGTGGCGCGGATTTCTGCTGCGGTGCCGGCCGGCGCGGCTGCCGGGACCCGTTATCCGGCGGGGGGGATGGCCGGGGTATTCATTTAGGGATGGCCAGGGCGGGCGAGCGGGCGGGCGAGCGAGCGAGGGGCTGCAGGGTTCCAAGGGCCGTCGGCCCCTGGTGGGGTCGAGGGGCGAAGTCCCCGCCTTCCTCCCAATCGTTGACCCTGCCGCGTCCGGGTCCTATCTGAAGGCCGCGTCCGGATTGGTCGCCCCTGGAAGGTTAGCATGCTCGCCTCTATCGCCCGCGCTATTTTTGGCTCCTCGAACGACCGCTTCCTGAAGGGATACCAGCGGCGCGTCCCGGCGATCAACGCCCTGGAAGAGGGCATGAAGGCGCTGTCGGACGAGGCCCTGTCCGCCAAGACGTTGGAATTCCGTGCGCGCCTGGCCGATGGCGCGACGTTGGACGATCTGCTGCCGGAAGCCTTCGCCACGGTGCGGGAGGCGGGCCGCCGGGTGCTCGGCCAGCGGCACTTCGACGTCCAGTTGGTCGGCGGCATGGTGCTGCACGACGGTAAAATCTCCGAAATGAAGACCGGCGAGGGCAAGACCCTGGTCGCCACGCTACCGGTGTATCTGAACGCGCTCGCCGGCAAGGGGGTGCATGTCGTCACCGTCAACGACTACCTGGCCCGCCGCGACGCCGACTGGATGGGGCAGATCTACAACTTCCTCGGCATGAGCTACGGCGTGATCGTGCATGGCCAGGACGAGGAAACCAAGCGCGCGCAATACGCCGCCGACATCACCTACGGCACCAATAACGAATTCGGCTTCGACTACCTGCGCGACAACATGAA
>DATARX010000284.1:0-1881 GCA_036263955.1 Rhodopila sp.
CGGACCCGAGTACTCGGGCGCCTTGCTCAACGATTGAACTGCGCGGTCGAGGACCTGTCGATCGAGGACGGCGCCTTCTTGCAGGACGGCAACCCGACCGGACACGATTACTGGAGCTTTTCCGGCCCGGAGGACTTTGCCCAGGACATCGCGGGGACCGCTTTGCCGAAGCCGCCGGCGCGGTATCGCGTCGTCGGTCAGCCGGTGCCGCGCCGCGACCTGGTCACCAAGCTCACCGGCGCCGCGTTCATTCATGATATCGTCCGGCCGGACATGCTGCATGCCCGCATTCTGCGCCAGCCCTCCCGCGACGCGCGGCTGGCGGCGCTGGATGAGGCGGCGATCCGCAAAACCGCGGGCATTCCCATTCGGGTTGTGCGCGTCGGAAATTTCGTGGCGTTCGTCGGACCGGACGAAACCGCCGTCCAGCGGGCCGCGGCCGCGGCCCCTGCCCATGCGCGGTGGACGGGGGTGCGGGTGCTCAGTCCCATCCAGCAGGAAGCCGCCTGGTTCCGCGATCAGCCGTCCGATGACCGGCACTTTGGCGATCCCGGTCCGCCGGCGGCTACCGGCACGACGGTTAGCCAGACCTACGCGCGCCCGTTCATCGCTCATGCCGCGTTGGGACCGTCCTGTGGGCTGGCCGAATACCGCGACGGGCACCTGTCGGTCTGGTCACACAGCCAGGGAGTCTACCCGCTCCGCAACAGCATTGCCGATATTCTGGGTCTGACGCGGGACCAGGTGACTGTGCGCCACGCGCACGGCGCTGGCTGCTATGGCCACAACGGAGCTGACGACGCAGCCCTGGACGCCGCGATCGTCGCGATGCAAATCCCCGGTCATTGCATCCGAGTACAGTGGCGGCGCGAGGAAGAATTCGGATTCGAACCAGTCAGCACCGCCCACATGACCCGCATTCAGGCGGTGTTGGACGATACCGACCATCCAATGGACTGGACGGTGGAAATTTGGGCCGGATCCCATGTGCAACGCCCGGTATTCGGCGGCACGATGCTCGCCCATGAGGCCTTGCCAAACCCGCCGCCCCCGGCAACGGCGAATGATCCACCCGAGGCGAACGGCGGTGGTGGGACGCGCAATGGCTTTCCCCTCTACGATTTCCCGGCCAAACGGGTGATTCATCACTTGGCGCTGCAAACGCCGGTTCGTACGTCATCCTTGCGCGGCCTGGGTGCGCTGCCGAACGTTTTCGCCATCGAAAGCTTCATGGATGAACTGGCCGACCGCGCCGGAGTCGACGCTGTTGCCTACCGCCTGTCGCTGTTGTCCGATCCGCGCGCACGGCACTTGATCCAGAACGTCGCGGATCGTTGCGGCTGGGCCAGGCGCGGGCCGTCCGGGACCGGACGCGGACTGGGTCTGGCCTGGAGCCGATACAAGAACAAGGCGGCCTACGCCTGCGTCGCGGTCGCGTTGGATGTAGACCGCGAAGTCACCCTGCGCCGCGTCTGGTGCGCCGCAGATGCCGGACTGGTGATCAACCCCGATGGCGCGCGCAACCAGTTGGAGGGTGGGATCGTCCATGCTGCCAGCATCACCCTGAAAGAACAGGTAACGTTCGACGGCGAGGGAATTACCTCGCTCGACTGGGACGACTACCCGGTCATGAAATTCTCCGAAGTCCCGGAAATAGACACGATCATCGTGCACAATCCCGATCAACCGTCCCTGGGCATGGGCGAATGCACCTTTGGCCCCACCGCCGCCGCCATCGGCAACGCTGTCGCGCATGCGTTGGGCGTGCGAATCCGAGACATGCCACTGACGCGCGAACGCATCGCGGCGGCGCTGGTGCGGTAGGATTCGAGTGGACGGAGACACGTCGCGATTTGCTGATGAGCGATAAAGCACGCGCAA
>DATARX010000300.1:0-2274 GCA_036263955.1 Rhodopila sp.
AAGGCCGCTGGCGTCCGGGCCGTCATAGGGGATGGAATACTGGTCGCCGTGGAATTCCAGGGGTTTTTCGCGGGCCAGGATTTGCTTGATGATGGCGATGTATTCGCGGGTTCGCTGGATCGGCTTGCCGTAGCGGACGCCATGCCAGCCCTCGATCACCTGCGGGCCGGAGGGGCCGACGCCGCAAAGGAAACGATTGCCTGACAGCGCCTGCAACGACAGCACCGTCATCGCCGCGCAGGCGGGGGTGCGGGCGGGCATTTGCATGATGCCCGTTCCGGCTTTGATTTTCGTGGTGCGGGCGAGGATCCAGGCGGCGGGGGAAACCGCATCCGTGCTATACGATTCGCCTGTCCAGACCTGCGAAAAACCGAGCCGCTCGGCTTCCAGGACTTTTTCCATGTCGAGTTTCGGGTGTGGGCCCGACAGGCCGACGGTGATACCGAGCTGCATGATCAGCGGACCTTTGCTATGACCTCGTCACGGAAGCGGCGGAGGTTGGCGATGGATGATTCGATGTCGCTGCCGAACAGGCCGAAGTCGAAGGACGTTACGCCGATGTCCCGGAGCGCCTTGATATCGCCGGCGTAATCGGCGGCGCTGCCGGTGAACAGTTTGCGTTCGCCGTCCACCGTGCCTTTCGGTTGCGCTTCCGGATTGGAGGAGACGCGATAGGCCAGGCCGACGGCGGCGGGGTTGCGGCCGGCTTTCTCGATCAGGCCGCGTAGTTTGGCGACGCCGGCCTTGTAGCGGGTGAGTGTGTCCATGGGGAATTGCGGGTTGGTGCCGATCGGATACCAGGCGTCGCCGTAGGCGGCGGTGCGGCGCATCGCGGGGCCGCTCTCGCCGCCAACCCAGATCGGGATTGATCCTTGCGGAGGCTTCGGCGGGAACAGCACGTCCTTGAACTTGACGTATTTGCCGTCGAATTTCGGTTCGTCGGCGGTCCAGAGTTCGCGGCAGACGGCCATGAATTCGTCGGTGACGGCGCCGCGTTCGGCGAAGGGGGGTGCGCCGATGGCGATGAATTCCTCCTCGCACCAGCCGGCACCGATGCCCAGGGTCAGGCGGCCTTTCGACAGATAGTCGATGCTGGCGAGGATTTTCGCGGTCAGCACGGCGGGGCGATGGGGCACGACCATGACCGAGGTGACGATGCGCAGCGTCTTGGTGGCGGCGGCGATGAAGGTGGCGGCGGTGAGCTGCTCCAGCCTTGGCGCGGCGGCGCCGGAGGGGAATTCGCCGGAATCGGAGTATGGGTAGCGGGAGGCGATGCTGGTCGGGATCATGACGTGATCGCTGACGGTGACGTAGTCGAAGCCCAGGGCCTCGGCTTCCGTGGCGATGCGCAGCAGGCTGTCGGGTTCAATCAATGGGCCGCTGGTTGGGGCGCTGCAACCGATCTGCATGTGTTCCTCCCGCGTGGATTTGCGTTGTCGGGATTGATAGCACACGATGTGGACCAAAGAGGCAACGGGGGCGATCCAGGATGGACTTCGGGATCCATATCGGCACACGCGGCTGCCTGACGACGCGCGAGGCTATCATGGCGGTGGCGTCTGGGGCGGAGGCATCGGGGTATGCCATCATTGGGGTGGCGGATCATCTGATCGTTCCGGTTCATACCGATGTTCGCTATCCGTATACCGCCGATGGCGTGTGGCCGGGGGCGCCGACGGGCGAGTGTTTCGATGCGCTGGCGACGTTGACGTTCATGGCTGGGTTTACCCAGCGGATCCAGTTGCTGACGTCGGTTCTGGTGGTGCCGCATCGGCCGGCTGTGTTGACGGCGAAACTGTTTTCCACGGCGGATGTGCTGTCGGGCGGGCGGGTGATCGCAGGTGTCGGGTCGGGGTGGATGAAGGAGGAGTTCGCGGCGCTGGAGGCGCCGGCGTTCGAGGATAGGGGGGCGGTTACGGATGAGTACATCCGGGCCTGGAAGTCGCTTTGGACAGAGGCTCGGCCGGCGGCGAACAGTGCGCATGTGCATTTTGAGAATGTGGTGTTCGAACCGAAACCGGTATCGAAGCCGCATCCGCCGATCTGGGTAGGCGGTGAAAGCGCCCCTGCCCTGCGCCGAGCGGCGGCGGTTGGGGATGGGTGGTATCCGGTTTCGAACAATGCGCACATCCTGATGAACACGCCGGCTTCGCTAAAGGGCGGGATCGAGCGGCTGCACCGGGCGGCGGAGAAGATCGGGCGCGATCCGGGGTCGATTGATATTGCCTATGTCTGGTTCAAGCCGCCGGTTTGGACGGCGGCGGTTGACGCGGA
>DATARX010000343.1:0-4829 GCA_036263955.1 Rhodopila sp.
CGGCATGCGGGCGTTGCAGGTCCGGTTCAATGGCAGGCGCGCCGCCGACGGCTTGGCCGCGCACCGCCGTCGCTGGGACTTCTGGGACGACGATCGCGTCATGATCGAAAATGCGCCGTTCTTCTTCATCGCAACGTCATTCGGGGACTATACCGATTGCAGCATGCGCTCCGGTATGCCCGGGTTTGTCAAGATCGTTTCTCCGGGGACGATCGAATTTCCCGAATACGACGGCAATTCGATGTAACGAACGCCTGGAAATATCAGCCGCAATCCCCTTGTCGGGCGCCTCTTCGTAAAATTCGACGGCAAGACGGCCCGTATCCGGATCAACGGCCGTGCGTCCATTGATGACGATGACCAGGCACTCGCGCGCCGCCATGCCGCGAAACTGGTTGTGCAGTTTGAATGCGAGTTGTTTTCCAACTGCCCGCGTGCGGTTCACGATCGGGCAGGCGGCCGCCTGTCTGAATACTTGCCGCGACCCGTCTACAACCCGCCGGCGCCGGAATGGAAACAGCGCGACTACATCCGTGACATCCTTCCCGCCGCCGATCAGCATCGCGGCAAGCGAGAATAATCCGGGGGACGACGGACACGGGATCGGCTATGTGTCGCCGTATAAGTCCGCATAATCCTACCAAGGCGGGAGGAAACATTGGCCGATACCCAGGGAATATCATCCGTCCTTCGCCGGGCCGCCGAAACGGGTGATGTGCCCGGCGTGGTCGCCGCGGCGGCCAACGCCGACGGCGTGTTCTTCGAAGGCGCATTCGGCAAGCGTGATCTGGCGACCGACGCGCCCATGACCACCGACACAGTCGTCTGGATCGCCTCGATGACCAAGGCGGTCACTGGCGCCTGTGCGATGCAACTGGTCGAGCAAGGGCGGCTTTCCCTGGATGGCGACATCGCCGCGGTTCTGCCGGAACTTGGTCGCCTACAGGTGCTGGACGGTTTCGACGATGACGGCAAACCACGTCTCCGGGCGCCCGGGCACGGCATCACGTTGCGTCACTTGCTCACCCACACCACGGGCTTCGCTTACGACATGTGGAACGCCGACATCGCCCGTTACCTGGAGGTGACCGGTACACCCAGCATCATCACCTGCCGGAATGCGGCACTCCGCTTGCCGTTGGTATTCGATCCCGGTGAGAAATGGGAATATGGGATTTCGATCGACTGGGTCGGCAAGGCGGTGGAAGCCGTCTCGGGACAAACCCTGGATCGTTATATGCATGACAATATCCTTACGCCGCTCGGGATGGCCGACACGGGCTTCAAGGTCGGCGCGGAGCAGCGTCGGCGGCTGGCAAGGATCCATGCACGCACGCCTGCGGGGCTGGTTTCGACCGACACCGAAATTCCCCAGGAGCCCGAATTCCACATGGGTGGCGGTGGGCTCTATGGGACGGTCGGTGACTATCTCAAGTTCACCCAAATGATCCTGCACGCCGGCACGTTCAACGGCGTCCAAGTCTTGCGGCCCGAGACGGTGGCGATCATGTCGCGCAATGCGATCGGCGATCTGGTGTGCAATCCGATGAAGAGCGCCGTCCCGGCGGCCTCGTTCGATGTCGAATTCCTCGCCGGCATGAAATGGGGGCTTAGCTTTCTCATCAACCCCCAGGCCCTGCCCACAGGGCGCTCGGCCGGCAGTCTTGCCTGGGCCGGCCTCGCCAATTCGTTTTACTGGATCGATCCGGCACGGCGCGTTACCGGCGTCTATGCCACGCAGGTCCTGCCGTTTTTCGATCCGAAAGCCGTGCAGGCCTTCGAGGCGTTCGAGACTGCCGTTTATGACGCCTGCTGATCGGCCACTGTATTGTGCCCCCTTGCACAGACCGCGCTCACAGTGCATTCAGGCCGACCGGTAGTCTGGGGAACAGGCGCATCTGCCGGCCCAATGCTTCCCCGAACGTAAAGGATCAGATGTATGCGCCTTGCGGTGCTGAAGGAACGGCGACCCGCCGAGACACGCGTGGCCGCGACTCCGGACACAGTCAAGAAGCTGATTGGCCTTGGCTTGACTGTCGCAGTGGAAGCCGGGGCAGGGGCCACGGCGTCGATTTCCGACGCCGAATTCGCCGCCGCGGGCGCTGAAATCGCCCCCGACGCAGCCGCGGTGCTGGCGGGAGCCGGCGTCGTGTTCGCGGTCCAGGTCCCTGGCCCGGACGAACGCGCGCTGATCCCGCGCGGCGCGCTGCTGGTGTGCATCGCCGGCGCCTTCGCCGATTCCGAACTGGTGCCAAGCCTGGCCGCCGCCGGCATCGACACCGCGGCGATGGAGTTGCTGCCGCGCATCACTCGCGCGCAATCGATGGACGTGCTGTCCAGCCAGGCAAACCTCGCCGGCTACCGCGCGGTCATCGAATCCGCCGGCGCGTTCCAGCGCGGTTTCCCGATGATGATGACGGCGGCTGGCACGGTCCCGCCCGCCAGGGTGTTCGTCATCGGTGCCGGCGTGGCCGGCCTGCAGGCCATCGCCACCGCGCGGCGCCTGGGCGCGATCGTCTCCGCCACCGACGTCCGCCCGGCCGCCAAGGAAGAAATCAAGTCGCTCGGCGCCAGTTATGTCGGGGTGGAAGATGCCGAAACCGCCGCTCAGACGGGTGCCTACGCCCGCGAAATGAGCGATGCGTTCCGCCAGAAGCAGGCCGAGTTGATGGCCACCACCGTAGCAAAGAACGACATCGTTATCTGCACGGCGCTGGTGATGGGCCGCAAGGCGCCCGTCATCGTCACCCAACCGATGGTCGACAGTATGCGCGCCGGCAGCGTTATTATCGACCTGGCGGCCGAAGCCGGCGGCAATTGCGCCGCCACGGTTCCGGGTCAGAGCGTCACCACCCCGAACGGTGTCACCATCCTGGGCTTCAACAACTGGCCCGGCCGCATTCCCGTCGCGTCCTCGTCCCTCTATGCCCGCAACCTGCTGACCTTCCTGACCACGTTCTGGGACAAGGACAGCAAGGCGCCGAAGCTGCCGGAAACCGACGATATCGTTAAAGGTGTCATGCTGACCCGGGGCGGCGCCATCGGTCACCCGAATTTCCTGCCCCAACAAGCCGCCTGAGCGTCCGGAGATAACCCGAAGATGAACCCGAACCAACTGTCGGATGAAGCGGCACGCCTCGCCGACCAGGCGCTGACCCTGTCCAGTCACGCACAAGCCCTGGTTCTCGCCGCGTCCAGTACCGTGGCGCCCGAGGTCAATCCGTTCATCTTCCTGCTGGCCATTTTCCTGATGGCCTGCTTCGTCGGCTATTACGTCGTGTGGAACGTCACGCCGGCCCTGCACTCGCCGCTGATGGCGGTGACAAACGCGATTTCGTCGGTGATTATCGTTGGGGCGATGCTGGCCACCGGCCTCGCGACCTCGGGCTGGGCGATGGGATTCGGCTTCGTCGCCGTCACGCTTGCGTCAGTGAATATCTTCGGCGGGTTTGTCGTGACGCAGCGCATGCTCTCGATGTTCAAGAAAAAGCAATAAGGTCACATCGATGTCCGCCAGCCTGACGTCTCTCGCGTACCTCGTCGCCGCCGTCCTGTTCATCCTGGCGCTGCGCGGCCTTTCCTCCCCGGTCACATCACGCCAGGGCAATCGCTTCGGCATGATCGGCATGGCCATCGCCGTGGTCGCCACGCTGCTGCATCACGGCATGCACGGTTGGGGTTATATGCTGATCCTGTTCGGCATCCTGATCGGCGGCGGAATCGGCGTGGCGGTCGCCATGCGCATCCAGATGACGGCCTTGCCGCAACTCGTGGCCGCCTTCCACTCCCTGGTCGGATTGGCCGCCGTGTTCGTCGCCGCCTCCGCGTTGAATGCGCCCGAGGCATTCAACATCGGCGTTCCGGGCGCGATCCATACCGAGAGTCTGATCGAGATGTCGGTCGGCCTGGCGATTGGCGCGATCACTTTCTCCGGCAGCCTGATCGCGTTCGCGAAATTGCAGGCGCTGATGAAGGGCGCGCCGATCACCTTTTCGGGCCAGCATTGGCTGAACCTGGGTCTTGCGATCGTCCTGCTGCTGCTGATCATCGGGTTCGTCGCGTCGGGCGGCAACCAGGTGCTGTTCTGGCTGATCGCCTTGCTGGCGCTGGGGCTTGGGTTCCTCATCATCATCCCGATCGGCGGCGCCGACATGCCGGTCGTGGTCTCCATGCTGAATTCGTATTCCGGCTGGGCGGCGGCGGGCATCGGCTTCACCATCCAAAACCTGGCGCTGATCATCACCGGCTCGCTGGTCGGCGCCTCGGGCGCGATCCTGTCCTACGTCATGTGCAAGGGTATGAACCGCAGCATCATCAACGTGCTGCTCGGCGGCTTCGGCACCGAAAGCGGATCCGCCGCTTCCGGCGGCCCGGTTGGTGACCGGACGGTCCGCTCCGGCAACGCCGACGATGCGGCATTCATCATGAAGAACGCGTCCAAGGTGATCATCGTGCCCGGCTACGGGATGGCGGTCGCCCAGGCGCAGCATGCGCTGCGCGAGATGGCGGATACGCTGAAGAAAGAAGGCGTCGAGGTGAAATACGCCATCCACCCGGTTGCCGGCCGCATGCCCGGCCACATGAACGTGCTGCTGGCCGAGGCCAACGTGCCGTACGATGAGGTGTTCGAGCTCGAGGAGATCAACAATGAGTTCTCCACCGCCGACGTGGTCTATGTCATCGGCGCAAACGACGTGACCAACCCGGCGGCGAAGACCGACCCGTCCTCGGCGATCTACGGCATGCCGATCCTGGACGTGGAAAAGGCCCGCACGGTGCTGTTCGTGAAGCGCTCCATGGCCTCAGGCTACGCGGGCGTGGACAACGAA
>DATARX010000348.1:0-4426 GCA_036263955.1 Rhodopila sp.
AAGACCGCGCCGTCCAGCACGCGCAGGCTGCGATTGACCTCGATGTTGAAGTCGATGTGGCCAGGCGTGTCGATGATGTTGATGCGGTTGTCTTTCCACTCGCATGTCACCGCGGCGGAGGTGATCGTGATGCCGCGCTCCCGCTCCTGCTCCATGTAATCGGTGGTGGTGTTGCCGTCGTGAACCTCACCGATCTTGTGCGACACACCCGTGTAATACAAAATCCGCTCGGTCGTGGTGGTCTTACCGGCATCGATATGCGCGGTAATTCCGATGTTGCGAATTCTATCGAGCGGCGTAACAGACACGGCGAACCTCCTACCATCGAGCAACGGCCCATCGGGCAAACAAATGGGCATATCAGAAAGGGCGCGTGACCCATTTCTGGATCCGGGGACCAGCCCCGCGCGCCCGCCCAGGGTGCCGGCCGAACCCTCGACCGGTTATGTGCTGCGGGAAATGCGACAGCGCGCACGGTTTTGCAAGTGCGAATTCTATCTCCACCCCGCGGCGGCACCGATTTACCGCCGCCGCGCGCCCGCGGCCTCGCCACCCAGCACTTGCGATCTTGCTATATGATTTATCACAGTCCGACACATAACCAAGGGCTAGTTTGCCAGGCATGGACATCCGTACAGCCCCGGACCTGGAGCGATTTGGGGACCTGGTGCGATTTCGGGCCCTGGCGCGATTTGG
Organism: Rhodopila sp.; assembly: GCA_036263955.1. GTDB lineage: Bacteria > Pseudomonadota > Alphaproteobacteria > Acetobacterales > Acetobacteraceae > Rhodopila. The sequence continues at coordinate 697 of DATARX010000348.1, forward strand.
TCTCGGGCGGCGCGGCGCGGAACCGCTGCCCCGCGATCCCACTGCCTGGCTGCTGGACCAGCTAAGCCGCCCCGATCCCACCCGGCTGGACGATCCACCGACGACGGCGGCGGGCCTGACGGCGTTGCGTGAAGATCGCGCGACACAGCCGCTGCCGGGCGAATCGCGCGTGGCCGCCCTGTTCAAAGCGCAGGCCGCGGCACAACTGGCCAACGCCGTCACCACCCCTGCCCCGTTCCGGGAGCGTCTGGTCTGGTTCTGGACCAACCATTTCACGGTTTCGCGGCGCCAGGGCGGATGCGCCGCCGTCGCCGCCGCCTTCGTGGAAGAGGCGATCCGCCCGCATGTCACCGGCCGCTTCGACGACATGGTCCTGGCGGTGATGCATCACCCGGCGATGCTGCTCTACCTCGACAATGCCGGTTCGTTCGGCCCCGACAGTCCGGTCGGGCAGAAGACCCATCGCGGCCTGAACGAGAACCTGGCGCGCGAGTGCATGGAACTGCACACCGTCAGTCCCCTGGCGGGCTACACGCAAGCGGACGTGACGTCGTTCGCGAACGTCCTCACCGGCTGGTCGGTTGACCTGAAAGCCAATCCGCCCGGCTTCCGCTATCGCCCCTTCGCGCACGAACCCGGCGTCCAGACCGTCATGGGACGGCAATTCCCGCCCGACGAAGCCGGGGGCGTCGAGGCGCTCAAATTCCTCGCCAACCATCCCGCCGCCCACCGCTTCCTCGCCACCAAGTTGGTGCGCCACTTCGTCGCCGACGATCCGCCGCCCGCCGCGGTAGGCGCGATCGAGGTGGTGTTGCGTGACACCAAGGGCGACCTGGGCGCCGCGTCCGCGGCTTTGGTGACCCTCGACGCCGCCTGGCAGTCGGCGACGAAACTGCGCACGCCGATGGACTACCTGGTCGCCAGCGTCCGAGCGCTCGAGGTGCCGCCGGATCGGATCCCCAACATGACCGGCATGCTGGCAGACCTGGGCCAGCCGCTGTGGACCGCGCCGGCGCCGAACGGCTGGCCGGACCGGGCGGCCGACTGGGCCGCACCCGAGGCGATGCTGCGCCGGATCGACTGGGCCAGTGGCTTCGCCGGCCGCATCGGCGACCGTGATGTGGTGGAGGTTGCCGACATGACCCTCGGGCCGCTGCTGCGGCCGGCAACACGGGACGCGATCCGGCGCGCGGGTTCGCGCCGGGACGCCATGACGCTTTTGTTGACCAGCCCCGAATTTCAGAGGCGCTGAACGATGACCCTGACCCGCCGCTCCGCCCTGCTTGGCCTCGCAACCAGCTTCAGCATCGGGCGCGCCAGCCTGGCACTGGCGTCCGCCCCAACCGACAAGCGCCTGGTCGTGGTCATCCTGCGCGGGGCGCTCGACGGCATGGCCGCCGTCGTACCCTACGGGGATCCTGCCCTGGCCGGCTTGCGCGGGGAGATCGTACCGCCCGCGCCAGGCCAACCGGACGGGTTGCTGGACCTTGGCGGCTTCTTCGGCCTGCACCCGGCTTTGGTGGGTGTGCACGACATGTACCAGGCAAACGAAGCCCTCGTGGTGCATGCGGTTGCGGGTCCGTACCGCGTGCGCAGCCATTTCGAGGCCCAGGACTGTCTGGAATCCGGCGCCAACCACCGCATGACCAGCGGCTGGCTCAATCGTGCGGTCGCCGCGCTCCCACCCGCCCCGGGTGTTCGGCCGGATGGCAATGCGCTCGCCGTCGGCGTGTCGGTGCCGCTGCTGTTGCGCGGACCGGCGCAGGTGGCGAACTGGGCACCGCACGGGTTCGCCCAGCCGGCGCCGGATCTGTATGCCACGATCGCCGCGCTGAACCAGGACGATCCGGTTATCGGACCCGCCATCGCCGAGGGCCTGCGCGGGCGTGGCTTCAGTGCGGCGGTGATGGCCGGCAATGAGGCCCGCGAAGACAAGAATGGCTTCGCCACCTTGGCCCGGTCAGCCGGGACGATGCTGCGCGCGCCGGACGGTCCGCGTATCGCGGCGCTGGAAATCGGCGGCTGGGATACGCATACCGCGCAGACCAATCGCCTGGCCAGGCCGCTGAAGCAACTTGATGCCGGTCTGTCGGCGCTGAAAACGGGTCTCGGTCCGGCCTGGGCGCAGACCGCGGTGCTGGTGATGACGGAATTTGGCCGCACTGCCCGGGTGAACGGAACCAAGGGGACCGACCACGGCACCGGAACCGTCGCCTTCGTTGTGGGCGGCGCGGTCGCCGGCGGCCGGGTCCAGGCCGTCTGGCCCGGCCTGGGCGCGCGCCAGTTGTTCGAGAATCGCGATCTGGCGCCGACCACCGACCTACGCACCGTCGCCAAGGGCATGCTGGCGGCGCATCTGGGCCTCGATGCAGGCGCGCTCGGGCACATCTTCCCCGGCAGCGACGGCGTCGCCGCGATGGCGGGCGTGATCCGCGCCTGACCCCGACGCCACCTGATCACCGGTTGCCGATGGGGCGGCGCCGGGTTTAGCTCCGATACAAAGAAAATCGGGGAGCCGGATTTGTCCGGCTGCAAATGGTCATGCCTGGCGCTGGCCGGGTGGCTGCTGCCGCATGGGGCACGCGCCGAGGCCGACACCGTACGGATCACCCAGCCGTATGGCTTGCTGTATCTCCCAAGATATAGCGCCATCGACCGGCACATGATCGAGCCGCGGGCCGCGGCGGCGGGCCTTCGGACGATCAAGGTCACGCTGACCCGGCTGGCGAGCGGACCGGCCCGCAGCGACATGATCCTGGCGGGCGACGCGGATGCGGCGATGGGCGGCTTTGGGCCGGCCCTGACCTTGTGGGACAAGACCGCGGCGCACAGAAGGTGCTTGGTATGCTGCCGCTGTGCAGTTCGCCGATGTTCGTGGTCAGCACCGATCCACGCATTCACGGCCTGAAGGATTTCACCGATAGGGACCGCATCGCGGTCAGTGCGATCAAGGTCACCGACCAGGCGATCACGCTGCAAATGGCGGTGGCGCGGGAGTCGGGCTGGGACGCGCGATTCCGTCTCGATCCCCTAACGGTCGCGATATCCAATCCGGACGGCCAGGCTGCACGCCTGAGTGGCCTGAGCGAGGTGCGCAACCACGCGACGATCATTCCGTTCGCAGTCACGGAGCTTGAATCCGACAAGGCGCATCTGGTGATGTCGTCGGATGACGTGATGGAGCCAGGCGCCACCTCCGTCGTGGTCTATGAGGCCTTGATCGCCACCGCGGCGATCCGCGCCGGATCCAGGTCGTGCGCCGAACGCAACGCCAGGCACGCATCAATAATCGGATGGATGACGATGCCGCACGGATAGGGCTTATAAGTATTTCGCAATATTTCGAAGCACTCACCCAGTCCGCCGGCCAGTGCGTCTAAATCCGCATGCCGGGCTTATCCAGGCCCAGTAAGCGCCCCGCCGCCATGGCGGCGCCGATGGGGCCGGTAATGCCGGTGCCCGACCAGGCCATCGATCCCTTCGCCGGCGGCACGGTCAGCGCCTGGCACAGCCGGCACGCGAACTCCACGCCGAGGGGAAAGGCCAGCAGGAAATCTTGACCGCTCACCGGTTTCACTTCGGCCAACGCCAGGGCGGCCGCGGCGACCGGGCCACTCGGGTGCACCACAGCCTGCTCATGCGTGTCGTCGAAGCTGTAGATACTCGAGGCGAGACAGTTGATCAGTGCCGCGTGCAGCGGATCGGATTTGCGGCCGCAGTCGATCAGCGT
>DATARX010000424.1:0-3569 GCA_036263955.1 Rhodopila sp.
GAGCGCTGGGAATACGGCATCAACATCGACATCGCCGGCCGCATGGTGGAGGTCGCCAGCGGCCTCGACCTCGAAACCTACATGCAGCGCCACATCTTCGCCCCGCTCGGGATGACCGACACCAGCTTCATCCAGCGCCCCGAATGGGAATCCCGCCTGCCCGCCGTCCACGCCCGCCAGGAAGACGGCACGCTGCAGCCCATGACCCTGCCCCCCGGCAGCAACACCGACCGCGAGTTCTACCCCGGCGGCGGCGGCCTGTTCTCCACCGCATCCGACTACCTGCGCTTCCTGCAAGCGCTGATGTTCGGCGGGGAACTCGATGGCGCCCGTATCCTGCGCCCCGAAACGGTCGAGCTGATGGGCCAGAATCATATGGGCGATCTCGACGTCCAGCCGCTGCCGACCCAGATCCCGCAACTGTCCAATCCGGTCAACCTGTTCCCGGGCATGAAAAAGAAGTGGGGCCTGAGCTTCCTGATCAACACCGAACAAGGCCCCGCCGGGCGCAGCGCCGGCAGCCTCGCCTGGGCCGGACTGCAAAATACTTATTACTGGCTCGATCCGACCCGCAAGGTCGCCGGCGTGTTCATGACCCAGACCCTGCCCTTCGCCGACCCCACCGTGCTGGATGCGTTCGACGCGTTTGAAACCGCGGTCTATCGCACCCTGGCATAGTCTCCGCCGGGACCCGAACCGAAACGCGGACGGCGTCGTGATCGGTCGATGACAATCGCCACCACGCGCCGGCGCGCGATAACCGGCCTGGCCCTGGGGTTCGGCTGGGCAGCCCCATCGCCTGCCGCTGAACCCGCGTCTGAACCCGCCGCTGAATCCGTCGTGGCCGCTATCGAGCAACGCCATGGCGGACGTCTTGGCGTCTTCGCCCTCGATACCGGATCGGGCCGGACCCTGGCCCATCGCGCAGACGAGCGCTTCCTGATGTGCAGCACCTTCAAGGGCCTCCTCGCCGCCCAGGTGCTCGCCCGCGTCGACGCCGGCCAGGACGACCTGACCCGCCGCATTCCTTACAACGCGCACGACCTGGTCTTTACTTCGCCCGTAACAAAGGCCCGCGTCGCGCAAGGCGCCATGACGGTCGGCGATCTTTGCCAGGCCATCATGGAGGTCAGCGACAACACCGCGGCGATTCTGCTGATGCGGAGCGTCGGCGGCCCGGCGGGCCTGACCCGGTTCATTCGCGGCCTCGGCGACACCATCACCCGGTCCGATCGGTATGAGCCCCACTCCAACAAATACAGCGGTGCCCTCGACACAACCTCCCCCCGGGCAATCATCGGTTGCGTCGGCCGGACCCTGTTGGGCAACGTGCTGACCGCGCAATCCCGCGCGCGACTGGAAAGCTGGATGATCGCCTGCAAGCCCGGCCTGAACCGGCTCCGCGCGGCATTGCCGCCGGACTGGATCGCGGGCGACCGCCCGGGAACCAGCGTCGAACAAGAAACCAACGATTATGCCCTCCTGCGTCCGCCGGGACGCCCCCCCGTCCTGGTCGCCGCGTACTACGACGCGCCAAGGCTTGGCATGGACCGGAGAGAGGCCGTCCTGCACGAGGTTGGTTCCGCCGTGGTAACGTGGGTGCAATAAAGCGCTCGCCGAACCGTCTCAAGCGGCAGACCGGCCTTTTCCACCAACCATACCGGACGGCGTGAAAGACAGGACCATTACGCAAAGCGTATCGTTCTCCTTCGGACGGATCGCACGGCAGAACGACCAGATCGGTGCACCAATCCTCCGTGAACTTCGTGCCTCGTCCTACCTCCGTGCAGAAATGCGACCCCATCAATCGCACGAACCTATCCCAACCACGCACCGCAAGCTGCTAAACGAAAATCCCCTGCCCCTGCACCAGCAACGTCGTCAAATCAGGCGTCGACGAACACGAGGAACTCGCATTCGCACTGTCGGCGATCAAGTAGCGCTGCACAAAACTCTCAACGAACTTCGGATCCTGGAACTGCGATATATTCAATCGCGAACTGATCGCCTGCTCCTGCGCGTTCAGGCTTTGGAACGCGATCTGCTGCGGAATCCCCAAAGCCGTGGTCACCACCGTCCGCATCGTCGGATTGCCAAGGATCTGGTCAACCGATGTAATGCTTGCAGCACTCGCCTTGAACGACAGCGCGTTGGAAAGGCCCGGGGTCACCGCATCCTCGTTCGTCTGCCACGTGGCGGTCGCATAGGAATTGGCAATACTTGCAATCGCCGCCGGGTTTTTGATTGACGACAAGCCGTTCGCGGCAAAATTGTAGGTCTGCGCCAGGGTTTTCCACCTTGTATCGGTCAGCGTGTTCGCCAGTGACTTGGGATCGCCCAGGTTCGACGTCAGTGCCTGCGTCGCCAGCGCGGTATAGCCGGTCTGGTCGCTCATGCCGTTCGCCGTCAGCAGCACGTTCATCACCGTCGGGTTCGCCAGCAACTGCTTCACGCTCGTCGCGCTGTTGACCGCCTGGGTGAACGCCTTGACGGCATTCTGTACCGCCGGTTGCGCCGCCGTCATCTTGACATCCTGCGCCTGGTTCTGTTCCGCCGCGGTCAGCGCCTGCACCGGATTCTGTCCCGAACCGCTCGGTTGGTTGATGCCGTACAAGATATCAAGCAGGGAACCACCCCCGCCAAACGAACTGCTGAACAGCGACGTCAGATAACTCAGCGACCCGCTCATGACGCGAAACCTGTTTGCATGCGGCCAATCGATCCAGATCCGGCGCACTCTACACCCGGCATGGTTAACGAAACCCTAATACGGGCCCCGAACGCCTGCCCAACCGGAACCGCCCCATCGAAAGCGATTGACAACCGCCCCCGCAGTCCCTACCCCGCCGCCTCCCTTTCGAACCGAGCACCGCAGAACCATGTCCCGCCGCAAACCGCGCGGCCGCCCGCTGGATGGGTGGCTGATCATCGACAAGCCGGCCGGAATGACCAGCACGGACGTCGTCAACCGAGTCAAACGCCTGTTCGACGCCCAGAAAGCCGGCCACGGCGGCACCCTGGATCCGCTCGCCACCGGGCTGCTTCCCATAGCCTTCGGTGCCGCGACCAAAACCGTCCCCTACGTCATGGACGGCACCAAGCTGTATCACTTCACCCTCAAATTCGGCGAGGCGCGGGATACCGACGACGCCGAGGGCGCCGTCGTCGAAACCAGCGACATCCGCCCCGACGACGCAACGATCAATGCTGCCCTGCCCGCCTTTCGCGGCGCCATCATGCAGGTGCCGCCGATCTTCTCCGCCATCAAGGTGGCTGGCGAGCGCGCCTACGACATGGCCCGCGAGGGCCGTGCCCCGGTGCTGTAACCCCGCCCCGCGCGGGTCGACCGGTTCGAACTGATCGCCCGCCCGGACGCCGACACCGCGGTGTTCGAGGTCGCGTCCGGCAAGGGCGTCTACATGCGCAGGCTGGCCCGCGACCTGGCGAAAGCCTGTGGCACCGTTGGCCACATCGCCGCGCTGCGCCGCCTCCGCGTCGGCCCGTTCCTGGAGCATCATGCGATTCCGCTGGACAAACTGCAGGAACCGGACGATACCGCGCCCGCTTCC
>DATARX010000496.1:0-10322 GCA_036263955.1 Rhodopila sp.
GGCGCCGGCTTCGGGCGTCCCGGCCATCGACGCACCGACCGACGAAGTGCCGATGGCCGCGTGGCACCGGCATCAACCGCGGTGGCTCATAGAGCCTCTGCTGTTTCCTGAGCGCGGACGGTGGGTTGATCGCTCGGCTCGGTAGTCGATCGGTCGTACGTCCGCTATGGCAATGGCGACGGAGCCCACGACCACGATCACGACCACCTTCGGTGCGGTAAAACGGTAGCAATCAAGCGGACACGGAGTTTGCACCGAGTTCGCGCGGAGTTTCACCGAGTAAAACCATGTTCCATTCTTGGAATTGATCGAGCTTCCTGCTTCAAACGTGCCATCTTCGATGGGCAGCTCATTGAACCAGGTACGATTTATCGGATTATTCTACTCTGCGAAACGCCGAACGACCTCGGTGCAACTCGGTGTCCGCTTGATTGCTCTGGGGCATGGCGCCCTCGGTATCCGGCAGCGGATCGATCGGGATCGCAACGCCTGGGCGACGATCCCGATCCTTGGTCTTAGCCCGATCCCTGACCCTAGGCGGTCAGCCAGTTCAGTCGCTCGCTCCGTTGCACGACCGGCAGCTTTGCCACCACGCCATCGAGCCCGAAGACATGGCCCGCGCGCCGAACCATCAGGTACCACAGCCCCACCGCGTAGATCAGGTGTTCGTCGATAATCAGGTTGTTGACGGTGTCGATGTAGGGAAAATCCATGTGGGCCGTCCAGTACAGCAGCATCAACAGCATCGCGAACGGCGCGCTGGCCCGGACCATGAACCCGGTGATGAGCGACAGGCCGATCAGCAGATGTCCATATTCCACCAGGAAGCTGATCACCGGCAGAAAGGATGATTGCGCCAAGGCGCCGTATACCGGGTGGAATGTCTTGGTGTGCGACAGGAAGCCGGCGACGTAGGACGCATCGCCATAATGATGGATCGCGGCCCACAAGAAGACCCAGCCAAGCATCAGGCGCATCAGCAGCAACAACCTGCGCTCTATAATTCCGCTTTCGTACCGTTGTGACATGACGTTCGCCCCATTTGCCAAGGCTGCCCAGGCAACCGGAAATGGAACCTGGGCAGAACATGGGCTGAATAGGACGCGGCGATGGCGGTGACATTGATTTCGATCAAATCACAATCGCCGCCACGCCTCGCGTATGGCCAAAACAGACCCGCCATACCGTGCGGCGGATAACCCGCGTCAGGCGTGGATCAGCGGACAGCCGCCATCCTGCAGCGGACGGAAGCCCTGTTCGGCGGAGGTGGTCGCCAGCAGCTTGTAGTAGTCCCAGGCATACTTGCTCTCGGCCGGGCTTTTGACTTCGTACAGGTAGACCGGATGCAGGCAGCGGCCATCGGCCCGGATCGAGCCGGCGCCGAAGCAATCGTCGTCGGTCGGCATCGACTTCATCCGGTCGACCGCGGCCGAACCGCTCTTTTTCGCAACGGCGACGCCCATCGCGGCGACCGCCTTCAGGTAGTGGAACGTTCCGGCGTAGCAGCCCGCCTGCCCCATCCCGGCCCGCACATCGCCGATCATCGGCTGCAGCCGCTTGCTGAACGCTCGGGTCCTGTCATCGCGGTCCCAGTAGAACGTGTTGGAAACGACAATGCCCTGCGCGGTCTGCAGCCCCAGCGCATGCACGTCGCTGACGAACACCAGCAGCCCGGCGAGCTTCACGCCTTTCGCGGTGATGCCGAACTCACCGGCCTGCTTGATCGCGTTCACCGTGTCGGCGCCGGCGTTGGCCAGCCCGATCACCTTCGCGCCGCTGGCCTGTGCCTGGATCAGGAACGAGGAAAAATCGCTGTTGCCAAGCGGGGCCAGCACGTTGCCGAGGACCTTGCCGCCGGCCTGGGTGACGAAGTTGCCGGTGTCCCGCTGCAGCGCATGGCCGAACGCATAGTCCGCGGTGATGAAGAACCAGCTGTCGCCACCGGCCTTGACCATGGCACCGCCGGTGGAATGCGCCAGCATCCAGGTGTCCATCGTCCAGTGCACCGTGGTCGGCGCGCATTGCGGGCCGGTCAGGTCGGCGGTGGCGCCGGGCGAGTTGATGTAGACCTTGTCCATCTCCTTGCAGACCCCGGCGACCGCCAGCGCCACCGCGCTGTTCGGCACGTCGATGATCATGTCGACCTTGTCCCGGTCGATCCACTGCCGGGCGAGGCCGGCACCGACATCGGGCTTGTTCTGATGGTCGCCGGAGATCACCTCGACCTGGATGTCACGGCCGGCGGCTTTCGTATCGGCGATGGCGAGCTTGACCGCGGCGATGGCGACCGGGCCGCTGAGTTCCCTGTAGACGCCGGATTCGTCACCCAGGACGCCGATCTTGATGGTCGGGGATTGGGCACGGGCCGGAAGCGCCGGCAACGCGGCGGCGGCGGCACTACCCAGCACGGTGCGTCTGGTCAGATTCATGAACGTTTCCTTTTGGTGTAATTACACCAATGACACAAACGCGCCCTTGTCGTCAAGAAAGCCTGGACCGAGGCCGCTTAGGCGACCGGCGCGGAGGGGCCGCAATCCACCGCGAACGATGCGCGGCGCTTCAAGGCCCGGATTAAGCGGTTACGCCGGTCAGCGTCTCCGACAGCGCCCACAGGCGGGTCCCGGCGGCTGGATCGGCGGCTTGCGGGAAGATCCTGGACAGTCCGGGGGCGCCGCGCGTTTCCCCCCAGCCCGAAGGGCCATAATAGCCCCCGCCCCGCGCCTCCGGCGCCATCGCCGCGAACAGTTCCGGCAATGCGCCATCGCGCGCCGATTGAGCCACCAGATTGAATACGGTCTCGATCAGACGCGCTTTCGGGCCGGGACGGCCATTACCGATACCGTTGCCAATGATATCGGTTCTGGCCCAACCCGGATGCGCCGCCATGCCGACCAGGTTCCAGCCGTCCCGCTCCGCTCGGCGCTGCAGCTCGAGCGCGAAAACCAGCATGGCAAGCTTGCTTTGGCCATAGGCCCGCATTGGGCTGTAGGATTTCTCCGACTGGAAATCATCCAATGCCAGCCTGGCTCGGCGATGCGAGAGACTCGCCACATTGATCACGCGGCCACCGCCGCTGGCGGCCCGCAGCGCGTCCAGCAAGCGAAGCGTCAGCGCGAAATGGGCAAGGTAATTGACCCCGATCTGGCGTTCGAAGCCATCTTCGGTTCGTTCGCGCGCCGGCAGCCCCATGACCGCGCCGTTGTTGACCAGGATATCGACCACGCCGGCATGATCGCCGGTGACCGCGGCGGCGAATCGCGCCGTGGAGTCGAGGCTGGCAAGATCGAGACTGGCGAACCGAATCGTTGCATGCGGGGCCGCCTGTTGGATGTGCGCCATCGCCCGGGCGCCCTTTTCCGGGTTGCGCCCGGCGAGGATGGTGGTCGCGCCCTGGCGGGCGAGACCCAAGGCGATTTCCAGGCCCAGCCCGCCGGTCGCGCCGGTGACAACGGCCACTTTGCCGTCGATGCGCGGGGCATCGGCGAGGCTCCATCCATGCGTGATCGCGGTGCTCGCCATCGAGGGTCCTTCGTTGCGCCGGAGCAGGCGTCACATCCTATACGACGCTTGAGGCGCCGTGATACGCCGGGCGAACGACCCGCCCGTCTTGCGTCCCTGCCATGCGCAGGGCGGGAGGCGCGAGGCACCGGCCGAGATGAATCGCCGATTCTGCATGAAGAATCCGGGCTTCCTTCGGCCAGAGCGTAACTATAGGCGATATTTGGCCCATTGATCGGGACTATTTTTTTGTTCACCGCCTCATTCCCGGGGCATTCTCGCGGGAATGCGGAAAGGCAGCGGATTTCGATCATAAGTTGTGATATTCCTAAAAATGCGAACCCGCTTATTTGATAGTCCTCAAGTGGATCTCACAATATGAGCAACGAAAGAGTTCCGCGCTGAAAGTGATTCGTAATTATCGCGTGTTCAATCCGGTACCGATGTTATGCTAGTAACGGATCGTTCCGCGGCTACGGCCGCGTGGCAACCTGGTGGGCGGTGTTGGTCGCATGACATGGGGTTCATATAAGTGTCATACGATTTGTCGCAATAATCATGCATGTCCACGGAGGAGGCAGTAATGCAATTTACCGGGAACCGCCCGCCCCGAGGCGAAGCGGAGCAACCGGCGTTCCGTCCCGCGCGACGCATGAGACAATATGCAGGCGCGCTTGTTCTTTTGACAATTGTAATATTGTTGCCAATGGGTTCAAGTTTCGCGAGCAACGTTCAGGTGCCGCTCGACGCCGCGGAGACGACCCTCGCTCCGGGCCTGTGGCCGGAAAGCGACCAGGCCGCCGAACGGGAGGCGTTCCTGCCGACCCGAAGCGCCGGGCAACGGACGCGCGAGATCACAGCCGCGCGCCCCACGCTCCCGCCGCCGGCGCACGCCGCAGAATCCGGATCGATCGGGCGGCCGAACGGACGCATGCTGGCCCTGGCGGCGTCGATCGCGGTCCTGCTGCTGGGCCTGGGTTGGCGGCCGCTGAAAAAATTGTATCGCCGGTCGACGCTCTGGTTCGATGCCAAGGCGCTTGGCGTACGCCGTATCATCGGCGTTGACGATGTGGACCAGGGCGCGGTGCTGACCCCAGCCGCGGTACACGAACGGGGATGGCCATTGGAGTTGATGGTGCAACTGCTCGGCCCCCCCGACTATGCCGTTGTCGACCCAACCGGACGCATCCCACCGCTTATCCTGCTGGCCAGGGAGCGGGTCGAGAAGCTCGAAAAAAGCGAGAAGTTCCGGAGGTACTCGGAAATGCGCGCGCGCAAGGCCCAGGAAACCGCGGCACGGGTCACAAAATGGATCGCCCTCCAGGAGGAAATCATTTCATGCCCCGGCACCGTGGAGGGCAGCGTGTGACGAAGGATCTCGCCGGCGATTTGTCGGGCGCGTTGTCCTGGCCGGACATACCCGGATCGCCGGACGAACCGGCCTCCACGCGCGCCGGGTATCGGGACGCCGCGTGGTACACCGGCATTCCGCGGCGTATCCTCGATATCACGGTCAGTCTCGGCCTGCTGCTGCTGACCGGTCCGCTCATGGTCCTGGTCGGTTGCCTGGTCGCGATCGACAGCCGGGGGCCGATCCTTTATCGGCAGGTTCGGGTCGGCCTGAACGGACGGGCGTTCGTTCTGCTCAAGTTCCGCAGCATGGTGGCCGATGCGGAGGCTGGAACCGGCCCGCGCTGGGCGCAGCGGCAGGATCCGCGCATCACCCGCATCGGCAAATTCCTGCGGCTGACCCGCATCGATGAACTCCCGCAACTGCTGAATGTGTTGCGCGGCAGCATGAGCATGGTCGGTCCCCGGCCGGAGCGGCCGCACTTCGCGGACCGGCTTGCCGAGGTGATCCCGGGCTATCGGCAGCGGGTCACCGTCAAGCCCGGCCTGACCGGCTGGGCGCAGGTCAACTACCCGTATGGCGCTTCCGTCGAGGATGCGAAGATGAAGCTGTCGTACGACCTGCATTACATCAAAAACCGAAGCCTGTTCCTGGATATTCGCATCCTTCTGGCGACCGTGCCGGTGGTGCTGCTGGGCCGGGGCGCGCGCTGACGGGGCACGCGCTGACGGGGGGGCGCCATCGACGGCAGCGCGCCCCTGCCCTATGACCTTGCGCTGCACAAAATCGGGAGTTCGATCCATGCGTATAGCCGTCATCGGAGCCGGCGGAGTCGGCGGCGCCTTCGGGGCCGCCCTGGCGAATGCCGGCGCCGACGTCACCTTCGTCGCCCGCGGTGCCCATCTGCAGGCGATGCGCGCGCGCGGCTTGCGGGTCGAGGGCGGTCGCGGCGAGACGCTGGTTTCCCCTGCCCAGGCGACCGACGACCCGGCGACGATCGGGCCGGTGGACTTCGTGCTGTTCTGCGTCAAGCTGTGGGATGTCGAGAGCGCCGGCGCGGCGATCAAGCCGCTGATCGGGCCGGCCACCGCGGTGATCCCGCTGCAGAATGGGATCGATTCCGCGGAACGGCTGATCCCGATCCTGGGCGCCCAGGCGGTGATGGGCGGCGTCGCGCAGATCAGCGCCACCATCGCCGAACCCGGGGTGATCCGCCAGGTCGGCAGCTTCATGCGCCTGGTATTCGGGGAACTGGAGGGCGGCAAGAGCGCACGCGGCGAGGCGTTCCTCGGGCTGTGCCAGAAGGCCGGATTCGATGCCACGCATAGCGACCAGATCGTGACCGAACTGTGGATGAAATTCATCCTGCTGGCGACCAATTCGGCGCTGACCGCGGCGACCCGCACGCCGCTGGGCATCCTGCGCGAGGATCCCGATATCGCGCCGCTGTTCGCCCGCGCCGCGGCTGAGGTCGCGGCGGTCGGACGCGCGCGCGGGGTGAAGCTGCCGGACGACGCGGTGGAACGGACGGTCGGGTTCACCCGCAGCGCGCCGCCGACGATGATGGCGTCGATGGCGCACGACCTGATCCGCGGCAACCGGATCGAACTGCCGTGGCTGTCGGGCAAGGTCGTCGCGCTGGGGCGGGAGCTTGGCGTCCCGACGCCGGTGCACGAGATCCTGTATGCGGTGCTGAAGCCATTCGTGGACGGAAAGCCCTCCTGATCACAGGACCGGCGCGCGGCTGATCGCATGCCAGCGCATCATCCGCAGCCGCCCGCTGCGGATCAGGCGCCGGCGCATCAGCCATAGTTCGGCTTCCGCGACCAGGTGCGCGGCCTGTTGGTGGGTCGGCTTGCCGTCGCGCAGGTCGCGCAGCATGACGCGCCATCCGAGCATCGCGTGTTCCATGTGGCGCGCGGAAATGTCCTCGGCGATGCGGACGTCCAGGCCGACCCGGCCCAGCATGCGGGTGATGGCGATGCCGGCCGGCACATCGGCGGGATTGCGGCGTTCCAGCCTCGCCCAGCGACTGACGGTCGGGTCGGCCGGATTCAACGGTGCGGCGGTCGCGAGTTCGGTCAGGACCAGTTGGCCGCCTGGTTTCAGCGCGCGCGCCAATCCGTCCAGGATCGGTTCGGGCTGCGCATCCAACAGCGGTTCCAGCGCCAGGCAGTGGTGGTGGCTTTTAGCCTCGAACGCGGGATTTTCCGGGTCCCAGGGTTTGATGGTGATCTTTTTGGCGAGTTTCGACCGCGCGATCAGCGCCCGGGCGGCCGTGAGCAGCGACGGGTCTGTCTCCAGCCCGGTGATCCAGGCGCCCATGTTGCGGGCGATCGAACTGGCCGGGCCGCCACTGCCGACACCGATCATCAGCAGGCTGGTGGCGGAGGACGCCCCCAGCGGTCGCGCCAGGCGGAGGGTTTCGATCTCCCCGCCGGGGAAGATGTAGCCGGCGCCCCAGAGCTGATGGACCAGGTCCAGGCGGCCCGGTGGCCAGGGCCGGCGATCCGGCTCCCCGGCTATTGGCGCGAGCGGCCGGGGTTCGGTGGGCATGGCGACCGGCGCCATGGTTGACGCGGCGCGCTCCGCCATCGATGGCTGTGGCGAAAATCGTCCGATCAGATTGCGCACCGCGGCAGACAGCATGTCTCGGCCTCCGGTGGCCGATACTAACGCGTGATCCTTACCAAATCGTTTACAGCGCTCCTGTGGCGCATCCGAGACGCGCGATACGTCGCGTTTGGTTGGACGTATCCGATTCACACGACGAATCGTGGTCGCACTATGACCTATACCAACCGCCGTTAACGCCGATTCCAGGAGGCCGTCTGCGCGTCGCCCGCCGGTGCGCAGATGGCTGGGACGCCCGAAGCAGGCGCGCGGCCATGACGGAACCGCAAGGGTGTCGGAACCGCAAGCGTTGAGGTCATCGGCTCCTGGTATTACGCTTCTCTATGATCGAACGCTCGGATCACTCGAATTCGGTTAGTACGTAGCGGACCGTTTCGGGACCGGGGACGCTGGGCTTGTGGCGGTGGTCGGGGCCGGCGGGGATGTGCAGCATGTCGCCGGGGCCGGCCTCCACCGTGTGGCTGTCGAAACGGTAGCGGATGCGGCCGGATAGGATGAAGATGGAGTGGCCGGTCTCGCACCAGCCCGGTTCCGGCGCGCCGGCGGGGTCTGGTGCGCGTTCCTGGTAGCGCAGGGCGATGCCGAAACCTGACACGGCTTCGCGGACCTTCAGACGGTCGGTCGCGCTGCGCAGAGGGTGGTCGGCGGCGGAGAAGAAGTAGGGGCTGTCTGTCATGGGAACAGGTTAACGCGCCGCAACGCCCCTTGCCACAGGGTGCTCAACCGGTATCTTGCGGGACCAGAAGAACGCCCGAGGACACCCAAGATGATCCGCCTGAATCGCCGCACCCTGCTTGGGGCGGCCACGCTGCCTTTGTTTGCCATCAACACCCGCCCTGCCCGCGCGGCGGATTTCAGCCTGAAGCTGGCGAACAATTCGCCGGTGACACATCCGCAATCGGTCCGCCAGCAGGAAGCGGCCGACCGGATCAAGGCGGCGACCAACGGGGCGGTCGAGATCCAGTTGTTTCCGAACAACCAGTTGGGCTCCGACACCGACATGCTGTCGCAGCTGCGGTCGGGGGCGATCGACTTCTTTTCGCTGTCCGGGCTGATCCTGTCGACGCTGGTGCCGGCGGCCTCGATCAACGGCATCGGGTTCGCGTTCAAGGATTACGACACCGTCTGGAAGGCGATGGACGGCAAGCTGGGTGCGTATGTGCGCGGCGAGATCGACAAGCGCGGGTTGGTCGCGATGGAGAAGATCTGGGACAACGGGTTCCGGCAGATCACCAGCTCCACCCATCCGATCAAGGAGCCGGCGGATTTGAAGGGGTTCAAGATCCGGGTGCCGGTGTCGCCGCTGTGGACCAGCATGTTCCAGGCGCTGGGCGCCTCGCCGATCAGCATCAACTTCGCCGAGGTGTATTCGGCGCTGCAGACGAAGATCGCGGAGGGGCAGGAAAATCCGCTGTCGCTGATCGCCATCGCCAAGCTGTACGAGGTGCAGAAATACGTCTCGATGACCGATCATATGTGGGACGGGTTCTGGATGCTGGCGAACAAGCGGAGTTTCTCCGGGCTGCCGGCGGATGCACAGGCGATCGTGGCGCGAGAGCTGAATGCCTCGGCGCTGCAGGAACGGGCGGACATCGCCAAGCTGAACGGATCGGTCGCGGATGACCTCAAGGCGAAGGGGCTGGAATTCGTCGCGGTGGACAAGCCGGCGTTCCGAACGGCCCTGAAGTCGGCGGGGTTCTATGCCGAGTGGAAGAAGAAGTACGGCGACGAGGCCTGGGGGATCCTGGAGTCCGAAGTCGGCACGTTGTCCTGAAATGGCGCGGTCGCGGAGTCCTGAGATGGCGCGGTCGCTGGGTCCTGGGATGGCGCGGTCGGCGGGACGCATCGCGACACGTCTTGACCTGCTGCTGCGGATCGTCGCCGAGGTTCCGGCGGCGATCCTGGTGGTAGCCGAGGTCGTGGTGCTGTTCACCGGCGTGATGGCGCGGTACGTATTCCATGCGCCGCTGGTGTGGACGGACGAACTGGCCTCCATCCTGTTTTTATGGCTGGCGATGCTGGGCAGCGTGATCGCGCTGCAGCGATCGGAACATATGCGGCTGACGGCGGTGGTCGGTGGGATGTCGGCGGCGGGGCGGGCTCGGACCGAGGCGCTGGCGTCGGCGGCGGTGGCGGTTTTCCTGCTGATGGTGGTGCCCTCGGCCTGGGATTACGCGTCGGATCAGTGGTTCATCGAGACCCCGGCGCTGGGCATCCACGACACGTTCAGAGCGATGGCGATCCTGGTGGGCGGGGTGCTGATGGTGGTGACGGCGGTGACGCGGTTGCTGCGGCTTTCCTGGGCCGATGCGCTGTTCGGCGTGGCGCTGGTGGTTGGGCTGGCGGTGGTGCTGCACTTCGCGGCGCCGTGGCTGAAGGGGTTCGGCAACTGGAACCTCGTGTTGTTCTTTGTCGTGCTGCTCGGGGCCGGGGTGCTGCTGTCGGTGCCGATCGGGTTCGCGTTCGGGCTGGCGACCTTGGCGTATCTGGCGACGCTGACGCGGACTCCGCTGACGGTGGTGGTTTCGCGGATCGATGAGGGCATGAGTTCGCTGATCCTGCTGGCGGTGCCTTTGTTCGTGTTCCTTGGGTTGCTAATCGAGATGACCGGCATGGCCAAGGCGATGGTCGGGTTCCTGGCGGCGCTGCTGGGGCATGTGCGGGGTGGGCTGTCGTACGTTTTGCTGGGGGCGATGTACCTGGTTTCGGGGATTTCCGGGTCGAAAGCGGCGGATATGGCGGCGGTGGCGCCGGTGCTGTTTCCGGACATGAAGCGGCGGGGGGCGAACGAGGGGGAACTGGTGTCGCTGCTGTCGGCCTCCGGCGCGATGAGCGAGAC
>DATARX010000488.1:0-7694 GCA_036263955.1 Rhodopila sp.
CAGGATGACCACCGCCGCCTTCGATTCACCGCCGAAACCGAACCACATGATCATGATCGGCGCGACGCCGACGATCGGGATGACGCTGGCGAAATTGCTCAGCGGCATCAGGCCTTGTTGCAGGAACGGCGAACGGTCCGCCGCGGCGCCGGCCAGGAAACCGAGGCCGGTGCCGATTATGAAGCCGGGGATGGCGGCGAACAGCACGGTCTGCTGCACGTCCAGCAGCAGGTCCGGCAGCATCTGCCAGAATGCCGCGCCGATGGTGCTGGGGGGCGGCAGCAGGATCATCGGCACCGCGAAGCCGCGGGTCAGAACCTCCCACAGGAACAGCAGCAGCACGGCGAACAGGGCCGGTGTCAGGATCACCGCGGCGCGCCCGTCGTCTTCGGCGAGGCCGGCCAGGGCGTAGAAGCCGGTGACCGCGCTGATGATGGCGAGCGGGACGGCGCCCATCGGTGCCGTGTCGAGCAGGACGAGGGCGACGAGGCCGGTCAGGACGGCGGCGGCCCCGGCCAGTGCGCGACGCTGTGTCGCCGGCTTCATTGCGAGGTCCGGAAGCGCGGCAGGGCACGCTCGATCAGTGTCAGCACGCCGACCGACAGCCCGGCGGTCAGGCTGGCGACGACCAGGGTCGCCCACATCAGCAGCATCAGGCCGTTGTAGGAGGCGATCAGCAGCCGGGCGCCGAGACCGGCCTGGGCGCCGGTCGGCAACTCGCCGACGATCGCGCCGGTGATCGCCAGCGCCATCGCCACTTTCAGCGCCGGAAACAGATACGGGATTGCCGACGGCCAGCGTAGTTTCCGAAAAATCTGCGAACCGGAGGCGTTGTAGGTGTGGAGCAGTTCAAGCTGGGCGGAGCCGGCGGCGCGGAGGCCCTTGCACATGCCGATGGTGACCGGAAAGAACGCCAGCGAGGCGGAGATCACGGCTTTCGGGAACAGCCCGCTGAAGCCGGCATGGCCGAGCACGACGACGATCATCGGCGCCGTCGCCAGCACGGGGATCGACTGCGAGACGATCACCCAGGGCAGCAGTCCCCGGTCCAGCAATTTCGAATGGACGATCGCGGTGGCCAGCGCGATGCCGATGACGAGGGCCAGGGCGAAGCCGGCGAGCGCGGCCTCCAGCGTGACGCCGGCGTGGAAGACCAGGCTGCGGGGGCTGCTGACCGGATAGCCGAACAGGCCGTTCCAGGTTGCGAGAGCGAGCTGCGGGGGCGCCGGCAGGACCGGGCGGTCGTTCCACCAATTCGCCGGCAGCCAGCCAGGTTCCGGGTCATCCGCCGGGCCGTTGAGCAGCGTGGCGGCGACCGACCATACCGCAAGCACGATGCACAATATGACAGCGATCGAAGCCGCCTGGCGCAGCCAGGCGGGCATCGGCGCGCGAATGCGGGTCGTCGCGCCGCGGGCCGGATCACTCATCGGCGTAAGCGTCGCTCAGCGCATCGCGCACCTGCTGGGAAATGTCCAGGAATTGCCTCGTATCGCGCAGATCGAGCGTACGGCGACGCGGAAACGGGCATTCGATCACCCGGCTGATGCGGCCGGGATTGGCCGACATGGCGACCACGCGGGTGGATAGGAACACCGCTTCGGGGATCGAATGCGTGACGAAAATAACGGTCAGGTTCCGTTCGCGCCACAGATCGGTCAAATGCAGGTTCAGCTTGTCGCGGGTGATCTCATCCAGCGCGCCGAACGGCTCATCCATCAGCAGCAGTTCCGGTTGCAGGCTGAGGGCGCGGGCGATCGAGACGCGCTGCTGCATGCCGCCGGAGAGTTGCCAGGGATAGCGGCGGGCGGCCTCGGCCAGGCCGACGGCGGCCAGCGCGGCCGTTGCGCGTTCGCGGCGTTCGGCGGCGCCCAGGCCGATGATTTCCAGCGGCAGCATGACGTTGTTGATCGCGGTGCGCCACGGATACAGCGCCGGCGACTGGAACACATAGCCATAGGACCGGTCGGTGCGGGCCTGTTGCGGCGTGCCGCCGTTGACGCGCAATTGCCCGGACGTGGGTTGGGCGAGGTCGGCGATCAGGCGCAGCAGGGTGGTCTTGCCGCAGCCGGACGGGCCGATGAGCGAGATGAACTCACCGCGGGCGACGTTCAGGGAGACGTCGGACAGGGCGTGGAACGTGCCTTCCCGGGACGGATACGCGACGGCGACGTGGTCGACGGAGACGACCGGCTGCTGCTGGGTGGCCGCGGCCGGTGCGGCGTTGGGGCGGGCCTCGATCACTGCGTTCAAGGGCGCTCACGCGTGATGCGGCGCCGCGGGATTGTTTCGGACATGGGCACATGCTCCTGACTTCGTGAGAGGCATGAGCAAATGCCGTGCCAGGGTGGTTCAGTGCGACGCCAGCATCAGCGCGCCACCAGCATTCAGTGCGACATCAGCACTGGCAGCGTCATGTGGCGCAACAGGTTGCGGGTGACACCGCCCATAATCATTTCGCGTGTCCGGGAATGGCCGTAGCCGCCGACCACCAACAAATCGGCGCCGATGTCGGAGGCGTAGTCGAGCAACGCGTCGGCCGGCGACAGCCCATCGGACACGACGGTGCGGGAGGCGGACACGTCGAGGCCATGGCGGGACAGGTGTTCGGCGATGTCGGCCGTGGGGAGCGCCTTGTCATCCCTGCCGGACGCGGGCGTTTCAACTGTCAGCACGGTGACTTTCGACGATGGGGTCAGCAGCGCCAGTGCGTCGTGCACGGCTCGGGCGGACTCCCGCGTCGGGGTCCAGCCGATGAGGGCGTTGGTGCCGATGGTATCGAAGCGGCCGGCGTAAGGGATCAGCAGCAAGGGCCGGCCGGTGGTCATCAGGATGTCCTCGATCAACGTCCGAGCGGCGGCGGGCGGCGGGTGGTCGGGATCGACCTGGCCGATGATGATCAGGTCGGCCGCCTGGGCGCGACGGGCGACGGCGGCAATCAGCGGGCCGGCGTCGAGCTGCCAGTCGCCGTTGATGCCTTCGCGGCGGAGCGCCTCGCGGAAGCCGGCTTCGATCACCGCGGCCTTTGCCTTGGCCTGGCTCTCGAGCTGGCCGGCGAATTCCGGCAGTGCCCATAGGTTGGGATAGCCGCCCAGGGCGAATGCCATGTCCGTCGGCAACAGCAGTTCCAACGGGCACAGGCCGGTCAGATGGGCGTCATTTCGCCGCGCCAGATGCACTGCCACGGCCAGTTTGCTTTCATCCCGTGCCGATCCGTCCAGCAGGACGACAAGATCTCGAAGGCCCATGGTGCTCTCCTGTGACGTGCCCTGGTCAACACCCTGCGGCGGCAGGCAAGCGCATGCATTGATGTAAGTCAACGCCAGTGGATAGCAGCGAAGCGGCAAAGCGGGTATGATAACAATTCAGGAACCTAGCGACTGTTGCTTTCATGACGATTCAGTCCGACCAGCCATTCGAAGCTTTCCCCGGTGCGCTTGAAAGCTTCGGGGATGCGCTGGAGGCCGCGGATATCGGCCTGTGGCGCTGGGACCCGGCGACGGGTGCCGTTCATCTTTCGCGCTGCGCCGCGATGCTGCTTGGCCGCGCCGGCAAGCAGACGCTGGACTACGCCGATTTTCTTGGTTTGATCTACGACGACGATCGGGCCGCGGCGGTCGGCGCATTGCAGGCCAGTATCGCCGCGACGGGCCGTTTTGACTTCGATGTCCGCGCGGCCGCCACCGGTCGGTGGCTTCGCGCCCGCGGGCAGGCATTCGGCGATGCGGCAGGCGTGGCCGGCGCCCTGATCGATGCGGGCCGGCGCACCGCCGCCGAGGCAACGACCAGCCGGCTGGCCGCGATCGTGACGTCCTCGGACGATGCGATCATCGGCGAAACGCTCGACGGTATCATTACGGATTGGAACAGAGGGGCCGAGGCGATCTTCGGTTACACGGCGGCAGAAGCGATCGGGCAACCGCTGTCGATCCTGCTTCCCGTCGGCGAGGACGACGAAATGATCCGGATGATGGAGATGATCAGGGCTGGCGCGCGGCTCGACCATTACGAGACGCGCCGTCTGCGGAAGGACGGTTCGGTGATCGACGTTTCGCTGACGATTTCACCGGTCTGGGACGATTCCGGGCGGCTGGTCGGTGCTTCGAAAGTTGCGCGGGACATTACTGACGCGAAGCGCGCGCAGGCCGAACTTGAAGCCCGCGAGGCGCATCTGCGATCGGTGCTGGATTCGATCCCCGACGCGATGGTGGTGATCGACGACAGGGGGACCGTCCAATCTTTCAGCGCGGCGGCGGAACGGTTATTCGGATATGCCGAAGCCGAGGCGGTTGGCCGCAACGTCAGTATCCTGATGCCCACGCCGTACAAGGAGCAGCACGACAGCTATCTGGCGCGCTACTTCGCGACCGGGGAAAAGCGGGTGATCGGCCGGGGGCGGGTGGTGGTAGGGCAGCGCAAGGATGGCTCCACCTTCCCGATGGAACTGGCGGTTGGTGAAATGACGTCCGGCGGCCGGCGGTCGTTCACTGGTTTCGTGCGCGACCTGACCGAACGCCAGGCGACGCAACGGCGCCTGCAGGACATGCAGGCGGAGCTGATCCATATGTCGCGCTTTACCGCGATGGGGGAAATGGCCTCGACCTTGGCGCATGAGCTGAACCAGCCGCTGACGGCGGTCGCCAGTTACCTGAACGGGTGCCGGCGTCTGATCGACGGCTCCGACAGCGTGCACACGTTGATGTTGCGCGATGCGATCGACCGGGCGGTTGACCAGGCGTTGCGGGCGGGGCAGATCATTCGCCGGCTGCGGCAGTTCGTGGCGCGGGGCGAAGGCGAGCGGGGTTGCGAAAACCTGCGAACGCTGATCGAGGAGGCGGGCGCGCTGGCGCTGGTCGGCGTTCAGGAAACCGGCGTGCGGGTTCGCTTCGCCTTCGATGGCGGTGTGGAATTCGTGCTGGCCGACAAAGTCCAGGTGCAGCAGGTGCTGCTTAACCTTATGCGCAATGCGATCGAGGCGATGCAGGAAACCGCGCGGCGGGACCTGACGATCGCCACCGCGGAACAGCCGGATGGGATGGTGGAAATCCGCGTCATCGATACCGGACCCGGCATCGCCCCGGACATCGCCGTCAATCTGTTCCAGCCGTTTGTCACGTCCAAACCGCAGGGCATGGGCGTTGGGCTGTCGATCTCCCGCACCATCATCGAAGCGCATGGTGGCAGGCTTTGGGCTGAGCCCAATCCCCAGGGCGGGACCATATTCCGGATGACGTTGAAAGCGCTTAGCGGGGAGGATCTGGCCGATGGCGTCTGATGCCGTGGTCCATCTGATCGACGATGACGACGGGGTGCGGCAGGCGGTCGCCTTTCTGCTGACGACCGCAGGGTTCGCTGTCCGGGTCTACGAGTCGGCGGTCGCCTTCCTCGATGCGTTGGGATCGGTGCAACCGGGCTGCATCGTCACCGATGTGCGCATGCCGGGGATGGATGGCCTGGCCTTGCAGCGCGAACTGACGGGGCGCGGGGTATCGTTGCCGGTGATCGTGATCACCGGGCATGCCGACGTGCCGCTGGCGGTACAGGCGATGAAGGCCGGGGCTGTCGATTTCATCGAGAAGCCATTCAACGATGACACGCTGTTGTCGGCCATCCAGGTGGCGATCGACCGGCATGCCAGGGATTTTCGCCGCGAGGATGAAGCCGCCGGGATCAAGGTTCGGTTGAACAGCCTGTCCTCGCGGGAGCGTGAGGTCCTGGAAGGCCTGATCGCCGGCCTGCCGAACAAGACGATCGCCTACGACCTGAAGATCAGCGCCCGCACGGTGGAGGTTCATCGGGCGAACCTGATGACACGGATGGGCGCGCGAAGCGTGGCCGATCTGGTGCGGATGGTGTTCGTCGTAAGGTCCCCGGCTTGATCCAGATCAAGGGGCCCGCGGCCCGCATCGTCTAGTGTCCCGAAGCTGAAGTTCGCGATGGGCGGCGAACCCCAGCTTCGAGACGCTCGTATCGCGCATCAGTGAAGCCCGATGCGGCGGGTGGTGCCTGAAGGATCCGGTTCGTGCGGCGGATCGTGGTCGCGACGCGACTTACGCTTCCCTGCGACCGGATACTGGTTCCTTGTTTTCAGTGGCCTGCTTGTCCCCTTCGTCCGCCGCGGAATGCGGCGAACTTCGGCGGCAGGACACCAGGATTGCGAAATGTCCCGGGGTTTTGCGCGGGGTGCCGGAGTTCCAGGTATGGCTGATGGACGAAACCTCGTCATTATCGTCGATGACGACCGAGCGGTGCGCGACGCATTGCAGTTCGCCCTTCGGCTGGAGGGGCTTCGGGTGCATGTGCACTGCCGCGGAGCGTCGCTGCTGGCCGACCCCGACCTGAACCGGGCGGGGTGCGTGATCCTGGATCACCGGATGCCACAACTGGACGGGTTTGCGGTGCTGAGCGCGCTGCGGAAACATAATCCTGACCTGCCGACGATCATGCTTACCAGCCGCGTGACACCCCAGGTTCGCGCTTTGGCTGATGCCGCGGGGGTGTATTCGGTGTTGGAGAAGCCGCTGTTGGGCAATGTCCTGGTGGACAAGATCCGGGCGGTTCTGGGGGCCGACGCCTGATCGTCCACGGTGGTACGTAGTTTTGCGTAGGATTTAACCGAATTTTAAGCAATCAGGACCATCGGTAAGACCTGGGCATGTTCTTCGCATGACAGGAGTTCCCGATGTCGGTTTCACTCTCGGTCTCGGCCAAACCCGGATATGTCGCCCCTCCGCCCGGATTTTCGAGCACGCCATGGGATGTGGCCGATACCCGGGAGGGGTTGACGCTAAGTGGGGTGGCGATGCAGGTCGCGGCCGATCGGCAGATCTATGGCGAGGGCGACGAAGCGCGGTATTTCTACAAAGTCATCAGCGGCCTGGTGCGGACCTGCCGATTCCTGAGCGACGGACGCCGGCAGATCGACACGTTCTATCGCGCGGGTGACGTGTTCGGGTTCGAGGCGGGGGCCGATCACGTGATGGCGGCCGAAGCGGTGACCGATTGTTCGGTGGTTGCCTATCGGCGGCGCGGGCTGGAGACGATGGTTTCGCAGGACGACCGCCTCGGCCGCTGGTTTTTCGCGCATGCAATGAATTGCATGGCGTCCGCGCGGGAGCATTCCTTGCTGCTGGGGCGTGGCAGCGCGGCGCAGAAGATCGCGGCGTTCCTGCAGGCGTTCGTGGATCGCGATCGCGCCGCCAGCGTGATCGATCTGGCGATGAGCCGGCAGGATATCGCGGATTATCTGGGGCTGACGATCGAGACGGTGTCGCGGACCCTGTCCCAATTGGAGCGTCAGGGGGTGATTGGGCTACCGAGCGCTCGGCGTGTGGAGCTGAAGGATCGGCGGGCGTTGCGGGCGTTGAACCCCTAGGTCTGTTGCAACATAAGCCGTTTTTGGACGCGCGCGCCGCGCCCCGTGGCCAGCATCGAGGGTTGCCGCCTGGACCGGCAGACCAGAGCCTTTTCCGTTCGCATTGGCTCGCCGAATCGGCTCTAGCACATTGTTTTAGCGCGCATCTTCACCTGCTCAGGTATGCAATCTGAGCGGGATCTGCTCTGGCTGTGGATGATGAAAGGCCGCCGTCGTGGATGGGGCGGCGTTGGCCGGCTCGAACGCGGCCACATCGCTTGATCTGGCCCAATCGTCCGGTCCAGATCCGACGATCCTCGCATCTACGGTTGTAGGCCTT
>DATARX010000497.1:0-4919 GCA_036263955.1 Rhodopila sp.
CGCCTTCGGGCCCGCTGGCGATCACGGTCGCGGATGTGGTGGCCAGGGTGGGGTCGTCGAGGAACAGACGTTGGGTCATGGCGCCATCCATTGCTGTCGTAGCCAGTCGCGCTTGCTCGCCAGCCAGAATAGGCCGATCGCGGTGATGGAATTTACGAAGCAGCCGGCGAAGGCGGCCTGGATCGCGTCTTCGGCGTCCCACACGCGCACGCGGATGTCCTCGCATTCCGATACCTCGCCGCCGAAGCCGACGATCCCTTCCCCATCGGCGACGGGCGCGACCACGCGGCCGACATACAAATGGCAGAGTTCGTCGGCACCGCCGGGGGTGAGCATGAATTCGCCGATGCGCTCGACGAGGTCGGCGTCCAGGTTCATCTCCTCGCGCATTTCGCGGGCGATGGTGGCGGCAGGGTCTTCGTTGTCCTCGCACAGGCCGGCAGGGAGTTCGACCAGTACGGGATCGATGCCGGCGGCCAGGGCGGGAAAGCGGAACTGCTCGATCAGCACGACGGCGTCGGCGATCGGGTCATACGGCAGCAGGGCGGCGGCCTGGCCGCGGCGCCATAGTTCCCATGTGCGGGTGGCGGACATCGCCCCGTCAAAGCGGCGATGGCGGAATTTCACGACGTCCAGCGGGAAGCGGCCGGACCAGACACGCTGTTCGCATTCGATGACGACATCCGGATGCGGCGGGATCGGCTTGGGTGTGCGATCGTTCATGGAAGGGTTCTACAGGCCGCGGCGCCCGCGCTGTCAATCACGGCGGAAAACGCTGACGCTTTCCAGGCGGGCGGACCAGAGGAACTGGTCGATCGCGGTGACGGCGGCGAGCTTGTAGCCGGCACCGAGCAGCGTGCGGGCGTCGCGTGAGAGGGTTGCGGGGTTGCAGCTTACGTAGATCACGGTCGGCACCCTGGCGGCGGCGATCTGGCCGATCTGCGCCGCGGCGCCGTTGTGCGGCGGGTCCAGGACGACGGCGGCGAATGCGGCGAGTTCCTTGGCGGACAGCGGCTGGCGGGCGAGGTCGCGCTGAAACGCCTCGATGCGGCCGGCCACGCCGCCCTGGTTGATCGCCTGCTTCAGGGCGCCGACGGTCGCGGTGTCGCCCTCGAACGCGGCAACGCGGACGTTGCCAGCCAGGGCGAAGGTCAATGTGCCGCATCCGGCGTAGAGTTCGGCGACGCGGGTCTTGCTGGTGATCTTGGACGGCAGGCCGCGCAGCACCGCGTCGACGATCGCGCGCTCGCCCTCGGCGGTGGCTTGCAGGAACACGCCGGGGGGCGGGCGAACGGCGACCCCGGACAGGGCGGTGGTGGGGGGACGGAGTAGGCCGATGGTTTCCGGCACGTCGTTGCCCTGGACCTGGGAAATGCGCGGCAATCCGTGGGTGTTGGCGAATCCGGTCAGCGCGACCCGGTCTTCCAGGCTCAGTGGGCCATCGGTGCGCAGCAGCATGTCGGGGCCGGAGTCCAGCAGATTGATGACGACGGACCCCTCGCGGCGGATCGCTTGCAGTGTTTGCAGAAGCGTCCGTAACGGGGCCATCAACGCCATCAAGGTTGGATGCAGCACCAGACAGTCGGTCAGGTCGACGACGTCGGAGGACCGCTGTTCGTGCAGGCCGAGGATGATGCGGCCGCCGGCGCGACGGACCGCGAAGTCGATGCGGCGGCGCTCGCCTGGGAGGCCGGGGATGAACGCGAGCGGATCCGGTGGCGTGAAGCCGGCCTGGCGCAGTGCGTAGGACAGCAGGCCGGATTTCCAAGTGCGGTAGTCGGCGTCGCGCCAGTGCTGCAGCACACAGCCGCCGCAGCGGCCGAAATGGCGGCATGGCGGGTCGACGCGGGCCTCGCTGGGGTCGGCGATGATGCCGGCGACGGCGTGCCAGCCATCGCCGCGGGATTGCATGGGGTGGGCGTTGACGGTCTCGCCCGGCAGTGTGAATGGTACATACAGCGGCGTTCCGTCGGGCAGCCTGGCGATGCCGTCGCCCTCGGATCCAATGCGGTCGATAGGGACCTGGGCCGGTTCGGGTGGCTTTCGGCGGGGGGATTTTGTCGCGCGCTGGATCATTGGGCTGGTTTGTTGCTTCCACCGGGACGGCCGGCCCGACGATCGGACGTGACGGCCTGGGGTGCTGTTACTATATACCGTCCAGATCCGACGAAAGCCCCGGCCTTACCGAAAGCCCCGAATGACCGATCCCACCGCCGAGATTGCCCGCCGCCGCACGTTTGCCATCATTTCCCACCCGGACGCCGGTAAGACCACTCTCACAGAACATCTGTTGCGGGCTGGAGGCGCGATCCAGCTAGCGGGCAACGTGCGCGCCAAGGGCGAACGCCGCCGCACCCGGTCCGACTGGATGGGGATCGAGCGGGACCGCGGCATTTCCGTGGTCACGTCGGTCATGACGTTCGAATACAAGGGTTGCGTGTTCAACCTGCTGGACACGCCGGGGCATGAGGACTTCTCCGAGGATACGTATCGTACGCTGACCGCTGTCGACTCCGCGGTGATGGTGATCGATGCGGCCAAGGGCATCGAGGCTCGGACGCGCAAGCTGTTCGAGATCTGCCGGCTGCGCGACATCCCGATCATTACGTTTATCAACAAGATGGACCGTGAGGCGCGCGATCCGATTGAGTTGCTGGATGAGGTGGCCTCGACGCTGGCGCTGGATACCTGCCCGGTGACGTTGCCGATCGGGCGGGCGTCAGAGTTCGCCGGGACGTACGACCTGCGCAAGCGGGAGATGCACCTGCTCAGCGAATTGCCCCAATCGGATCCAAGGATGCAGGCGGTCGCGGATGAGGTGGACCTGGTGCGGTCGGCGCTGCCGGAATTCGATCTGGAAAGCTTCAATGCGGGCCATCTGACGCCGGTGTATTTCGGCAGTGCGATCAAGGATATCGGCGTCAACGATCTGCTGGACGGGCTGGCGGAGTACGGGCCGCGGCCGCGTGCCCAGCCGGCGGACAAGCGGGTTATCGAGGCGACCGAACCCGGGCTTACGGCGCTGGTGTTCAAGATCCAGGCGAACATGGATCCCAATCATCGCGACCGCATCGCGTTCGCTCGGGTGTGCTCAGGCAAGCTGATCCGCGGCATGCGGCTGAAGCAGGTGCGCACCGGGAAATCGATCCCGCTGCACGCGCCGCAGTTCTTCTTCGCACGCGAGCGTGAGATCGCCGATGAGGCGTTCGCCGGGGATGTTGTCGGCATCCCCAACCATGGCACGCTGCGCATCGGGGATACGCTGACCGAGGGGGAAGACATCCAGTTCACCGGGGTGCCTTATTTCGCACCCGAAATCCTGCGGCGCGTGCGCCTGGATGATGCGATGAAAGCGAAAAAGCTGCGGCAGGCGCTGGTGGAACTGGCCGAGGAAGGCGTGGTGCAGTTGTTTCGCCCGCAGGATGGGGCCGCGCCGCTGGTCGGGGTGGTCGGGACGCTTCAGTTGGATGTGTTGCAGGCGCGGCTGGGTGCCGAATATGGCGTCGCGATCGGTTTCGAAACGTCTTCATTCTCCCTGGCTCGGTGGGTGACGTCGGCGGATAAGACGGCACTGGCCAAATTCATCGCGGACAATCGCAGCGCGATGGCGGATGATGTCGATGGAGACCCGGTTTTTCTTGCCACCTCGGCATTCATGATGCGGCGGGCGGAGGAACTGGCGCCGGCGCTGACGTTCCGGGACATTAAGGATATCCGGGCGGACAAGTTGGCGGCGTGACGGTGGCGGGGCGCCGTGCGAAATCGTTCGACGGCCAGCCGCCGACAAAGCATCCCTACGAAAAAATAGGCCACGTACTGCGTTTCTACCAAGTGCCTGCCGACGCCGTCTTGACCGAGCACATGCTACGGGGGTCCCGGCCATCTGCGCTTCGTCCGTCGGTGCGCGGATGGCCGGGACTGCGCCCGGCCATGACGGTGAGGGCGTGGGCCGATTTCGGCTAACTCGGTTCTCGGACCCGGTTCGACTGACGTTATATTCGTCCCATCACCAGCAGGATGATGACGACCAGCAAGACAAGTCCCAAGCCTCCGCTTGGGTAGTAGCCCCATCCGCCGCTGTAGGGCCAGGTCGGCAAGGCACCCAGCAGCAGAATGATCAGAATAATAAGAAGGATCGTGGACATGACGCTGACCTTCCTATTTCTTGAGTGCTTCCCGAGCTGAGTCTTTCATTCCGCCGACGGCGTTCTGGACCTTGCCGGCGGTCCTTTCAGCGGCACCTTCGGCCTCGGTTTTGGTATCACCAGTAACTTTTCCGGCGGCTTCCTTGACGGCGCCCTTTACCTGATGAGCGGCGCCCTTGATGCGATCGGAATCCATTTGATGTTCCTCCTGTTCAAGCGATGGGCATTACGGCTTGTAGTTGGTGTGCTGGTCAGCGGAATGTTCGATGCCGTTGCCAGCCGCCTTCAGGTCTTCACCCGCACCACGCGTGGTATAGCAGGCGCTGAGCATGGGGGCGGCGGCGGCGAGCAGCACCAGGGCCAGCCAAACTCTTGCCTTCGTGCGCATGAATTATCCTTCCGTTCAGTTTCATACGTTGAATGAACATGTCCGGACCGGATTGGGTTGCAAGTTGTACGGACCGCATCATACGCTGTTGATTTCACGGCCCCTTGAGACCGCGTGATGTCGGCTGCGTTCCAACCCCTTGGCTTTCCCGTCCGGATGGGGTTGATTCAGGAGCAATTCAGGGGAGCATGCCGTCATGGCGGGGCTTTATTACGAGCAGTTTTCGATTGGCCAGGAATTCGATCATCCCTGGACGAGGACCGTGAGCGAGATGGACAATACGCTGTTCAGCGCGCTGACAATGAACGTCCAGCCACTGCATATCGATGCGCATTTCTCCGCGGCGACGGAGTTCGGGCAGCGGATCGTCAACTCGATGTTTACCG
>DATARX010000501.1:0-6991 GCA_036263955.1 Rhodopila sp.
ACCGCGGGCGCCGCCGGCGTGCAGTCCGGCATGGCGTCGCATATCTATCTCGTCACCCGGTCCATGCAGGACGAGTATTTCTACAATGCCGACGGCGAGTTGCTGTTCGTGCCACAGCAGGGCGCCCTGCGGCTGCGCACCGAGTTCGGCATCATCGACATCGATTCAGGGGAGATCGCCGTGATCCCGCGCGGCGTGAAGTTCAGCGTCGAACTGCCGGACGGCCCTGCCCGCGGCTATCTGTGCGAGAACTACGGCGGCGCACTCACGCTGCCCGAACGCGGCCCGATCGGTGCCAACTGCCTGGCCAATCCGCGCGACTTCCTGACCCCGGTCGCGGCCTACGAGGACCGCGACGCGCCGTGCCGCCTGGTGGTGAAATGGAGCGGCGGCCTGTGGGAAACCGATCTGGACCATGTGCCGCTGGACGTCGTCGCCTGGCACGGCAACTACGCGCCCTACAAATACGACCTGCGCCGCTTCTCCCCGGTCGGACCGGTGCTGTTCGACCACGCGGATCCCTCGATCTTCACCACCCTGACGTCGCCCGGCGCAACGCCCGGCACCGCCAACCTCGACTTCGTCATCTTCCCCGATCGCTGGCTGGTGGCCGAAAACACCTTCCGTCCGCCCTGGTACCATATGAACATCATGAGCGAGTTCATGGGTCTGATTTTCGGCGTGTATGACGCCAAGACCGGCGGCGGCTTCGTCCCCGGCGGCTTCTCGCTGCACAACACCATGCTGCCGCATGGCCCGGACCACGACGCGTTCGAGGGCGCCAGCAACGCCACGCTGCAACCGCACAAGTTGGAAGGCACCCTGGCCTTCATGTTCGAGACCCGTTTCCCCCAGCGCGTCACCGCATACGCCGCCGCCCTCGCCCAACGCCAGCCTGGCTACGGCACCTACGGCAGCACCCTGGTCAAACGATTCGACCCCAGCCGGCCTTGATGCTTCGCCGTCGCTGGCTTATCGACCCCATTGTTGCATAAAACGACCGCCATAATCGCGGCCCCGGAGGAAACCAGAATGACCCCCATGAGCCTCGGCCGGCGTGCCGTTCTTGGCAGCGCCGCGATGGCCGCCGCGGCGCCGACATTTGCCTCCGCAGCCCTCGCCGCCCCCGGCCCGGTCCGCATCGCTGTGCTGACCGATGAAAACGGCCCCTACACCGATTCCGGCGGGGTCGGAAACATCGTCGCCGCCAACATGGCCGCCCAGGACTTCGGCCCCACCGTGCTCGGTCGCAAGATCGAGATCCTGCACGCGGACACCCAGAACAAACCCGACGTCGCCAGTTCGATCGCCCGTGCCTGGTACGATTCCGGCGTCGACGCGGTCATCGACCTGCCCGTCACTCCGGTCGCCGCCGCCGTGCAGCAGGTCGCGCGCGAAAAAGGCCGCACCGTGATGATCACCGCCTCGGCGATCACCGAGTTCACGTCGAAGAACTGCTCGGCCACCAGCAGCCACTGGGCCGACGACACCCACGCCCTGACCACCGGCGTCGCGAAACTGATGACCGGCCCAAACAGCAAGACCTGGTTCTTCATCACCGTGAACTTCAGCTTCGGCGAGGCCCTGGAAGCACTGACCGCCAAGGCGATCGAGGCGAACGGCGGCAAGGTCGTCGGTGACATAAAATTCCCAATCGGCAGCAGCGAATTTTCCTCGCAGATCATCGCCGCGCAAAGCTCCGGCGCCGCGATCATCGGCATCGCGGCGGTGGGCGGCGACCAGGTGAACCTGATCAAGCAGGCGGCGGAGTTCGGCCTGCGCAAGAACGGCGTGCAACTCGCCGGCTACCTCGTCTACATCACCGACATCCACGCGCTGGGTCTCGACATCGCGCAGGGCCTGAGTTTCCCGGCCGGTTTCTACTGGGACCAGAACGAGGAAAGCCGCCGGTTCGCGAAACGATTCATCGCGGAACGCAAGGCCGCACCGACAAAAAATCAAGCCGCCAATTACACCTGCACATTACACTTCCTGAAAGCGATGGCCCAGGCCGGAACCGACGACCCGATCGCCGTCAACAAGGCGATGCGCGCGATGCCGGTGTCGAATTTTGGCCGCCCCAGCACGCTGCGCGCCGACGGCCGGCTGCTGTACGACGTCACCCTGTATCGCGTGAAACGACCCGACGAAAGCCACGCCCCGTGGGACTATTACACCGCCGTCGGAACGCTGCCGGCCAAGGAGGCGTTCCTGCCGATCAACCCCGCTTGCGCCTGAGGTGGCCACCGATCCGCTCAACATTAAGGTCGACGAGACACACATCGTCTCGGCGCTTTTGCAACGACCGGACCGTGCCCTCGCCTGCCTTGTCCTCGCACACGGCGCCGGCGCGGGCATGACCCACCGGTTCATGGCAGCGGTGGCGGATGGACTGGCGGAGCGGCGGATCGCGTCGCTACGATTCCAGTTCCCCTATATGGAGAATGGGTCGAAACGGCCGGACCGTCCGGCCCTCGCCCATGCCACAATTCGCGCCGCCGTCGCCACGGCGGCGGAACGCCAGCCCGAACTGCCGCTGTTCGCCGGCGGAAAGTCATTCGGCGGCCGCATGGCCGCGCAGGCCCAGGCCGAAGCTCCGTTGCCGAATATCCGCGGCCTCGTCTTCCTGGGCTTTCCGTTGCATCCAGCCAACAAGCCATCCGCCGGCCGCGCGGAACACTTGACCGCGATCCGCATTCCCATGCTGTTCGTTCAAGGCACGCGCGACGCCCTGGCCGCGACCGAACTGCTGGTTCCCATGGTCGAAGCATTGGGTTCGGCGGCAACGCTCTGCCTGATCGACCAGGCCGATCATTCGTTTCACGTCCCGGTGCGTTCCGGCCGCACCGACGCCGAGGTCCTCGGCCGGGCGCTCGATCAAACCGCCGCGTGGATACAGGCCGTCATACCCACCTCGGCCGGTTCGGGTTCCCCGCCTAATCCGCCACCTGGCCGATCGCCTCCGTAGACGGGGCCGCATCACCCGCCTCAACCTCGTCGCCAAACACCACCCTGTCGTCAGCGTGCGTTTGCGCCATCTCCGCCACGGTGAATTCCACCGCCGCGACGATATGCGCCAGGTTCACCGTCGCCAGCGTCGCCCCCGGAACCGGCGCCCCCAGGTATTGCTTCGACCGCCACGCCAGGTCCAGCCCATCCGGCACCCCCGCGTGATCCAGCAGCACGTCCAGCAGGATCACGCCTTCGGAAGACTGATGCGCCGCCGCGATCGAGGTCAGCCGCAGCACATCCCCCGTCGTCAGCAGCAGTCCGAAGGCCCCCCGCAAACCAACCATCCGCCGCCCAAGCCATGCCGGCAGCATGCGCGCCACCGCTTCGGTATCCGTGATCCGAGTCCACCCCACTGTCCAGCCTCCTCCTCATCGCTTATTCATTTCGTATGCGACGAGACGGCCCCGCGCGTGCCTACCGGTCGGCCGCTCAGCCCACCGGTCGTCTTCGGACATAGGGCGGCGGCGGCGTGGAAAAACCCATCGGACCTATTTGCAGCCCGCCGCCCATCGGTTAAGCCAATTTCGATACCATAAAAAACCCGCAACGCGCAGATCGGTACGAAATCGGAAAGAACTCCATGTCAGACTCCGCCGGCAGGCCAACCACCGCCCAGATTCACGTCGTCCTCGCCACCTATCTCGGCTGGACCCTCGACGCTTTTGACTTCTTCATCATGGCCTTCGTCCTCCGGGAGGTCGCCGCCACCTTCAGCGCGCCGATCGGCAGCGTCGCCTTTGCCATCACCCTCACGCTGGCATGCCGGGCCGTCGGCGCCTACATGTTCGGTCGCCTGGCGGACCGTTTCGGGCGCCGTCCGACCCTGATGATCAATGTCCTGTGTTATTCGCTGCTGGAGTTCGCCTCCGGCCTCGCGCCAACCCTGGCCGTGTTCCTGGTGCTGCGCGCGCTGTACGGCATCGCCATGGGTGGCGAATGGGGCGTCGGCGCCTCCCTGACCATGGAAAGCATCCCGGCGAAGTGGCGCGGCCCGGTCTCCGGCCTGCTGCAGGCAGGCTACCCGAGCGGCTATATGCTGGCGTCGCTGCTGTACCTGGCGCTGCCGTGGCTGGGCTGGCGCGGCATGTTCATGGTCGGCGTAATCCCGGCGCTGCTGGTGCTGTATATCCGCCGCACCGTGCCGGAAAGCCCCGACTGGCTGGCCCGCACGGAACAGCAGCGCAAGGTCGGCATCGGCGCGGTGCTGCGCCAGCATGCACCGCTGGTGGTATTCGCCGCCATCGTGATGATGGCGTTCAACTTCTTCAGCCACGGCTCGCAGGATCTGTATCCCAGCCAGTTCCTTGGCGCCCAGCATCATCTGTCGCCCGGCACGATCTCGATCATTACGATCGTGGCGAACCTCGGCGCGATGGTCGGCGGGATCGCGTTCGGCTCGCTGTCGCAGCGGATCGGCCGCAAATGGGCGATCATCATCGCCGCGCTGCTGGCGCTGCCGGTGTTGCGCCTGTGGGCGTTCTCCACCACCCCGGTCATGCTGGGACTGGGCGCGTTCCTGATGCAGATCTGCGTGCAAGGCGCCTGGGGCGTCGTGCCGGTCTATCTGAACGAACTCTCGCCGGCTTCGATTCGGGGCACCTTCCCCGGCCTGGTCTACCAGTTGGGCAACTTCCTGGCCTCGGCGAATGCCAATATCCAGGTCTGGCTCGCCGAACGTTTCGACGGCAACTACGGCATGGCCCTGGCGATCGTGATCGGCGTCGTCGCCGTGGCGATCGCCGTCGCGGTGTCCGTGGGGCGGGAGCCAAAAGGCACCAGGATGGGAGCGGAACTTCAATAGGGTTCCAGGCGCGATCGTCCGGGGTTGAGCCAACCTCTGGCATGAATCGCCCTGTCGGACGAAAACGGCCCGTTCCGATACAGGAACGGGCCGTTTCATATACGCCGCGCATCGACATCCATCCGCTAAACAAGTTGATGAACCATCGGCGGAAGTGCGGAATAAACATCTACCTCCGACGTCTGCCCGCGTTGTAGGACTATCGGCGCAGTTCTTGCGGGTGCCTATCCAAAGGGGGGCCATCCAGCCATGCCGCGTCCGATCCGGATATTAGCCGCCCACGTCGAAAACCGCCGCCACCTTCGGCGGCAGCGCCCAAGTGGCGGCCCGTGACCGGATCCATGGGTCTCATGGAGGCCTGTGTTCCCGCATTGAGACGTTATGCCGGCGCATTGTTGCGAGACCGGCAGGAGATCGACGACTTGGTGCATGATTGCCTGGTGCGGGCACTCGATCGATTGCATACGCGGCGGGATGACGCCGAAATGCGCCCCTGGCTGTTCACCATCATGCATAACCTGTATGTCAGCCGCATCCGGCAAAAACGGACCGTCGGGCAGCCGGAATCCCTCGATGACGTCGCCGAATCAGCGCTCGCGGTGGACGCGGTCCAGGATCAGCGGGTCCGGATGAAGGACGTTATCCGCGCGGTCGAGCAACTGCCCGAGGATTTGCGCAGCGTCTTGCTGCTGGTCACTGTCGAAGAGCTTTCCTATGCCAATGTCGCGCGCGTCCTCGACATCCCGATCGGCACGGTAATGTCGCGGCTGTCTCGCGCGCGCGAACGCCTGCGGCACGGATCATGAAGGCGGAGGCGCCTGGATCCAGGCGATAAACATGAGCGGGGTGACACCATCGATCAACGACGACGATCTGCACGCCTACGTGGATGGACAGCTTGAGCCGAGCCGGCGGCCTGCGGTCGAGCGGTATCTCGCGGCCACGCCCGAAGCGGCGGAACGCGCCGCCGCCTACCATGCCCAGCGGGAAATGATTCGTGCTGCTTTCGCGGCCAAAGCAACCGAACCGCTGCCGCCAAGCCTGTCGCTCGCGCGGATCATCGGGCAGCGGAACCGGCGGCAGCAAGGAACGTGGCTGTTCGCGGCATCCGTGCTGCTCGCGCTCGGCATCGGACTGGGCGGCGGTTGGGTGCTGCACACCGCCGCGACCCCAGGACGCACCCAGCAGGCGATGGCCTACCTGGAACAGGAAGCGCTCACCAGCCACGTCGTATATGCGGTTGACCGACGGCATCCGGTGGAAGTGGTCAGCGCCGAAACGGCGCATCTGCAACAATGGCTCTCGAACCGCCTCGACCGCACCGTGGTCGCGCCCGATCTTTCGGCACTCGGCTATCATCTGATCGGCGGCCGGCTGCTCGCCACCGAACATGGCGGCGCGGCCGCGCTGTTGATGTACGACGATGCCAGCCACCAGCGGATTTCCGTATTGCTGCGCCCGATGGCAGCAGCCCTGCAGGCGCCCGACGCGGTGATCCAGCAGGATGGCGTCAATGGCCGCGCCTGGATCCGCAGTGGCCTCGGCGTGGCGGTGGTGGCGACGCTTCCCCCCGACGACATCGCCCGGCTGGCGACGCGGATCGGCGCCGATCTCGGCACCGCTGGATAGCGTAAAAAAAAATCCCGGCGGCGGGGAATAACTGTCCCCAGGCTGCGTCTGCCTGTGCGTGGGGTGAACGCCTTGCCCCAGAAAGGCGCCGTATCATGCGGCCGAAGTTGGGGATTGGCAGGCCACTGAAAATACCGAACGCATGTGACGAAGCGGGGGTTTGTCGGCGATCGCAGGCCTCCGATTTGGCGCCCAGGCAGTGCTGTACTCCATTCGACTGCCATCGCCCAACATAATTATTGTATAATATTCAAGGGAGACACACCCGTGGACTCATCGCCTGGACAAGATCCTGCTTCCGTATCGGACGACGACATCACGCGCCACCTCCATCATCGACAACAGATGTCCTTCACCGAGAACAAGCTGGTCGGATCAGACCCATCGGTCGGGGCCGCGAAAACCGACGCCAATCTGATCAACCCCTGGGGTATCTCGGAAAGTGCCACGAGTCCGTTCTGGATCTCCGACAACGGCACCGGCCTCGCCAGCATCTACAGCGTCACGTCGTCCGGCGTGACAACGAACGTGATCCCGCCGGTCACCATC
>DATARX010000516.1:0-13576 GCA_036263955.1 Rhodopila sp.
TTGTACTGCGTGCCGGAACTTGTCGGCACCGCCATCCAATGGCCCTTGACGTTTGCGAGGTAATGACACACGTCGTTTACCTGACCATACTTGTCGGTCAGACGCTTCATCACATCGTCGATGGGCTCCAGCATATCGGCATTGTTATGAACCTCCCACGTGGGGAAGGTCTGAATGTCGTGTCCGGTCTTGGCCTGCGCCTCGGCGGCGATCGTCAGGATGTTCTTCGACCCGTTGGAGGTGATGAAGTCGACCTGCACCTCAACCTGGTTCTTCGCGGCCCATGCGTCCACCTGCTTCTGCATCACCGCATTGCCGGCCGGCACCCAGTGATCCCAGAATGCTATCGATACCTTGCCCGCCGCGCGGCCGGAACGGATATGCACCAAAGGCAGCGTTGCCGAAGCCGCCGCCAGCTTCAGCGCTCGGCGGCGTGTGACCTTGCCGGCGAATTTGCTATCTGTCATTTTAGGCGTCGTCACGTGGCGTCCTTCCTATTTATTATTGTGGATGGGAGACCAGGCTATAGGAACAGGCCTCCGTCGTATGGACGCGTGTCCACGCGACAAACCCGATGCCGCCACGCTACTGGCGATATCGGTTGTCCCAAGGCCCAATCGAAGTTGCGCGGATGCGCCCCCATGAACAAGTCTCCCTGCCGCTCGGGCTGACCCCGATGCGTCTTTTCATTTTGGCCCGACCCGTTGACCGGTTCGGGCATTCTGTCAATACGCCAGTGTCCTGCCAGTAGGTCACTGACGACAAAACCATGGCAACCCTGATCTGGCGTTCGCCCGCAATGGCGAACTTCACGTCAGGTGTGCCAGTCATGTGCCCCAGACGTTCGCCATATTTTCTGACGGACACAAGGGGACAATCTGCTTCGAAATCCAGGGTATTGACCACCCTTCGTCTCGATGCAGCACGGTCACGCTAACCGTTGCCGTCGGGTCGTGCAACGCCGCTGACGCAGCGGACGCATTTTTCCAATCACAGGACGCGGACGGCTAACCCGACCCGCTCAGCCAACGTTTAGTCGTCGTATGAAACCAGCGCCTCGCAAGGCACGTCCAGCCGCGAACGCCCGTTCAGGAAGCTCAGTTCGATCAGCGCTGCCGCGGCCGGAACGACCGCGCCGACCTGCCGCAGCAGCGCGATCCCCGCCGCCATCGTCCCGCCGGTCGCCAGCAGGTCGTCCACCACGACCACGCGCTGGCCCGGCTGTACCGCGTCGGCCTGGATTTCCACCCGGTCCTCACCGTACTCCAGGGCATAGTTCAGTCCGACCGTTTCGCCCGGCAGCTTTCCGCGCTTGCGGATCATGATGAAGCCGCAGCCCAGTTTCAGCGCCAGCGGGGCGGCGATGAGAAATCCCCGGCTTTCCACCCCGGCGACGAGGTCCGGCATATACGCCCGCACCGCGCGCGCCATGCGGCCCATTGCCACCTGCCAGGCATCCGCATCCCGCAGCAGCGTCGAGATGTCATAGAACAGGATTCCCGGCTTCGGAAAATCCGGAATGCCCCTTATGTGGTCCTTCAGGTCCATCGCCATAAATCCTCAGCTTTACCGCAGCGCACACTAGACCAAGCGCACGCGGGGCGAAATGTCCAAAAACGTGTGAATTATCCGATCAAACAAAGCGATAGGCCCGTTTCGCCGGTGTCATCCGGCTGCCAGTTGTTCGGCATACTCGATCGCCTCGACCAGGCTGCGCGCGTTCGCGATCCCCTTGCCGGCGATATCGAATGCCGTGCCGTGATCGACCGACGTACGGATGATCGGCAGTCCCAGCGTGATGTTCACCCCCGACAGCGCATCCCAGCGCCCAGTGGCGGGGTCGATCTCGAACCCTAGCAGCTTGACCGGGATATGCCCCTGGTCGTGGTAATTCGCGATCACCGCGTCATACTGGCCGGCCCGCAGCTTCACGAAAACCGTGTCGCCCGGCACCGGGCCGACGACATCCAGGCCATCCGCCACTGCCTTGGCGATCACCGGTTCGGCGACGTCGATATCATGGCGCCCGAACAGCCCGCCCTCGCCGGCATGCGGGTTCAGCGCGGCGATTGCGATCCGGGTCCGCCCAAGGCGCAGCCGCTTCAATGCGTCGTGAGTGAGGTCGATCACCCGCCGCAGCCGTTCGGGAGTCGCCCGCTTCGGCACATCTTCCAGCGCGATATGGGTGGTCACGTGGCTGACCCGCATGTTGCCGTGCGCCAGCATCATGCAGGAGCCTTTGGCGCCGGTCAGTTCCGCCAGCATCTCGGTATGCCCGGGATAGTGGTAGCCGGCCTTGTTCAGCGCCTCCTTGTTCAGCGGCGCCGTTACGATGCCGCCGATGCGGCCATCCAGCGCCAGCCGCACGCCACGCTCCACCGCCTGGAACGCAAACCGCCCGCCATCGGCGGACAACTGGCCCGGCAGGATTGGCTCCCCCTCGGGGCCGGCCTGTAGCGCGCACAGCGCCGGCCAGTTCCGGTCGTCCGCCGTCACCGCCGGGATCGCAAGCTGCGGCGTGAACTGCACGCGGGCGCGTTCCAGGGCCACGTTGCTGCCAATCACCACCAGTCGCAGACCCCCGCTCTCGATGCGCGGGTACAATTCGGCGGCCGCCTTGACGATGATCTCGGGGCCGACGCCGGCCGGGTCGCCCATGGTGATGGCAAGCGTGTTCAGGCTCATAACTCTGTCCTTTCAAGGATCAGTTCACGCAGCAGGGACGGGGGACCGAACCCCCCGGATTTGGAGACGACCGTGACGCCGTCCCACCGCCCGCCCCGGATCACCGAGCGCGGGACGCCCGGCACCAGCCGGCCCTGTACCAAAAGGGTTTTGGCTCCGGCCGCATCGCACAGGCTGCGCAGGGTTTCGCCGCCCGCCACCACCACCGTGCCAGGCGGATCGACCCGATCGACGGTATCCGCGATCCAACCGGCGATCCGCTCCGCCGCCGGCGCCCGCGCTGTCCCGGACGGCAATCGGAAACTGACCAGCGCCAATCCCGCATCCCGCAGCCGTACGGGAACGTCATGCAGCGCGCCGTCCACAACCTCCAGCCAATGCGGCCGGCACGCGGCAAGCTGGTCGGCGGTTGCGGGCTGATCGGACCCGAATAACCCAAGGATCGGCCGCGGCAGCTTCAGCCCGGGCGCGTGGGGCACCCCGCCCGCCAGCGCCTGCGCCAGCCCGCCGGCACCCGCCCACAGCACCGGTTCGCCACAGCGCCGAGCCCCGGCAACGATCTGCCGCAAATCCCCGTCCGTCTCTGCGTCAAACACATTGATGCCAGGCTGCAACCCGCCGTGCGCCCGACCCGGCCGCGCCGGCACGCCCAACGACAGCAGATCGACCACCAGGTCGCCGCTGACCGCGGCCCAGCCATCCGTCGTCCGCGCGAATTGCCTTCCCGCACGCGTGACCCGTCCTTGATAGGGAAACGCCGGCGCCATCACGCAATGCCGCCACATCCCCGCCCGCATGCACGCGGCGATTTCCGCAAGCGTCGGCCCGCGCAGCAAACTGTCGATCTTCTTGAACGCGATGTCGGACGCTTCGAGCAGCCCAACCAATCGGCCGACGTCGGTTACGGCGGCCTCCGCGTGACGCTCCCGCGTGCCGCTGTCCAAAGCGGCACTGCCCTCCAGTCCCGACGGCCATCCGCCCGGCCAGAAAATCGGCATATCGCCCGCTACCGGAACGAATTCCGCGGCCGTATCCAATGCGCCGGTCAGGTCGTCGGCCAGGAGTCGAACAGTCGTCATCGTCGCGCGACCTACAGGCAGCCGTGATTGGCGTCAAACGACACTTTGGCACGCAGCCGGCCGTGCAGAACAACAAGACCGGTCTGGCGATCTTCCAGCGCGCCGCGTGCCGCACCGACATCGCCAACATCAGCCCGGCCAGTTCGTGTCCTGGAACGTTCGCCGAAACTGATCCGGCTTCTCCAGGCCCAACGAGCAGAGATGAAAGCCGCACGTTGCACCGCGCACGCCCCGCACGCACACTGCACCTGCCAACTGTTCGGATCCGACCATGACCGGCACCGCTCGTCGCAACCACCCCCTGCGCAACCACCCCCTGCGCAACGCCCCCATGCGCGATATCCCCATGCGCAACACCGACATCGACGCCGCGCTGAATGAGGCAAAGGAAGCCTACGTCACCAGCGCCCCCGCCAGCCTGGCGCGTTATGTCGAAGCGGCAACGGTCATGCCCGGCGGCAACACCCGCACTGTGCTGCATTACGCGCCGTACCCGCTCGCCATGACTCGCGCCCAGGGCTGCCGCCTATGGGATGCCGACGGCCGGGAGTTCATCGATTTCCTCGGCGAATACACCGCCGGCCTCTACGGCCACTCGCATCCGGTGATCCGAGCGGCGCTCGACCGGGCGCTGGACAACGGCATCAGCTTCGGCGCTTCCAACATGACCGAGGCTCGTTTCGCCCGCGCCGTCTGTGACCGCTTCGGCCTCGAACGCGTCCGCTTCACCAACTCCGGCACCGAGGCCAATCTCCTGGCCATTTCCCTTGGCCGCATCTTCACCCGGCGCAAGAAAGTGCTGGTGTTCAACGGCGCCTACCACGGCGCGGTGTTCGGGTTCGCCGGCGGCGGCTCCCCGATCAATGTGCCGTTCGAATACGTCCTCGCCCCCTACAACGACATCGAGCGCACCCGCGCGCTGATCACCGAAGACCTCGCGCTCGTTATTCTGGAACCGATGATCGGCAGCGGCGGCTGCATCCCGGCCTCCCCCGCGTTCCTTCAGATGATACGCCAGGAAACCACCCGCGTCGGCGCGCTGCTGATCCTGGATGAGGTCATGACCTCGCGCCTCGCATTTGGTGGCCTGCAATCGCTGCACGGCATCAGGCCCGATCTGACCACACTCGGAAAATACCTCGGCGGCGGCATGTCCGTTGGCGCATTCGGCGGGCGAGCCGAAATCATGGACCTGTTCGACCCCAGGCGTCACGACGCGCTGCCGCATGCCGGCACGTTCAACAACAACGTTCTCACAATGACCGCCGGACTCACCGGCCTGACCGAGGTCTATACGCGGGAAGCCGCCGCCACGGTCAACGCCCGCGGCGACGCCTTGCGCGCGCGCCTGAACACGCTTTGCCAGTCCGCCGGCGCCCCCGTCCAGTTCACCGGCATCGGATCCATGCTCGCCATCCACGCGACGCGCGATGCGGTCATTAGCCCAGAGATCGCAGCCAGGTCCGATCCCAAGCTGAAGGAGCTGTTTTTCTTCGACATGCTTGCCCACGGCATCTGGCTTGCCCGCCGGGGCATGATGACCGTATCGATGCCGATCGGCGATGCGGAATGCGACGCGCTCTGTGCAGCGGTGCAGGAATTCTTGTCGGTGCGCCGGTCATTGCTGACGTAACAGCGATACTGTCAGGCATCGACGCCCGTTGCTACGCCGGTCATCGTTGCTGCAACACCCATGATCCCATGATCCCATGATCCCATGATCCCATGATCCCGGGGTCCCGTGAGCCGTGATGGCCGATGCCGGCCATCCGCCCCCAGATCGTCGGTGCCGCCCCCCAGCGAACCGGCTACCCGACGTCCCGCCCGCCCAGCGTGCGCTGCTTGAAATCCTCCGGGACCGCCGCGCCGAAATCCGTGAACGCCCGTCGCACCGCCTCCGGCGTCGAGCCGAACACCTGCTTGCGGTTTTCCATCGCCCAGGACCGCGACCCGATCGGTCCCTCCAGCGACCCCTGGAACACCGGCATCACATACCGCGCGAACAGTTCGTAGCTGCGCATTGTCTGCTCCCGCGTCGCCCATTCATGTGCCCGGAACAAAATCCCCCCGAAACCACCCTGGCTGTACTCCAGCAGCCGCTTGATCCCTTTCGCAACCGTTTCGGGTGAGCCGACCAGCGTTGTCCCCATTTTCACCCCGTCGTTCAACGGATCGTCCGAGCGGCCGGGCGGGCGACCCAGCGTATCCTCGAAATAAGTAATGGTTTCATTACGCTCGCCTTTGCGCACCTCATTCAGCGCCTGCTCGTCGTCCTCGGCGATATGCGCATTCACTACCACCCGCCACTTCTTCCGGCTGACGGTCTTGCCCGCCTTCGCGGCGGCCTCTTCCGCGATCTTCCACTGGCTGGCCAGCGCCTCCGGGCCGCCCGGCAGGCCGGCGCCGATCGACAGTACCCCAACGCCATGCGTGCCGGCGGCGATCATGCCGAAGGGGGTGATCGTGCTGGCCACGGCGATGTCGAAATGCGGATCGCTGTACGGCGCAAGATGCAAGCGTGCATCGTTCATTTCGAACCAGTCGGTCTTGATCGTGACCCGCTCTTCCATTTTCAGAAGCTGCATGATCGCATCCATCGCCTGCAACATGCGCGGCCGTTGCGTCGAAGGTTCGATCCCCAGCATATACGCGTCCGACGTCAGCGCGCCCGGCCCGCAGCCCAGCATCGCCCGCCCGCGAGTCATGTGATCCAGTTGCACCCATCGCTGCGCCACCAGGAACGGGTGATGATAGGGCAGGCTGGTCACCCCCGATCCCAGCTTGATGTGCTTCGTCTTCTCCGCCGCCGCGGCGATGATCAGTTCCGGGGACGCAATCAGCTCCCACCCCGCCGAATGATGTTCGCCGATCCACGCCTCGTCATACCCAAGGTGGTCCAGCCACTGGATCAGTTCCACATCGCGATCGATCGCCAGGGTCGGGTTTTCACCCAACCGGTGGAACGGGGCGAGAAAGATGCCGAACGTCAAGCCGCGATGCGCCATGGGACAGTCTCCGATCGATGTTTCTGATCCCATGCTGCCCCGGTACCGGCCGGTAGCCAAGGGCCGCCGCCGATGGCAGACTCATGCCAACTCAAGAAGAGGGGGAAACAATCATGCGTCTCGTGGGCAAGACCGCCATCATATCCGGCGCCGCATCCGGGATGGGCGCCGCGACGGCCAGGCGGTTCGGCCGGGAAGGGGCCTGCGTCGTCGTCGCCGACATGCTCGAAACCGAGGGCAGGGCGGTCGCCGACGCCATAAACGAAGCCGGCGGCAAGGCCATGTTCATGACCCTCGACGTCACCGACGAAGCCGGCTGGAAGCAAGTCGTCGACGCCACCGTCGCGGCGTTCGGCCGGCTCGACGTCCTGGTCAACAACGCCGGCATCAGCGGCAGCGCCACCAACGACATGCTCGATTTCGCCCTGTGGGAGCGGGTGATGGCGGTCAACAGCACCGGCGTCTTCCTCGGCACCGCCGCTTCCGTGCGGCAGATGCAAAAGAACGGCGGCGGATCGATCGTCAATCTGTCGTCGATCTCCGGCGTGGTCGGTCAGACCATGGTGCACATGAGCTACAATGCCGCCAAGGGCGCTGTGCGGATCATGACCAAGTCCACCGCCGTGCAGTTCGGCAAGGACGGCATCCGCTGCAATTCCGTGCATCCCGGGCTGATGCCGCCGATGCGCACCTCCGGTGCCACCGCCGACCCGGCAATCCGCGCCAAAATGCTCAAATCCGTCCCGCTCGGCCGCACCGGGGAGGTCGATGAGGTCGCCAATGCCATCCTCTTTCTCGCCTCGGATGAGGCGTCCTACATCACCGGAG
Source organism: Rhodopila sp. (assembly GCA_036263955.1). Lineage (GTDB taxonomy): Bacteria > Pseudomonadota > Alphaproteobacteria > Acetobacterales > Acetobacteraceae > Rhodopila. The sequence goes on from DATARX010000516.1 coordinate 7,598, forward strand.
CAGAACTCTACGTCGATGGCGGCTACCTCGCGATGTGAGAACGCCACACCGATCCGCGATCAGGGGAGGCGGCCAGCCGAGAAGCGCTGACCGGCCCGCGGCGCCGCCTCATGGTGCAATGGCGTCGGTGCCGCCCCCGCGAGGTCGCTCAGGATTGGACATTCCGGATGACTGTCGCCGTGACAGGCATCGGCCAGGGCTTCCAGGGCATCCTTCATCGCGGTCAACTCGCTGATCTTGGCCTCCAACTCAGCGACCTGCCGTGTCGCGATCTCCTTCACCTCGCGGCTCGGCCGGTTCTTGTCCTGCCACAGGCCGACCAGCAGCTTTACGCGGTCCATCGGCAGACCGAAGTCCCGAGCGCGCCGGATAAACCGCAGCGTATCGACATCGCCGGTGCTGTAGGTCCGATAGCCGGCCTCGGTGCGCCTGGCCTGCGGAATGAGGCCGATGCTCTCATAATACCGCAGCATCTTCGCGCTTACGCCAGAAGCCCTGCCGGCTTCACCAATATTCATGTCACTGCTCCTCGGTTCCCTCAAAAGGGTTCCCACCGGGGGAAGGTCAAGATGTGAGCAGTCCTCTTAACCCGCAAAGGTTAACATCTTCCCCATGAACCCTCCATGACACGGCATCCCGTTCTTGACACGCACCGGCCTTATGCCCCCAAACTCGCGGGGTCGAAGGAGGCAACCAAGCGCTGTCGCGCCCAACATCGCCGTTCTGCTTGACCTCGCCCGTCGGGCCGCTCATTCCTCCCGCTCCCCGCGCCGGAACGGTCCGGCAGGGTTGTGCGGAGCATCTTTGATGACCCAGGCCGATCGCAAGCGTCTTCACGTCATCACCTGGGGCTGCCAGATGAACGTGTATGACAGCGGCCGGATGGCGGACGTCCTCGCCCCCCTCGGCTACGCCCCGGCGACCGAACCGGACGGCGCTGACATGGTCATCCTCAACACCTGCCACATTCGTGATAAGGCGGCGGAAAAGGTGTTCTCCGAACTCGGCCGTCTCCGCGGCCTCAAGGAAGCCACCGGCAACCGCATGATCCTCGCCGTCGCCGGCTGCGTCGCCCAGGCGGAAGGCGCCGAAATCCTCGCCCGCGCCCCCTATGTCGACATCGTGCTCGGCCCGCAGACCTACCATCGCCTGCCGGAAATGGTCGCCCGAGCCGCCCGCGCCGGCGGCAAGGTGATCGAGACGGACTTTCCGCCGGAAGACAAGTTCGACCACCTGCCTGACAGCGCCACCCCGCAGGGGGTCACCGCCTTCCTGACCATCCAGGAAGGCTGCGACAAATTCTGCAGCTTCTGCGTCGTTCCCTACACCCGCGGCGCCGAACAGAGTCGCTCCGCCGCCACGATCCTGCGCGAAGCCCGCCACCTCGTCGCCCAAGGCGCCCGCGAGATCACCCTGCTCGGCCAGAACGTCAACGCCTGGCAGCACGATGGCTGGAATCTCGCCCGCCTGCTGCATGCACTGGCGGAAATCCCGGATCTTCTCCGCCTGCGCTACGCCACCTCCCACCCGCGCGACATGGATGACGACCTGATCGCCGCCCACCGCGACGTGCCGATCCTGATGCCGTTCCTGCATCTGCCGGTACAGTCCGGCTCCGACCGCATCCTGGTCGCGATGAACCGCAAGCACACCGGCGACGACTACCGCCGCATCGTCGACAAGTTGCGTGCCGCCCGCCCGGATATCGCGCTGTCCTCGGACTTCATTGTCGGCCACCCGGGCGAAACCGAGGCTGACTTCGAAGCCACCATGGCCCTGGTCCGCGACATCACCTTCGCGCAAGCCTACAGCTTCAAGTATTCGCCGCGTCCCGGTACGCCGGCGGCCGGCGCCCCGGCCCAGGTGCCGGAAACCGACAAGGATCGCCGTCTTCAGGCCCTGCAAGCCCTGCTGCGAGACCAGCAGCAGCGTTTCAACGCCGGCTGCGTCGGGCTCGACCTGCCGGTCCTGTTTACGGGCCTTGGTCGCCACCCTGGCCAAGTCGCCGGACGGTCACCATTTCTTCAACCAATACACCTGACAGGAAGTGCAAGTCTTATTGGCACCGAATCGATGGTGCGAATCGTCGCGAATTATCCAAACTCACTTGCGGGAACCCTTGTCCAGGAGAGACGAATAGCTTGACACACCTCGCCGCCCCCCAGGCACCGACTGCCCCCGCCCAATCCGGCGGCAAGGCCATCACCCTCCAGTTCAACGACAACACCCTGCTGCCCCTTCTATTGGGGGATCACGACCGGCATCTCGTCCGGATCGAGCAGGCCCTGGGGGTCAGGCTCTCCTGTCGAGGCAATCGGATCGCCATTGCGGGGGACGCATCGCGGGTCGATATCGCGCAGGAGATGCTGCGCGGACTGTGGCGGCGGTTGGAGCGAGGTGAAAGCGTGGGGCGCGCCGAAATCGAGGCGGCGATCCGCATGGCGGACGCGGAAAACGACCCCCGCCTGCCGCTGTCGGACATTCCGGCCATCCGCACCCGCCGCGGCGCGGTGGGGCCGCGCAGCCCGGGCCAGATCGCCTATATGGAAGCGCTGGCCGCTCACGAAATGGTATTCGGCGTCGGCCCCGCCGGCACCGGCAAGACCTACCTCGCCGTCGCCCAGGCCGTCGCGATGCTGCAGGCCGGCAAGGTCGACCGCATCGTCCTGTCCCGCCCGGCGGTCGAGGCCGGCGAACGCCTCGGCTTCCTGCCCGGCGATATGAAAGAGAAAATCGACCCCTACCTGCGCCCGCTGTACGACGCGCTGCACGACATGATGCCCGCCGACCAGGTCATCCGCCGCATGACCAATGGGGAAATCGAAGTCGCGCCCCTGGCCTTCATGCGTGGTCGCACCCTGGCGCACTGCTACGCGATCCTCGACGAAGCGCAGAACACGACCGCCATGCAGATGAAGATGTTCCTCACGCGCATGGGCGAGGGGACACGGATGGTCATCACCGGCGACCTTAGCCAGGTGGACCTGCCGAACGGCGTCCGCTCCGGCCTGCGCGACGCGCTGGATACGCTGGAGGGCATCCAGGGCATCGGCGTGGTCCGCTTCGAGCAGCGGGACGTGGTCCGCCATCCCCTGGTCGCGCGCATCGTCGGCGCGTATGATCAGCGCGAAGCGGCCCAAGGCGAGGTCCGGCGGGAGCGGGAACGGCCACACCACAGCGAATCACACCATAGCGAATCACACCATAGCGAGTAGGGAGGAAAGTCGTAGCAACTCGGACGCATCCGTTGGCGACACGGCAAGATCGAGACGCCGCGTCAGACGCACGCGACCGGGTGACAGGACCTTCAACATGAGCAATCAACAGCTCTACGATCAGGACTTCTACGCCTGGACCAATGAGCAAGCCGGCTTGCTGCGCGCCGGCCGGTTATCCGAGGCGGATGTCGAGCACATCGCCGAGGAAATCGAGAACATGGGCAAAACCGAGAGGCGCGAACTGGTCAGCCGCCTGCGAGTCCTGCTGCTGCATCTGCTCAAGTGGCGCTCCCAGCCAGGGTGCCGGGGTAAGTCGTGGGAGGGCTCCATCGTCAACACCAGGGACGAATTGGACAACCACCTGCGCGATAATCCCAGCCTGAAATCGCAGATCCCCGACGCCTTGCAAGTGGCCTATCGGCGTGCCGTCCTCGATGCCGCGACTGAAACAGATCTGAACAAATCCACGTTCCCGCAGTCCTGCGCGTGGACTTACGATGAGATCATGGACCCGAATTTCTGGCCGGATCCGCCCGTGCCGAATCCCTCGTCACCCTAGGAGCCACGCATGAGCAATCATCAGCTCTATGATCGGGATTTCTACGCTTGGGCCAACGAACAGGCCGGGTTGCTGCGTGCCGGTAGGCTTTCCGAGGCGGATATCGAGCACATCGCCGAGGAAATCGAGAGCATGGGCAAGAGCGAGAAGCGCGAACTGGTCAACCGGTTGACCGTCGTGCTCCTGCATCTGCTTAAATGGCAGTACCAGCCTCCTCTGCGCGGCAATAGCTGGCGTCTGACCCTCGAAGAACAACGCGACCAACTCGAAGATCACCTGATGGATAATCCAAGCCTGAAATCTACTCTTGGAGAGACGATCGCGGCTGCTTATCGTCGCACGATTCCGAGGACGGTTCGCGAGGCAGGTATCGAGCGAAGCGTTTTTCCCGTCTCCTGCCCCTGGTCCGCCGAACAGATCATGGACCAGAATTTCTTTCCCGAAGCGACAAATTGAGCACCGATGGAACCTCCTAGTACCCGGCCGCCCGACCTCGATGGTCCCACCGTCGATGTCGTCGTGGCGGATCCGGCCTGGCACCGACTGATCCCAAACGCTGCGACAATCGTCCGGCGCGCGGCAGCGGCAGCCTGCATGCAAGGCACGATTGTCCTGTCGTCCAACCGCGTCGTCCGGGCGCTGAACGGCCGGCATCGCGGGAAGAACAAACCCACCAATGTGCTCACCTATGAGCACCCTGCGCCGGAGATCATCCTGGCGCTGGGCGTCGTGCGGGCGGAGGCTGCCGCCCAGGGGCGGCGGATCGCCCACCATCTGGCCCATCTGGTGGTCCACGGTGCGCTGCACCTGAGCGGCGAGGATCATGACCATCCCGGCGATGCCCGCCGCATGGAAATGGCCGAATCCCGCATCCTGCATCGCATCGGCGTGCCCAACCCCTGGAAACGCGCATGAGCGGCCCCAACAAAGTCTCCTTGCTCGGTCGCCTGGGTTATCTGCTGGGGCGCAAGCAGGCCGAACACTCGCTGCGCGACTCCATCGCCGAACTGGTGCAGGAAGCCGCCGACGCCCAGCAACTACCCGGTGAGCTGCCGGAACTCGACCGGCACGAACGCCTGCTGATTGCCAACGTGCTGCGGCTGCGCGAAACCACCGCCGACGACGTGATGGTGCCGCGTGCCGACATCGTCGCCATGCGCGCCGACGTCACGCTCGACCAGGCCATCGAACTGATCCGCAACGACGGGCATTCCCGGCTGCCGGTCTATCGGGAGCAGTTGGATGACGTGATCGGCATGATCCACATCAAGGACGTGTTCGCCTATGTCGGGCGCCCGGAGGCATTCTCGCTGGAGTCGATCCTGCGCAAGCCGCTGATGGTAGCGCCGCAGATGCCGGTGCTGGACCTGCTGGCGCAGATGCGGCTGCAGCGCGTTCACCTGGCGCTGGTGGTGGACGAATACGGCGGCATCGACGGTTTGGTGACGATCGAGGACCTCGTCGAAACCATAACCGGCGATATCGCTGACGAACACGACGACGTCGAGGCCCCGATGCTGACGGAACGCCCGGACGGCGCGCTGGACCTGAACGCCCGCATGCCGATCGAGGATTTCGAGGAAAAGATCGGCCCCATCCTGACCGAAGACGAACGCGACGCCGACATCGACACGGTCGGCGGCCTGGTCTTCACCCTGGCCGGACGCGTCCCGACCCGCGGCGAGGTCATCAGCCACCCCTCCGGCATCGAATTCCGCGTCCTCGACGCCGACGCCCGCCGCATCCGCCGCCTCCGCGCCCGCCGTGCCGAAACCACCACAAAACCCGCCGCGGCCGCATAACGCCTGATACCGAGGAGCGTTGAGCTTAATTCTTGCGGTATCGTCATGGCCGGGCGCCTGCTTCGGGCGTCCCGGCCATCAACGCACGGGCGGGAGCACGGATAGCCGGGCCACGCAAAGCGCGTGGGTGGCCATGACGGCCTTCTGGAGTCGGCATCAACGGCGCCCGCCAACACAAACGCCCACTACCTTTGGCGCCCCCTACCTTTGGCGCCCCCTACCTTTGGCGCCCCCTACCTTTGGCGCCCGTCGCGGAAGTCGATGCGTCGCTCTACCCCAGCGCGGCCCGCACCGCCGCCAGTGCCTCGTCGGCCTTGTCCCCATCCGGTCCACCGGCCTGCGCCAGGTCCGGCCGTCCGCCGCCACCCTTGCCGCCAACCGCCGCCGATGCCGCGCGCAC